>NZ_JAHLQI010000002.1:318057-636114 GCF_018918345.1 Butyricicoccus intestinisimiae
CGCGCCCGTTATGCACCGGAATGCCTCGGCCATTACGGTCTGGCTGCCAAATTCTATCTGCACTTCACCTCCCCGATTCGCCGTTATCCGGATCTCGTTGTACATCGCATGCTCACCCGTATGCTTGACGGGGAGCAGGGCACGCGCGAACTGACCGAATTTTGCGAAGATGCATCGATCCAGTCTACCGTCCGCGAACAGGCCGCCGCAGAGGCGGAACGCGACATTGAAAAGCTGTACATGGCGGATTACATGTCCCAGTTTATCGGACATCCGTTTGACGGCTTTATCAGCGGCATCACCAGCTTCGGCGTTTACGTCCAGCTCGACAATCTGGTGGAAGGCATGGTGCGATTGGACACGATGCACAACGACTGGTTTGAATACGACCCGGACAAAATGACGCTGTTCGGCAAGCACACCGGACAAAATTATCATCTCGGCATGCGCGTCAATGTCACGCTGGTCAATGCGTCCGGCACCACCGGCTTGATTGATTTCATCTTTACACCGGATGAGGATTCCGTTGGATAAGTTTTTCCATATGCAACGAACGGCAGGCTTTTCGCCTGCCGTTCGTTTTTTATCAATCGCTGTTTTTCGTCGGGTCTATATCATCATAAATATAGCTGTGCAGATGCGATGCCAGCACACTGTCATTAAACCGAATGACGGATGCGCCGCCGCTCGTCGTGCCGTACTGCCATTCGTTGTCCAGCGGCAAACGAATGTGGCTCATCTTCGGCATGCCGTGTACAATGGTTGTCAGCCCCATATATACAAAGTCCATTTTGCTCATCGAGGACGTCACATTCGGCATCAATCCGTTGAGGAACTTCAGCAAAGTAATCGGATTGCTCGTCGCCTTGGAGAATACCTGATTGAGCACGACCGACTGACGCTCTGCGCGCTTCCAGTCACCGCCCGTATTGCCCTTTCGAATGCGGCCATACGTCATCGCCTGAATGCCATTGAGCTTTTGTTCACCGGAGCCTTCAATGCGCTGTGTCGGAATGCCCAGCGTTTTCCAGCAGTACTCATCAATGTACTTGTTGGTTTCCTTGACCTCATCATCGGTCAAGGTCACCGTCACGCCGCCGACCGCATCAATGATGGACGCCATTTCCGCGAAATCCACCACCATGTATTCTTTGACGTTCATGTCAAAGTCCTCGTTAATCGTCTGCATCATCATCTGCGGACCGCCGTATCCATACGCATGGCACAGCTTGGTCTGTCCGTGTCCCGGAACATCTACCAGACTGTCACGCATCAGCGATGTCAGCTTGATGGATTTGCGCTTGGGATCGACACTCATCAGCATGATGGCATCGGCACGTGTGCCGCTTGACGCATCATTTTCGCGCGTATCCACGCCAAACAGCGCGATTGTCATAATGCCGTTCTGCGTATTGGCCGCCAGACTGCTCTCATCGGTATCGTCATATGTATACAGCGTTAACAGATGGCAAATGTCCGCGATGACAAGCGCGACAATCAGCACAAGGACAACCAAAATCTTTTTTATCACAGAGCCGCGTTTTTTCCGCTTTTTTTTGCGTGGCGGCGTGCGATGCTGTCTCGGCTCCCGCGGGCGTTCCTCTATCTCCTGCGGCTCCCAATTCGACGTATGTGCGCGCTTGCGGTACTGACCGGATGGTCTGCGCGGAGAATCCTCCTCGTTTGCTTCTTCCTCATATGTACGGCCGGTTTTGGGGTTGATGGCTCTGCCATATTCATCCACCGGTTGTCCATATTCATCATAATATTTGTATTTTCTATTTTGACTCACAGATACTTCCTCCCAAACGGGGTTTTTTCTTATGAAAATATGATACACGCATCATGCGCCGGAATCAACCTTCCCGCCGCTATTTTAAGATAAATTTTAGAATTTATTCTCAATCCCCCGCTATTGTAAACATACAAAAAATAACGTATAATAGATACAGACTTCCTGCGCAAAGCAGGAATTAAAGGAGGAATTTTTATCATGGCAAATCCGGTTCTTGTCGTTATGGCTGCCGGCATGGGCTCCCGCTACGGCGGTTTGAAGCAAATCGATCCGGTCGGCCCGAACGGACAGATCATCATGCACTATTCCATCTACGATGCGTGGAAGGCTGGCTTCCGCCGCGTGGTATTTATTATAAAAGAGGAACTGCTCGACGCATTCCGCGAGCGCATCGGCAACGCCGCCGAAAAGCTCATGCAGGTAGATTATGTATTCCAGTCTCCGGACAAGCTGCCGGAGGGCTGCACCATGCCGGAAGGCCGCACCAAGCCGCTCGGCACCGGCCACGCCATTTACTGCGTGCGCGGTGTTGTCAGCGAGCCGTTTGCCGTCATCAATGCCGATGATTTCTACGGCGCACAGGCATTCCAGTGCTTATATGACTATCTGAAGGACGCACAGGACGATGACAAGTATCGGTACTGCATGGTCGGCTACCGCGTAGAAAACACACTGACGGAAAACGGCACGGTATCGCGCGGCATCTGCGAGGCAGATGAAAACGGCTATCTGGCAGACATCGTAGAGCGCACCGCCATTTCCCGCGATGCAAACGGCGTGATTTCGGATCCGGAGGCCGGCGAAATCGCAGAGGGCACGCTGGTGTCCATGAACATGTGGGGCTTTACGCCGTCCTTCCTCGATGAGCTGGAAACCGGTCTGCGCACCTTCATGACGGATGAGCTGCCGAAAAATCCGGCAAAGGGCGAGTACTATCTGCCGTTCGCCGTCGATCATCTGATTCAGAACGGACAGGCCACCGCAAAGGTTCTGCAAACCTCTGCACAGTGGTACGGCGTTACATACAAAGAGGACAAGCCTGTCGTTGTGGACGCCCTGCGCCGCATGACAGAAGCCGGTTTGTATCCGGCAGAATAAAAAAAGGAGGCGGTTTTCCATGCCGGCATCCCTCAAAGCACAAGCATATCTCGCTGCATTTCAAGAGGACATGCAGCCGCATTTCCATCTGGTTCCGCAGGCGGAATATCAGGACAGAACTTTTCCGTTGTATGCGGTCTTGCAGATAGAGGAAACGTCTACGCTGCTGTTCCGCAACGGCAAATCCGCCATTTCTTACGAGTTCTGCTATTTCGATGCGTGTGACACCTTTGACGCCGCGCAGCTTGCCTATTACTGCGGCATTCTGGAGGACATGGCCGCTCGGTATGTCCCGTGGAGCGAACGCAGCCACAGCTATTCCATGCTGAGCATGGTTGTGCTGACGGACGGCGTACCGGACAAAGACGTCCTCAAGCAGCTAAAGAAGTATAAGCACGAAGAAAAGCGAAAAAAGGCGGAGGACGGCTATGGCTGGTGCAGCAACCGCCTGTGCGTGGTCGATGTCAACACCGGCGTCTGCTATACTAACCGGCACGGCAGCGCGCTCGCCAACCGCGTCAAGCTGACCACACAGCGCGTGGCAAACCGATGATTTTTCCTTCCCAAGCGAAATTTTCTTGAAAATCCATCAGACATGTGCTATGATTAGTTTACTGTCTAAAAATATCTGGCGCGGTGCGCACAGCCGCCGTCGCTTTTGCAATCATTTCGGAGGTTGAATTTTCATGGTTGTTACTGTCCTGTCTGTGATTCAGGTAATCGCTTGCCTGTTTCTCATCGTTACCATTCTTCTGCAGAAGGCACCGAGCCGCGGCATGTCCGGCGCACTGTCCGGTCAGCAGGAGACCTTCTTCGGTTCCAACAAGGCAACCGGCATTGAGGCGGTTTTGGCAAACCTGACCAAGATTTTTGGCGTTGTCTTTGTCATTATCTCTCTGATTCTTGTCCTGCTGGGATAAGTCTTTCACACAGGCACCAAAGCGGATGGGGAAGGTTCTCCATCCGCTTTTCTGTATTTTCTCATGAAATTTTGGGAGGAATCTGCATGAAAACACTCATGATTATTTTCTTAATCGGCTTTTTGCTTTTTGGCGCAATCGGCTTGTATTTCCGTCTGACGCACGACTGGAACAAGCTCGCCGCCGAGACCGACAAGCTGGACGAAAACTCCACTGCCAAGCGCGACGGCCGCGCCATGCAGCTGGGCAAGGGTCTGGACATCGACGCGGCACAGGCCGAGAAAAAGGCAGACCAAAAGTTCCGCCGCCAGCTGACGTTTTCTATCTTGGCTGTCATCTGTCTGGCGGCCGCCATTGTCTGCGGCGCGTTGATGCAGAGGTGAGAAAAAGAGCTTTCCGCACCGGAAAGCTCTTTTGTTATTCCTGTTGATTTTCCTGCTGCGACAGACGCTGTAGTTTTCGCTGTTCCTTGCGTTTTTTGCGCAAATCCCGAAAGAAATCCGTCAAAATTCCGGAGCACTGCTCTTTCATCAGACCTTTGACGATTTCCGGTTTATGATTATACGCGACATCAAACAGGTTGATGAGACTGCCGCAGGAACCCGCCTTGCTGTCGTCCGCGCCGTAATACACCGTTCGAATGCGCGCATTGATAATAGCACCCGCGCACATCGGGCACGGCTCCAGCGTCACATACAAATCGCATTTGTGCAGCCGCCAGCCGCCCAATTTTTTACACGCTTTGCCAATTGCTTCAATCTCTGCATGAGAAAGGGCGGTCTTTTTTGTCTCGCGCCGATTTCTGCCGCGCCCGACAATTTTTCCGTCACATACAATGACGCAGCCCACCGGCACTTCTCCTTCTTCCGCCGATTTCTGCGCCAGCTTGAGGGCTGCTTTCATAAACTTTTCCTGTTCTGTTTGCATTTACAGCACCTCCAAATTGCCGGATATAAAATAAATCGTCAGCACCAGCACCACCAGTGCCGGAACGCTGGTCAGCGCCGCAAAAGTCATGCGCTGCGGTGTCAGCGAACTGCGGATGCCAAACGTACCGTCCCAAATCGGCTTCCACTCTTTGCGCCGCAGGAACAGCATCACGCCCGCCGCGCCGATCAGCAGTTCCAACAGACTGACCGGCATCGAAACCACGGCGCCCACCGTATGGTTGTACGCATAGCTCGCATTGACGATGATATACACCGTATTGACGGCGAAATGCGCCACCATAGACGGCAGCAGCGAGCCGTATCTCCGCCGAATGTACCCGCCGATGATGCCGAATCCGCACGCCAGCGGAAATATCTCCAAGCTGTCGTGCGCAAGCCAGAAGCACACAGCGGTGAACGCAATCGCTCCCCATGTGCCCATCGAGCGCACCGCGGTGTTCAAAAAGAATCCGCGATAACACAGCTCCTCTACAATCGGCGGAATGATCGCCGTGGCAAGAAATTGTATGAGCAGCGCGGAGCCGCTGTCGGGCAGCACATAGGTATCCGCCGCTTCCGTCAGCCCATACTGATTGAGAATGCCTTCGATGCCGGCTCCCAGCCAGCCAGCAGCAATCGACCAGCCAAGCGTCAATCCCAGCGTCATCACGTACACCTCTGCGCTCGGCTTCCCCCTTCCCATCAAATCGCGGAAGGACATACCGGACAGCCTTGCGCCGACAGCGAACGGAATGACAAAGATGAGAAGGTACGTCAGCATATCCTCCAGTTCATAGAAAAAAGAACCTTGCGCAGCGTGCGGAAACAGCGGCATGATGGGATACAGCAGGCAATTGATTCCCATTTCTGCGAGAATCGTCAATGCAATGATATCCACACTGCGGCGAACACGCCATGTTTCCGATTGATTCCAATTGATACGCACCGCCTCCTTCTCATTCACGTGCCTTCATCATACCACAAACCGGATATTCTGTCATGGTTTTCACCAAAATTGACGAAAAAAAGCAGCATCTCAGCCCGCCCGTACGTCGGGTATTGTCGAGATGCTGCATATTTTATATAGATAGCTCGTCAGTGCTTAGTGACGCTTCTTAGCGCGTGCTACACACTCAATCTTCTCGCCGGACAGTGCTACCATTCTTGCTCTTGTCAGTTCTCCAAAGAATCCCATGATTCATTCCTCCTTGATTCGTATTGTTGTATTTCGGTTTCGGTTTTTAGCAGGATGTTTTGTACGCAATTAGTGGTTCTTCTTTGCACGTGCTGCGTATGCGATCTTCTCGCCGGACAGTTCCATCATTCTTGCTCTTGTCAGTTCTCCAAAAAATCCCATGATTCGTTCCTCCTCGTATTTCTTATATCTCAGTCGTCTTTTGACTTAGTGGTTCTTCTTAGCGCGTGCTGCGTATGCGATCTTCTCGCCGGACAGCTCCATCATTCTTGCTCTTGTCAGTTCACCAAAAAATCCCATGATTTGTTTCTCCTTATATATTCCGTATATCGTAACGTCTTTCGACTTAGTGGTTCTTCTTTGCGCGTGCTGCGTATGCGATCTTCTCGCCGGACAGTTCCATCATTCTTGCTCTTGTCAGTTCTCCAAAAAATCCCATGATTCGTTCCTCCTCGTATTTCTTATATCTCAGTCGTCTTTTGACTTAGTGGTTCTTCTTAGCGCGTGCTGCGTATGCGATCTTCTCGCCGGACAGCTCCATCATTCTTGCTCTTGTCAGTTCACCAAAAAATCCCATAATTTATTCCTCCCATAGTATATCGTATGCGATGTGTTTTCTCTTACTTACCAAACATATGAATGACGGCTTGGTCAATCTTACTCTTGCGAAGCTCCTTAACATAAGCGTTTGCCATCTGATTGAACGAACGTTTCATGATTGACTCACCTCCAAAAATTCATAATTTCATGCGCGTCTTTTAAAATGACGCTTGTTTCTTTTGAGCTTTCAATTTACTCTTCAGACCTTTGTCTGTTTTGGCTTCCGGATGTCTTTCCTTTAGCTTGCCTATATCATACACACTTTCTCGCAATCGCGCAATCTTAATTCTCAACAAACTATACAATTTTTTATACTTTGTTTTGTGCACTTTTTCCAGAAGCGCTTTTTTTCGTTATTTAATTCACACAATTTGCCCTCTTTGTTTTTGTGCGTTTTAACCCAAGATCTTTCATGTCAAGCAATCGCAAACATGCGATACAAATATCAAATTTGACAAAAAATCCCTGCTTCGGAGCTTTCCAAAGCAGGGATGACGGCTTTTCCGTCACTTTGTAATTGTGATGTGTGGATACGCAAATTCGATGTTTTCCGCATCAAATCGGTTTTTAACCGACCGATTCAGTGCAAATTTCAACGCCGTTGCGTCCGTTTGATCCGCCGCCCACAGCCATGCGCGCAAAATAACCGCCGAATCTGCAAGTTCAACAACTTCAACCTTCACTTCCGGCTGCGTCAACTTTTCCTCCGGTGTTCTGACGTCCAAATGCAGGGGCTGCCGCATCACTTCGTCACGCAGCAGCTGGATTGCTTTCTCCATGTCACTCTCATAGGTAATGCCTACGTTAAACAATTCACAAATACGTTTGTCAGCGTAATTCGCGTTCTCGATGACCGCGCTGTTAATCGTGCCGTTCGGAATGATAATGCGTTTGTTCTCTGGTGTGCGAATCGCCGTGTGCCGCAGCGTAATTTCCTCAATCACGCCGGACACGTTGGAATCGACATACCGCACAAAGTCTCCGATGATAAACGGCTTGAAAAACAAAATCATCACGCCGCCCGCGACATTGCCCAGCGTATCCTGCGCCGCAAAGCCGACAACGACAGCGACTATGCTTCCGGATGCCAGCAGGGCTGTCAGAGAGTCCGAGGCGCCCGGAATGCTCGACACAACGACCACACTGCCGATAAAGTAAATGCCGACAACGACCACATACCGCGCAAACGACAACAGCGTGACGTCAGTATTTCCCGACGCCAGCATGGCGTCCTTGGTGCGCCGAAACGCATGATTGACGATGCGAACCAGCCACAGCATGACCAAAATAGTAATGACGATAAACAGCAGTCGCCCGAACCAAGACGGCAGGTGCAGCATGGACGTAATCGACTGCACATTGCGAATGACATCGTTCGTTGCATCATTGGTCGCTTCCATCGCGCTGTCCGTCGTGATGGTGCCGGAACCAGCCGCTGTTTTCATCGCCTGAAAAAGCATAAACAATCTCCTTTCCGCAAACAAAAAACGGCAGGGCAGTGATAGCCGCTGCCTGCCGTTTTGCTTTTGTTCGATTTTACTTCAGCTCATCCAGCATGGACTGAACCAGATTTTCAATGTATGCCTGTGCAGCTTCCGGCGCAACGTCCTCACGCAGGGACTTATCACGCTTGGATACCTCAACACAGCCGCGCTTCATGGTCTTCGGGCTGACAATCACGCGTACCGGCACGCCGAGCAGGTCGGCATCCGAGAACATGTTGCCTGCGCTGACCTTGCGGTCATCATACAGTACCTCTACACCAGCTGCCTGTAAATTATTGTACAGGGCGTCTGCGGTCTCGCGTACCTGCGGATCGTTCGCCTTGATGGCACAGATGTGCACCTGCCACGGAGCAATGCTCATCGGCCAAATCGGGCCGTAATCGTCGTGCTTTGCCTCGCATACCGATGCACACAAACGGCCGACACCGATGCCGTAGCAGCCCATAATCGGGTTATGCGGCTTGCCGTCCTGACCGATATAAGTCATATCCATGGACTTGGTGTACTTGGTGCCGAGCTGGAAGATATTGCCGACCTCAATGCCGCGGCTGATGCGGATGGACTTCTTGCCGCAGCACGGACAGATTGCGCCCTCGTAGGTCTTTGCAAAATCAGCAATCGGTGCATCCGGCGTGTCGCGCTTGACGTTGTAGCCGGTATAATGATAATCTTCTTCGTTTGCGCCGCAAACGGAATTGTTCAGCGCAGCCAGAGACTGATCAATGACGAAAGAAACGCCCTCCGGCAGACCAACCGGACCGATAAAGCCGGCAACAATGCCGCTCTCAGCGGTAATTTCAGCCGGATGGATTTCCTCGCCGAGGAAGTTGCGCAGCTTGGTCTCGTTGACCTCCAAATCGCCGCGGATAAATGCAATGACATACTCGTCGGTCAGATTCTTCTGGTATACGACCGCCTTGCACGATGCATTGGCCGGTGCATGCAGGAATTCACAGACCGCCTCAATAGTCTTGGTGCCCGGTGTGTGCACCTTTTCCAGCGGAGCTTCTGTGGTCTCCGGTGCGTCTACGATGCAGTCCGCAGCTTCCATGTTGGAGCTGTATCCGCACTCGTCACACAGAACAATGGTGTCCTCGCCGCAATCGGTCAGCAGCATGAATTCATGCGATACGCTGCCGCCCATCATACCGGAGTCGGACTTTACCGCGATAACTTCCGGCACACCGGCACGGCGGTAGATATTGACATATGCCTGATAGCACTTTTCATAGTATGCTTCCAGATCTTCCTGCGACGTATGGAACGAATACGCATCCTTCATCGTGAACTCACGCACACGAATCAGACCGCCGCGGGCGCGCGGCTCATCGCGGAACTTGGTCTGGATCTGATAGATCATAAACGGATACTGCGAATACGACTGTGCCGTACCGCGTGCCAGATGGACAGCCGCCTCCTCATGCGTCATGCCCAGAACAACCGGCTGACCGCTTCTGTCCTTGAAACGAGCCATTTCGCTGCCGATGGATTCATAGCGGCCGGATTCCTGCCACAGGGATGCCGGCATAACAACCGGAAACATCACTTCCTGTCCGTCGATCTTGTCCATTTCATCGCGGATGATGTTCTCAATCTTCTTGCAGATACGCTTTGCCGGCATAAACAGGGAATAAATACCGGTGGTCAGCTGCTTCATATAGCCGCCGCGAATCATGAGCTTGTGACTGTCTAACTGGCAATCCGCCGGAGTCTCCTTAAAGCGGGCGCCGAGCATGCTGCTCATCTTCATATGAATATCTTTCCTTTCTGTGTGCACCTTTTTGCACGCCCCGCATACGCTGAAGCATCAGGTATACCGGAGGTGCTGTTATGCAGTCTATTTTTTATGTTCGTCCCTCTGCGCAGGAAATCGTAGAGACCGCCGTGACGCTGCGCGAGCCGGATCCGCCCGTGCTTCTCGGCACAGTCACGGATGACAGCGGCAAACCGGTCTCCCATGCGCTTGCCGTCTTATATGCGTCCGGCGGCGTACAGCCGGACACCGTTGCCGGCATCAGCTGCACCGATGCGCAGGGACGATTTTTCTTCGGACCGCTGGAGGCAGGCGTGCTGTATGAAGTCCGCATACAGGCAGACACGCGTCCGCGCCGCGTGCTCGAGCAGCCCGAAGAATAAAATCTTTTTTTACTTCTTTGCCTTGGTAGAAACGATTTCTGCCAGCTGTGCCTCGAACTCCTCGAAGCTCATTGCACCCAGATCGCCGTCTACGCGCTGACGCGGAGATACCGTATTGTTCTCCAAGTCCTTATCGCCGACAATCAGCAGATACGGAATACGCTCGTTGCGGCCCTCGCGAATCTTGTAGCCCAGCTTCTCCGAGCGATGGTCTACGGTTGCGCGATAGCCCTTCTTGAGCAGCTTCTTGCCAATTTCATCCGCATAATCTGCGGCACGGTCGGTTACCGGCAGAACGCGCACCTGCTCCGGTGCCATCCAAGTCGGCAGAGAGCCTGCATACTTCTCAATGAGGTATGCCAGCGTGCGCTCATAGCAGCCCAGAGAGGTTCTGTGAATGATGTACGGCAGCTTTTTCTGACCGTCCGCATCCGTGTAATGCATGCCGAAACGCTGTGCCAGCAGCATATCAATCTGGATGGTAACCAGCGTATCTTCCTTGCCGTGTACGTTGTGGTACTGAATATCCAGCTTCGGGCCGTAGAAAGCAGCTTCATCAATGCCAATTTCATACGGCACGCCCAGATCATCCAGAATCTGTGCCATGGTCGCCTGTGCTTCTTCCCACTGCTCTGCGGTGCCCTCATACTTGTTGTTCGGGTTTGCCGGATCCCACTGCGAGAAGCGGAACGAGCAGTCCTCCCACAGACCCACGGTATCCAGCATATAATGTGCCAGATCCAGACAGTCCTTAAATTCTTCCTCCAGCTGATCCGGACGAACGACGTTGTGACCCTCAGAAATGGTAAACTGACGAACACGAATCAGGCCGTGCATTTCGCCGGAATCCTCGTTGCGGAACAGCGTCGAGGTCTCGCCCAAGCGCATCGGCAGATCGCGGTAGGAACGCGCGCGGTTGAGATATACCTGATACTGGAACGGACAGGTCATCGGGCGCAGAGCCAGACACTCCTTTTCTTCATCATACGGATCGCCGATGATGAACATGCCGTCCAGATAATGATCCCAGTGACCGGAAATGCGGAAGAATTCGCGCTTTGCCATCAGCGGGGTCTTGGTCAGCAGATAGCCGTGCTCCTGCTCGACATCTTCTACCCAGCGCTGCAGCAGCTGAATGACGCGCGCGCCCTTCGGCAGCATAACCGGCAGACCCTGGCCCAGTGTCTCTACCGTGGTGAAATATTCCAGCTCACGACCCAGCTTGTTGTGGTCGCGCTTCTTTGCTTCTTCTACTGCTGCCAGATACTCGTCCAGCATAGTCTTTTTCGGGAACGCCGTGCCGTAAATGCGCTGGAGCATCTTGTTGTGCTCATCGCCGCGCCAGTATGCGCCGGTGCAGGAGGTCAGCTTGAATGCCTTGACCTTGGATGTATCGGTGCAGTGCGGGCCTGCGCACAGGTCGGTAAAGTCGCCCTGATGGTACAGCGTAATCAGCTCGCCTTCCGGCAGATCCTCAATCAGCTCTACCTTATACGGCTCATTCTTCTCGCGGAACAGGTTGAGCGCATCCTCGCGGGAAACCTCCTCGCGAATCATCGGAATGCCCTGCTTGACGATTTTTTTCATCTCCGCCTCGATCTTTTCCAGATCCTCCGGCGTGAAATTGTGTTCGGAATCAATATCGTAATAGAAGCCGTTGTCGATGGCCGGTCCGATTGCCAGCTTGACATCCGGATACAGGTGCTTGACTGCCTGTGCCAGAACGTGCGAAGCGGTGTGACGCAGGGTCCACTTGCCCATATCATCATCAAAGGTCAGGACGCTCATCGTGCAGTCCTTCTCCAGCGGTGTTTTCAGATCGACGGTCTGTCCGTCTACCTCTGCTGCCAGTGCGGCGCGTGCCAGACCGGCAGAAATCTGCTTGGCAACATCCAGACAGGTTGCACCATTCTCGACCTGCATGATGGTTCCGTCTTTCAGGGTAATGTTAATCATAACAATCCAATCCTTTCTTTGGGGCAAAAAAACAACTCCCGCCCCCAAAATGTTGTCAGGGGTGAGAGCTAACGGTTCCCACGGTTCCACCCTGCTTGCACTTATGACAAAACGCCAAAAATGCCGCTCGGTTATCTGATAACGCGGATAAGACGCCGCAGGATACTAATTGGTTCCCCTGCGGAGCTCTGGGACGGTGACACGAATCCAAGGCGCTGCGGGCACTTTCAGCTTATAATGCCCGCTCTCTGGTGCGCGGTTGTCGGGATTCCTGCGTTCCCTTCTCTGCTTGTTTTTTGATTTGTCCTTATTTTACAACGCACCGGAACGCTTGTCAACCAACAGTTTGTACAAAAGCCGTATTCTGTTATGCGCCGGACAGCATAGTTTCCCCGTCGGACACCAGCAGCTGCACGCGGTTTTCCTGTATTTGGATGGCAACGCACTGCCCTGCCTGTCCGGTCAGCAGCAGACCCGCCAGCGGGTCCGTCACACATTTGGCGACCTCATCGCGGACAGCCCGCGCGCCGCGCTTGCCATCGACCACGCCGAGCCGCCGTTCAGCCTCTGCCGACCACGTGAGCCGTGTGCCGCGCGCTTCACAGCGCTGCGCAAGTTTGTGCAGCTCCTGCGCCGCTATGGCCGCACAATCGCGCGGCGTCAAGTCGGAAAACACAATCAAATCGTCCAGCCGAGCCGCCAGCTCCGGCTGTAACATGCGGCGCGCCTGTTCCTCTGCCTGCTGCTGTCTTGCGTCCTTTGCGCCGAAGCCGACCGCACGCCCCTGCTGCCCGCTGCCCAGATTGGAGGTCAGCAAAATGACAGCATGGCGAAAATCCGCACTTTTGCCCTCGGAATCGGTTAATCTGCCGTCCTCCAGCAGGCGCAGCAACAGACGCAGCACATCCGGATGTGCTTTTTCCACCTCGTCAAACAGCACGACCGAGCGCGGATGTCTGCGAATTTTCTCGGTCAGCTGTCCGCCTTCTCCATATCCTTTGTAGCCGGGCGGTGCGCCGATGAGCCGCGAAACATCGTGCGCCTGCTGATACTCTGACAAATCAATGCGAATCAGTCCCTCCCGCCCGAACAGCGCGCGCGACAGAGCAAGACTGACGGAGGTTTTTCCCACACCGGTCGGTCCGGTCAGCAGCAGCGCTGCAACCGGACGCGCCGTATCGCGCAAGCCCGCACTGCCGCGCCGCACGGCACGGCAGATTTTGGCAATGGCCTGCTGCTGTCCGATGACGGTTCGTCCCAGCTCCTGCTCCAGCTGCATGAGCCTGCCGGCGGCTTCTCCCTCCTCTGCCGCGCGGAAGCCGTCAAACCGTCGGGCAATTTGCGCAATGTCCTGCGCACGCAGCTGTGTGCCGCCCTCCAGATGCACGGCGGCGCACGCCTCATCCAGCAAGTCAATCGCTTTGTCCGGCAAATGCCGCTCCGGATGGGTGCGCACGGAAATGGTCACCGCGGCACGCAGGGCGTCCGGTGCAATGCGCACCCGATGATGCTGCTCGTATTTCCCTGCTATGCCGCGCAAAATGGCTTCCGTCTCCTGCTCATCCGGTTCCGAGACGCGAATTTTTTGAAACCGGCGTTCCAGCGCCGCATCTTTTTCAATGGTCTTGTGATATTCCTCCGATGTCGTCGTGCCAATCAGCCGAATTTCTCCACGCGCCAGTGCCGGCTTGAGCAGATTGGAGGCATCAATCGCCCCTTCCGCCGACCCTGCACCGACCAGCGTATGCACCTCATCAATAAAGGCGATGACATCTTTGGATGCGCTCAGCTCCCGCACGATGTTTTTGAGCCGTTCCTCAAATTCTCCGCGATATTTCGTGCCGGAAATCAGGCTCGCCATATCCAGGGAAACCAGCCGCGCATGCCGCAGCTCGTCCGGCACTCTGCCGTCTGCAATCGCCTGTGCCAGTGCCTCCGCCACGGCAGTCTTTCCGACACCGGGATCTCCCAGCAGCACTGGATTATTTTTCGTGCGGCGCTGCAAAATGGTCATGAGGCGAAACAGCTCTTTTTCTCTGCCGATGACAGGGTCCAATCGTCCTGCCCGCGCCAGCTCCGTGAGATCCGTCGCATACCGATCCAACGTTGCCGTCGCCGCGGGACGCGCAGATGCCCGTCTGGCGTGCAGCTCCTGCGTGAGAGACATGCCAGTCTGCCGTTCCAGCGCCGGAATATCCGCCCGCATGTGTTCTAGGACGCGGTGCGCCATGCACCCGCGAAAGCGAACCAGCGCACACAGCAAGTGCCGTTCATCCGCCTGTCCGCCGCCCGCCGCGCTCGCCGCCTGATGCAAAACCAAACGCAGTTCGGGGCTGATGCACCGCGGCCGCCGCATCGGAAACCGGCTTCCCGTCAGCCGCGCGGTGTAGTATAGGCTGCGCCAGCCGCCCGCACCGGCATCTGCCAGCAGCTTGGACGCGGTTCCGCCCGCAGATGCGCTGAGTCCCAGCAGCAGATGTTCTGTTCCGACGGTCTCCCGTCCCAGCATGCCCGCGCGGTGTACGGACGCCGCCAGCGCTCGTCTGGCATTCTTGTCAAAAGGCCCCTGAAATTTCATGCTCTTCCCTCGCTTTCCACAGTCTCTTTTCTCAGCTTTGCCCGTTTGTTCCAATTTTAGACGCCGCGGGCAGATTTTTTCTGTTACCCCGTGTCACTCTGCATCAATATATGCTATACTAAAGAGGACATATGATAGAAATCGGATTTTCCATTCCTTGGCAAAACTGACTTTTTGTTTGTTTTTATCACGCTGTTTTTTTGTGCGAATTGTGCGCGCTGCGTCAATGTGAACAACTTTTTAACGCGAATTTTAACGCATTTTTTGCATAATGCAGTTGCTATTCTGCGAACAGGCGCGTATAATGCGTTTTGACAAAAGGAAAATGAATAAAATTCCATTTTCCAGATAATGCAAAAGGCAAATAATAAGGAGGTTTTCTTGTGACTACACCACAAATTGCTGCCGTTGTCATCTTTCTCGCTGTCATCATCGCCATCATGACCGAAAAGATTCATCGTGCAGTCGCTGCAACCGCTGGCGCCGTCCTCCTGCTCCTGATCGGCATTTTGGACGTAAACTCCGCCGTCAGCTATATCGACTTTAACACGGTCGGTGTCCTGATCGGTATGATGCTGTTCGTTGCAGTGGTAAAAAATTCCGGCATCTTTGAATTCATTGCAATCAAATCCGCCAAAATCGCGAAGGGTGATCCTTGGCGCATCATGGTGCTGTTTGTCATCATCACTGCGGTTCTTTCCGCCTTCTTGGACAACGTCACCACCGTCCTGCTGATCGGCCCGATGACCATTGCCATCACGCAGATTTTGGAGATCAATCCAGTTCCGTTCCTGATGACCCAGATCATGGCGTCCAACATCGGCGGTACTGCCACCCTGATCGGTGACCCTCCGAACATCATGATCGGTTCTGCGGCAGGTCTCTCCTTCGTAGACTTTATTGAGAACACCGGTCTGGTTGTCATTCTGATTCTCGTTGTCATGCTCGTATGCTTCCGTCTGATGTATGGCAAGCAGCTGGTTGTAGACGCAGAAAAGACCAAGCTCATCATGGAGTTGGACGAAAGCAAGACCATCAAGGATCATGCGCTGATGGCAAAGAGCCTCGTGCTCATCGCTCTGGTTGTCGTCGGTTTCGTCATGCACAGCACGCTGGGTATTGAGTCCTGTGTTGTTGCGCTGACCGCCGCTGCTGTCATGCTGATTATCGGCAAGCAGGACGCAGAGGACATCATTGCCAACGTCGAATGGTCTACCATTGTGTTCTTCATCGGTCTGTTTATCGTCGTCGGCGGTATGCAGGAAACCGGCGTCATCAACATGCTGGCACAGGCTCTGATGGATGTCACCCACGGCGATGTATTCATCACCATGCTGCTGCTGCTGTGGCTGTCCGCCATCTTCTCTGCCTTCTTGGACAACATTCCGTTCGTTGCAACGCTGATTCCGATGATTCTGACCATGGGACAGAGCGGCACGGACATCGCCCCGCTGTGGTGGGCAATCTCGCTCGGCGCATGCTTGGGCGGCAATGGTTCTCTGATCGGTGCTTCTGCCAACGTTGTTTTGTCCGGCATCAGCAACAAGAACGGCTACCCGATCACGTTTATGAGCTATTTGAAGGTCGGCTTCCCGCTCATGATCCTTTCTATCATTATTTCCACCGGCTTCCTGCTCATCCGGTATTAAGAGTCGGAAATCCCGATGGTATCCCGCCGCACCCTGCGGCAGAATGGAGTGTATTTCATGAACGCCAATTCCATCTCCGGTGATATGATTAACTTCCGCCTCCGGCAGCTGGGCGCAACGTCCATCCGCGAAATCAACAGCATCATGCACATTGTGCGCTTCCAGCTGGAAAACGGATTTGAGGTGGCTTACGTCTTTAACATCACCAAGAACAACAAGTATTTCTTGCAGCGCATGCGTCCGTACGCACTGGCACACGGCAAAATGGCGGACGCCGAGTCCATCGTTGCGTTTATCTCGGAGGACATCGCCAAATTCCGTCAGGCACAGCGCAGCAGCAACTTCCACACGTTCATCGAAACAGCAAGTCTGATGAACACCCTGACCGCCAAGCTGGAGGAACTATTCCTCAACAACAACGTAGACGGCAAGCTGCTGACAAACTTTAATCACTGCATCCAAAACGAATGTGATTACGTCGACGCGCTGATTGACAATTCTAAACCGCTGTAATCCAACAATACCGTCTTTTTTGCAGACCTGTCTTTTTTTGGCAGGTCTGTTTCTTTTTTCTTTTTTGTGCTTTCTCGCATCTTTTCTCGTTTGTAGTCCGCCCGCCTGCGTTTATTTTTTTAGTTTTGATGTTTTTTCTGAGCAATTCTCTGCCTTGATTTTACCCGGCAAAGCATGTATAATGGCAACGATGAAAAACAAGACAGGTGTCGGTCTGTTTTTTAGACATTTTTGTCCGAGAATGTATCATAAAAGAAAGAAGGTGGCTGGTTTGTCTTATACATTCCTGCTGGTTCTGGCAGTCATTCTGCTATCAACAAAGATTCTGGGTCTCGCGTCCGGCAAAGTCAACATGCCGCAGGTCGTCGGTGCTTTGCTTGCCGGTCTGATCCTCGGTCCATCTATCCTCAATATCGTGTCGGTAGACAACACGATTTCCGTCATTTCAGAGCTCGGTGTCATCATGCTGATGTTTTCCGCCGGTCTGGAAACCGATCTGGCTGAGCTAAAGAAAACAGGTCTCGCCTCGTTCGTCATTGCGCTCGCCGGTGTTGTTCTGCCGCTCGTATGCGGTGCCGGACTCTATCTGTTCTGGTTCCGCGGAGAAGGCGATCCGCAGGCAGTGCTCAAGGCAATCTTCGTCGGCGTTATTCTGACAGCTACCTCTGTTTCCATCACTGTCGAGACGCTCAAGGAAATGGGCAAGCTCAAAGGACGCGTCGGCACAGCGATCCTCGGCGCCGCCGTCATCGACGATATTCTCGGCATCATTGCTCTGACTGTCGTATCCAGCTTTACCAATCCGGATATTCAGATTCACACGGTTCTCATTAAAATCGTTCTGTTTTTCGTTTTTATTGCCGTTGTCGGCTTCTTTGTGTACAAGTATTTCTCACATCTCAACAACGCATTCAACGAAAAAATGCACCGCCGCGTTGCGATTTACGGTCTGGCGTTCTGCCTGCTGCTGTCGTTTGCTTCTGAGCAGTTTTTCGGTGTCGCAGACATCACCGGCGCATATTTCGCCGGCCTGCTGCTGTGCAACCTACCGAGCGTGCGCGCTTACGTGAGCCGCAAAATCGAAATTTGCGCCTACATGCTGTTTTCTCCGGTATTCTTCGCGAGTGTCGGTCTGAAAACCGATCTGCGCGGCTTGTCGCTGTCTCTGCTCGTCTTTGCTATTCTGCTGCTCCTGATTGCAATTTTGTCCAAAATTATCGGCTGTGGTCTCAGCGCCAAGCTGTTCCACTTCAGCAATCACGAAGCGCTCTCCGTCGGCATCGGCATGGTATCGCGCGGTGAAGTCGCTCTGATCGTTGCCCAGAAGGGCGCGGCGTTCGGTCTGGTTCCGGATTCTCTGTTCGGACCGGTCATCCTCGTCGTTATCGTCACGACACTGATTACCCCGATTCTGCTCAAGCTGGTCATGGGACGAAAGCCCGCATAATTCCTGCGAAACCCACACACCCCCGCAGACAAGTTTTGTCTGCGGGGGTGCTTTTTGTCCTGTTTTCTGCATTACGGCAGCAGTGCTTTCCATCGGCTGAGTGCCAGCTGTGCGTCCTTATACGCCTTATCTGCGGTCTGAGTGCCCGCCTTGACACCCAAAATCGCCGCATCCGCCGGAAGGACATATCCGTAGGTCTGCCAGCGCTGCATCGCCTGACTATACGCCGCTTGCGCCTGCGACGCCTGATATTTTTTCATGGACAGCTCATAATTTCTGTCCGCATTGTACTGATTGATTTTTGTCTGCGCCAAGTTGGTACGCAGATCTGCAATGCCGTTCCAATAGCTCTGCGATGCCTGTGCAATCTCCGAACTGCTTGTGCTGCGCGCCTCCTGCTCCTGCTTGAGCCGCCGCGCAGACAGCGTGTTGAGATTGCTGCGCAGCGCATTGTCCATCGCAATGCGTGAAGATTCGGTGTATCCGCTCGTCGGTGCAGCGTATGCGCCGCCGCTGTTCAGACCCACCGCCGCCAATTTTTCTTCCTGTCCCAGCGCCGAAATGCGCGCAGCGGTTTGCGCCTGTGTCACGCTGTCTCGGTATGTGGACTGAATCTGACTCAAGGTTGCCCGCAGTCTGCGCTGGCTGTCCGCCTGTGCGGTTTCAAACGCGCTGCGTCTGCCGTCCTCTGCCGCGCGATACAATCCGTCAATATCCAATGCCATGATTCTTCACCTCCCTCAAATGCTTCTCGCCGTATGACGCACGGCAAATCGAATGGTCAGTCCCAGCAGACCGAACGGTTCTTCCTCTTTTTCGTTTTTGGCAAGCAGCTGAAACTGCCACGCGTGCCGCACACGTCTGCGCACATCGACCGGCACGGCGGTCGGCGCTGACCGAAAGGAAAACCGCGAAAAATCCACCTGCGCAAAACAAAATTGGGAAAATGCCACGCGCTGCACACACCGTGTCATGCGGTCGGTGCGGTACCAAATCTCCGCGCCGGAACAGCCGTATGGCATGAGCTTCGGCTGACTGTACACGACATTTTTTGTTCTGCTGCCGTCGCCCAGCGACAGCAGCGGCGTTGCCCAGTGCGCGGCAATGGCTGCACCGTCATCGGAATACGCATGTGCATCGTCGGTATGGCAAAACCGGCAAACACGCCCGTCCTTCGTGCCGAACCACAAGTATCCGCCGGTGTCGGCATCCGGCAAAAAGCATTGCGCCGGAATATTTTCCCAATAATACCATTCCGGTATGCCGTCTGTCATCTGTCTGCTGTCCGCCACATAGCAATGCGTGCCGACCGCAAGATAGTATTTTCCATCCCATACACAGGCGGCCGCCTGCGACAAATTTTCTCGGCACAGCTTGGGGTTGATGCGCTGTGACACGCCGGAAATGGTTCGGTACTCCGTGACATAGGTGCCATAAATGCCCATCACGCCCTGCGGAGAAAGATAGTACGGCGTGCCGTTCAAAACGTCAATGGCGTGCGGGCTGACCGCACCCGCCGCCTCCGCGCCCTGCCGCAAGGAATAGGCAGGCTTTGCGTTGTCATCCAGTGCAAACGTGCGCAGATACTGCTTGGCATCTTGTCCATCCTCTTTGAGTACAATTTGCGTGTCATACTGGCGGGCATATCCCATAATCGCAGAGGCATCCGATCCGATGCGCGTATATCCGGTATCCGGAAAATAGCTTGGGTCATATAGTCCCGACTGCCAGTCGCAGTTGGGCTGATCAGGATTTCCGGACACAAACACGCGCGTGTCGTTTTGTCCTCCGAACAATCCGCAAATTCGGCATTTATTGATATCCGGTTGGTCTTTCACTGTCTTGGAAAACGTAATGACGACATTGGCGAGTCCGCCGGCATCCGGCGGCGCCTGCGCAAATGTGACCTTTCCGGCATAGGCATCCACCCATTTGATGGGGTAGTCTGCACACGCTGCGGAATCCACATCAATGTTTTTGCAGTCCAGCTGAAATTCCGTGCTTTTTCCGTCTCCGACAAAGGTATTGATGCGTTTTGGCGTCAATAAATTCACAGCTTCCAAGCTGGTGCCGCCGCCGGCGGGCGGGCTGCCGATGGTTGTTGTCGGAACAAACGCCTGCTTGCTGACCGGCTGCACGCGCGTCCCGTCATAGACAAGATAGGTCTTGCCGTCCAGCATCCACAGGCTGCCGTTCATCAAAAAGGATACCGACCGTTCTGTGTGCATATCATCATATACCAATGCTGTGGTGCCGTCCGGTTTCAGGCACCACAGCTTGGTTCCCGCATGGCACAGTATCTCTTGTCCCAGCCGATGCAGACCGTAAATCTGACCATCAAACCGCGCTTTTGTCTGATACCCTGTGCGTTTGACCGGAAAATAGGTTTCATCGGCAATCATGTTGCAGGCATCCGGCGAGCGTGACACGTCGGTCTTGGTCGGATGATTGGCAAAATCCACACCGGCAAATCGTTCTATTGTCAGCTCCTGCATCTGTGCCGCTTCAGAAAATTGATACGCCCTGCTCATGCGTCGGTCTCCAAAATCGGCATCTGCACACACGGCGCATAATACGCCGCTCGGCGTTCATACTCCTCCATCAGCCAATTGCATTTGCTGTGGTCATCTTCTTCCATGAGCATCGCCGCCAGTCCATACGGAAAGCATTCCTGCACAAAGCATTCTTCATACGGAATCTCATCTTCCAAGCCGTTCAATGCGGCAGCCGGACGCAGGGCACTCCACTGTTCCGCATGCGCCGTCAAGCGCTGCTGCTCATAGGCGCGGTCGCGCAGCAGCTGATTGATACACCCCAGTGCAAACGGCTTGAGGGCTTCTGCATCCTCCAGCTCCAGACCGCTCAGCATCATCGCCTGTTCAAACAAATCAATGCCTGTCATGTAAGTACGAGCCTCCTCTCTATTTTTTTGCGCGGCGGGCGCATTGCTGCGCCCGCCTGTGCATGATTTCGCTACATTAACACGTTCTGTCCACGACATCCGAGGTGAATTTTCCCTCTGCAAACGCCGCCACGCGGAAGGTGGCGCCGGAAGTCATCGCCACACCCGCCGTGTATACCTTTGCGCTATCCGAATAGCGCGGGTCAGTGCCGTCTACCGTATATCGCATTTCCTCTGCGCCGCTTGGCTTGGTCGCCGTCACGGTCTGCGAACTGAACGCGAGAATCGGCGCGGTCAGCTTGCTGCTCTTCTGCACCAGCGCATACACGCCATTGCTCTTTGCGCCGAGCACAAAGGCATCGTAATAGTGCCTGCCTTCAATCAGCGCGCCGGATACACCGACCGGATCGTTGTGCACCTTGGCGTCCGAGATTTTGTACGGCATCAGCACGGAGTTCTTGTGCGTGATGATAAAGTAGCAGCCCGCCGGCATATAGCTTTTCGGCACGCGGACAATGTTGAGACCGGCGATCTCTCCGCAGACGCCCTTGCCGATGGCCTTCACGCCGAGACCCTCCAAACCGGTAAACTCCGGAGACAGGCGAATCATTTTATATCCCTCCGCCGTCACGTAGAGATAGCGGTCGCCGTCCGGCACCAGATTGTCATCCAGCGTCTGCGCACCGGTGGAAATCATCTCCACAATGGTCTCCTTGGTCGGCGCGGTTTCCGTTGTGGCAATGGTTCCCGCCATCATCGCAAAGCGCTTGAGCGCATACTTATCCGCCGCCGGTGTGGACTGCTCATTGATCTGCAGGCGCAGCATATCGGCGGCCTTCTTGCTCATGTTCTGATCCAGATAGTTGCCCTTATCAATGGTCAGCGTAAACGCCTTGTCCTGCGTCATCTTGAGTTCCTGCACAATGTCCTGCATTTCCGTCACCGTGCCGTAACGCGCCATGCCTTCGCGCGTGTAATCCACCTCCGGTACGGTTACCGGTGTGTACACCTTCAGCGTCTTGACGCCGGTGAGGTCAAAGGTCGTCGAGGTCTTTCCCTTGACGAACGAACCTGCGGTGAATACCTCTGCAATTTGACTGGAATATTTTGTCGCGAGATTGACAGCCATATGATGTTACCTCCTTAGCCCTTTCCCATCAGTGCGAGAATGATGGGATCTGTGATTGTGTTTTCTCCGTCCGAACGCGCCGAGCCGACATCCATGCGGCGGTTGTCCGCATTTTTGCGCAGCTGCTCCAATTCTTCGCGCAACTTGCGAATTTCAAACGCCCGATATGCGCCCAGCAAATCACCGGAGCGATTGGCATCATCCCACACTTCCGGCGGGATATCCTGCGCATTGATGTCTGGATACGCGCTGAGAAACGACTGATAGACGTTGGACTGTCCGCCCTGTCCACCGTTCTGGCTGCGCTTTGCCGCATCGTTGGCGCGGGAAAGCCCCTGTTCAGCGGCTGCAATGAGCTGCTCCAGTGTCAGCTCCAGCGTCTGACCGTCCACGGTGACGGCATAGGTCTGTTCCGTGTCCTGCGGCTGCTGATTTTTCGCAGCCTGCGGCATCTGTGTGTTGTTCATCTGCATAAAAACTCCTTTCACTGCTGCGATGTCTGTGCATCTGCAGCTTGTTTTGTCTTAGAAGATGGATGAATGTCCGGCAGCTGTCCACTGTCCTTTTGCTCTTTGAGCGCCCGAAGCAGGCGGGATTTGCCGCGAATCTGATTATCCGGAATGTTTTCCACGTACAGTACCGGATCGGTAATGATGCCCTGCGCGAGCAGATTGTCGTTGGTCACGGTCTGCATGGTCTCCGACCAATATGCAGACGAGCCGACCTCTACATTGAGCTCCAGCGACAGCGTATCCAGCTTGCCGAAATCTATCTGCTGTGCCGTTTCTTCTCCGGCGTCATCGGTCAGGCACACCGTGCGAACCCCGTAATGCACCCGCATGAGATCCACGAAAATGCGCACACAGTCCTCGACGAAACGATAAAATTCCATCTTTACCAATTCGAGCGGCGCAATGGTCGCCTGCTGCACCGTCACAATGGCGGATGTATTTTCCGGCTTGACGTTGCCGAGCGCCGTGTCTGACGCGCCCATCAGCTCCATGGTATCCCGCTTCATCTGCTCCAGCAGGGTCATCACCTGTTCGGAAATGTCCGGTGCTTGAAATGCGGTGACAATCGCCTCATTCGGATTGCCGCGCATGCCGATCGCCTTGCCGACATCCGAGGAATAGCCGGACGGAAACCGCGTCACATCGTAAATAATCTTGGGAAACGCCACGTGCTTGATGCACTGCACATACATGGAATACAGCTTGTTAATCGCAATTTGATTGGGGATTGCTTCGGTAATCGGTGATTCGCCGTGATAGCAATTTTTGACCTTCATCCAGGACATATACGCCAGCGGATACATACGATACGGTGTGAGCGTTTCTTCCATGACAACCGTATTCTGCGTGCATTTATAAAACGAAATGCCATGCTCGGTGCGCTGCATGCGCAGCAGCACCGTCACCATGTTGTCGCAGTCGTCCGTCTGCGCATCGTACTGCGGTTCCAGCAAGCTGTCCGGCCGGATGCCCTCCGCCTCACTCTTGCTCAGGCCGCGCCGCATGGCTTCCTGCCGCACGCTGTCCACCGAACGGCGCATAGACAAAATAATATACGGCTGTCGCTGGACATCATCCACAGCGGGATTGCCGAAAAAGACATCCGTGTTCTCAATGAGATCCACCGCAATATCTCCGGCAACGCCCTGCCCGCTCTCCTTGTCCGGATCGAAGCGAATGTAGAAGCATCCATCGCCGTCCACACAGGCATTGCGCAGCATATATCGATTCTTGCTCTTGACACCGGCGCGTTCGATAACGGATGCAACCGAACGGTCAATGACCTTCTGCATCTGTTCTCCGTTCGGCACTGCCTGAAACGGCTGTGCCGTCACAGAAATATCATCGGACACCAGCATAGAGATAAACAGATTTACCACGCGGCGCAGCACATTGAAAATCAGCGGGTCGAGCGTTGTGACATTGAGACCCTCCCATTGTCTGCCAATAAAGAAATTTTCATTGGTTTTTACGCGGTCGTACAAGTCGATGCGGTTGTTATAATCCACACCGCGCTGGTACTCCCGCCAAACCTGCTCAGGAATCAGCATCGGTTCTCTCCTTCTCCGCCGGACCGGTATAGGCGAGCAGCGCTGCAATGTCGCGGCTCAGCGCGTCATCGACAGTTGTGCGTGCCGCCGCATCTTCCGGCTTTTTTCGTTTCCAACGCGGCAATTTTGCGCCGCGCGCTGCCCATACGCCGCACACAAAGCACAGCAAACTGCACAGGCAGCAAACAATATACTCCATCGGGATTCCTCCTCATCTTTGGTAGGATAAAAATGCACCAACTTCTTTGTCGTATGCATCCGGATTCCACGGCGTGCCCTCCGGCCGAATGGTTCCGGCAAAATACCGCAGCGCGTCCGGCGCATGCGTCAGCTCGTGCGGTGTATTGGCTGTGTCATTGGGGTTCTTGGCATCTGCCGCGAGCATCGGCAGCGTGCGAATCAGATTTTTGCACGCCGGACTGATTTTGAGCCGCGCAGTTCGAATGCCCTGCTCGTCAAAATACGGATGCAGATACTCTTTTACGGCGTACCAGCCCGGAATCCGTTCTCCCATCGCCTTGTCAAAAAACAAGCCATGCTCGGCAAAAATATCCACCGCAGACCGTCCGGTTTCCTGCCTGCGGTTGAATAAATCCGGCGGCGCCAGCCGCTGAAAGATGGTTTCTTCGCCGGTTTCCGCCTGACAAATTGCCTCAGCCGCTTCGGAAATAATCAATCCGGATTGATACACCTCTCGGTACACCCAAGCCGTGCCGTCCGGCGCCAGCGCAATCCACAGCGCCGCAAGCATATCCAAGCCGTAATCAATCGCCAGATACCGCCGCCACCAGTCCGGCATATCCGGCGGACGGCAAATGTGAATGTCCGGAGAAAATTCTTCAAAATACTGTCCCTCAAACAAGTCCCACCTGCCGTACAGCAGTGCTTTTTTGCTGCGCGCATCGAGCAGCTGCAGGCGCTCCACATATTCCGGATCGCTGCGCATCAAAAACGTGTTGTCCTGAACCTTTGCGGGGAGAAACAGCTTTCCGTCCTTTTCTTCGCCCGGCGTCAGCACATCAATATAGCGGCTTTTGACCCAGCTGTGTCCGACGCCGCCCGGATTGGTCGACGCCTTGACCTGCTTGGGGTACCCGTTGGTGCCGCGAATGCGCGACAGCAAATAGGTAAACTGAAATTCGGTAAAGTGCGTCAGCTCATCAAATCGAATGACATCGTATTCCGCACTCTGGTATTTTGTCACATCGTTTTCGCTGTCGCAAAATCCGAATTCAATCAACGATTTGTTGCGAAACGTCCACAAATGATTGCTCTCGCCATATGTTCCCCATTCTTTAGGATACAGTGTCAGCGAAACCTGAATCAGTGAGCGCTTCAGCTCCGGAAACGTGCGGCGCAGGATGAGCTGGCGCGATGCCGGATATTTCATGGCAAAGAGCAGCGCGTCAATGAGCTGCGCATAGCTTTTTCCTCCGCCCGCCGCGCCGCCAAACAGCGTTTCCCGCGCCGTCGAGCGAATAAATTCCAGCTGTCTGCGTGTGACGGAAAGCTCCATTTATTCCACCACCCGCAGCGTCAGCTCAAATGTTTCCTCCGGCTTTTCCATCTGCTCCGGCGTCAGCAATTGTCCCTTGCCGACAGCCCGTTCCAGAATTTCTTTTGCAACACCTGCGCGCGCCGTACCGCTGAGCGTTTCATCCTCCAGCATACTGCACAGGCATTGCGCCGCCTCCGGAGAGTGTTCACACAGAATCTCACGCACCTGATCGCTGTGTGTCTTTTTTCGTCTGCGGCGACTGGTGCTCTGCGCCATAGGCATTCCTCCTTTGTTTTGGTTTTGTTGCAGTTCACGAGCTATATAATACAATCCGTGCCGCTGTTGTACACATCAATTTCTTGCAAGCCTGTGGATAACTGAACAAAATCGCGGGCTTTTTGTCGCTTTTTCAAAAAAAATCAAAAAATTTTCTTTTTCTGTTGACAAACGCAGGAAGTAGTTGTATATTTGTATTAACGAATTAGTACAATAATTCAATTCTCATAAAGGAGGCATCTTATGCAGTGGAAGTTATCCGATGACCGCCCGATCTACGTACAGCTGATGGAAACGATCACGGCGGCAATCGCCTCTGGCACACTGGCTGCCGGCAGCCGCCTTCCCTCGGTGCGGGAGATGGCGGCACAAGCCGGCGTCAATCCCAATACCATGCAGCGCGCTTTGGCAGAGCTGGAACGGGATGGGCTGCTGTATTCGCAGCGAACCGCCGGCCGCTTTGTCACCGATCAGAGCGACCGCATCACGCAAAAACGAAAGGAACTGGCTATGCAACAGATTCGTATTTTCCTGTCGTCCATGAAAGAAATGGGCTACACGTCCGAACAGACACTGAACCTCATCCAGCAAGCCGTAAAGGAGGAACATTCATGAGTGAACCCATCTTACAATGCACCGGACTGTGCAAGAATTACGGTCAAAAGACCGCTTTAGACAACGTAACATTTTCTCTGCAGCGCGGCCGCATCATCGGCCTGCTCGGCCCGAACGGCAGCGGCAAATCCACGCTGATGAAGCTGGCAAACGGACTGCTCACGCCGTCATCCGGAGAAATTCGCATTGCGGGCAATGTGCCAGGCATCGAAACACATGCCATTGTCTCCTATTTGCCGGAGCGCACCTATTTCAGCGATTGGATGACAGCGGACGATCTGCTCAACTTCTTTCAAGATTTTTATTCCGATTTTAACATCAACAAAGCCGCAGACATGCTGACCCATCTCGGCATCCAGCCGCGCGACACGCTCAAGACCATGTCCAAGGGCACAAAAGAAAAGATTCAGCTCGTTGTTGTCATGAGCCGCGAAGCCGATTTGTATTTGCTGGACGAGCCGATTGGCGGCGTCGATCCGGCGGCGCGCGATTACATTCTCAATACCATTCTGACCAATTACAACGAAAACAGCACCGTGCTGATTTCTACCCACTTAATTTCCGACATCGAAAAGGTTCTCGACGAAGTTCTGTTTCTCAACAAGGGACAGTTGGTTCTGCAAAAGACCGTTGATGACATTCGGGCAGAATACGGCAAATCCGTCGATGCACTGTTTCGGGAGGTGTTCGCATGTTAAGCAAACTCATGTATCATGAATTTAAGGCGACGCGCCGGGTTTTCTTTCCGGCTTACGGCATCATGCTCGCCCTCGCTGTTATCAGCTCCGTATTTATGATTTTATCCAACAACCTGCAGCGTCTGGCAGTTCCGCTGGCGCTCCTCTTGCTCGCCTATGTCCTGTCTCTGTTTGCCGTCGGCGTTTTGTCGTTCGTCTACATGATTGTTCGGTTTTACAAAAATCTGCTCGGAGACGAAGGCTATCTGATGTTTACGCTTCCGGCGACACCGGCACAGCTTGTTTGGTCGAAATGCCTTGTCTCTACCATCTGGATGGTTGTTTCTAGCATTTTGTGCATCGTCACGCTCGGCATCTTACTCATTCCGCTGATGCTCGGAACAATTTCCACCGCTGATGCCAGCTTCTGGCAGACCATCCACTTGGGATTTCAGTACATCGCGCAGACCTGCGGCATTCATGCGATTACTTTCCCCATCCTGTTCGTCATTCTTGGCATTGTGTATATCGCCAACAGCTGTATGCACATTTACGCCTGCTTGTCCATCGGCGGACTGTTCAACAAGCATCGCCTCGGCGCAGCAATCGGCGCTTATATTGCATTCGCCATTGTATGGAATATCATTTCCTCCCTGCTGCTGTATTGGGGTGGAAACCTTGCAAATATGCTGCATCTGGATGCCGCGGCCTTCTATGACCCGATGCAGACTATCCTCAACGGCATGGGCGGCGCGTATCTGTTCCTGATTGGCTGGATCATCGTCACCATACTTTGCCTGCTTGTGAATTTCCTCATCACCAATTATATTCTCAAGCGTCATCTCAATTTACAGTAATCCAACATCCTTCTATCCTTGCGGCAGCCTGACCATCTCCTTTGATTGTCAGGCTGTCGTTTTCTCTGTACAAATCCACCCCAAGTATGGTAGAATAGATTGTACAAAGTGACAAGGGAGGGAACGGCTATGCGATGCCCCTATTGCGGTGTCAATTATACAGACGGAGAGCGCCAGTGCCCGATTTGCGGCAAACGTGCCCCGCTCAATGCCCCAAAGAAAAAGAAAACGATTGATTTCGGCATTTCTCGCGAATCCAAGGAAGCGAACTATACAGCCAAATCCACTGAACGAAAGCAAACCTATCGAGATTCGTCCGATGCGTTTCAGGACATCCCCAAACGCGAACAGAAAGAGAAACCGGATGCAGAGTCCGCTTGGCAGCGTGCCGCCCGCGGCGAACATTCCCACGGCAATCCGCTCGAACCCAAGAAGAAAAACGGCTGCGGCATAGGCTGCCTGATTGCTGTGATTGTTTTTATTGTCATCAGCATACTCGGTTCGCTTTCTTTCGATTTTGCATCCAACACACAGGAGGAGCTGGAAAATGTGATTGATTCTGTACTTGAGGAAACCGACGGTTCGCACACGGATGACACGTATCAGGCGGTAGACATGCCGTCCATCCTGAACGGCATCTGGAAAAACAGCGATGCCTCGCTTTCGCTCACCATTGACAACGGTGTGGTTGCATGGAAAAATGCAGACGGCAGCTTTACAACGGATTCCCCAACGCTGTATCAACTCCATTTGACGGAAGACAATATTTTGGATTATCTTTCGGAGGATTTGCAGGAAAAGTACCCGCTCAGTCAATATACCTATTACGATTTGACCTGTTGGGGAACTGACGATTCCGACGATGACGATGAGCATTATATCGAAATGATTCTGTTTGTGCCTCAAGATGCCGCGCAGCTGTATTCGTTCGACTACTACGACTGCGATACATACAAGACCAACACGATGACCAAAGGCGGCGTTCGCTCCAAGCAGGTCGGCGATCCGTCCGCTGTTCCGGCGGAGCAATCCACATAACCGCATAAAAAAATCGCCCGTACTTCACACGAAGTACGAGCGATTTTTTGTTGATACGCACACCTGTCGCACAATCCAAACTCGTCTCTCCCTCCGGGAGAGATGTCGCGCAGCGATAGAGAGGGCTGGGCTCCTTCTTTGAGGGAGCTGGATTTGCCGCAGGCAAAGACTGAGGGAGTTTTGTCAGATTGACAAGATACGCATAAGATTTGCCCTGAGCAGACTTGTTTGCGTGCTTCCCCTCTCAGTCATTTGCTTTGCAAATGCCAGCTCTCCCAAGGGGAGAGCCAAGAAGCCGGTGCAGACTTTTTTGCTCTTACGCACAATCCAAACTCGTCTCTCTCTCCGGGAGCGATGTCGCGCAGCGACAGAGAGGGCTGGGCTCCTTCTTTGAGGGAGCTGGATTTGCCGCAGGCAAAGACTGAGGGAGTTTTGTCAGATTGACAAGATACGCATAAGATTTGCCCTGAACAGACTTGTTTGCGTGCTTCCCCTCTCAGTCATTTGCTTTGCAAATGCCAGCTCTCCCAAGGGGAGAGCCAAGAAGCCGGTGCAGACTTTTTTGTTCTTACGCACAATCCAAACTCGTCTCTCCCTCTGGGAGAGATGTCGCGCAGCGACAGAGAGGGCTGGGCTCCTTCTTTGAGGGAGCTGGATTTGCCGCAGGCAAAGACTGAGGGAGTTTTGTCAGATTGACAAGATACGCATAAGATTTGCCCTGAGCAGACTTGTTTGCGTGCTTCCCCTCTCAGTCATTTGCTTTGCAAATGCCAGCTCTCCCAAGGGGAGAGCCAAGAAGCCGGTGCAGACTTTTTGCTCTTACGCACAATCCAAACTTGTCTCTCCCTCCGGGAGCGATGTCGCGCAGCGACAGAGAGGGCTGATGCTAGTTATATTCTTTCTCCGGTTTGCCCTGATACGAATTGGTTAGCTTTTGCCTCCCGCGCAGCCTCCTTATTTTCCCGGCACATATTCCTCTTCTATTCTCTGCACGCCGCGGCATTTTCCCGTGCTCTCGTCAATGTCGAACACGGCGCCCTGCAGCACGCAGACGCCCTCCGCCGGTTCAAATCGGCTGGTGAGGTCGCCGCGGAACATGGCAATAGACTGCTCTTTCCGCACACCGAGCACCGACCATTTTGGGCCGGTCATGCCGAGATCCGTGATATAGCCGGTTCCCTCCGGATTGACGCGCGCATCCGCCGTCGGCACATGCGTATGCGTGCCATAGACAGCGGAAACGCGTCCGTCCAGATAAAATCCCATCGCCAGCTTTTCCGACGTCGCAGATGCATGTATCTCACACACAGCAACATCATAGCGTCCTTCCTGCTCGCGCAAAATCCGGTCTGCGCGCAAAAACGGGTTGTCCGGACCATACTGCATATCACAGCGTCCAATCAGCTCAAACACCAGCACCCGCCAGCCGCTGCTGCTCTCGTAAATGCCAAAGCCCTCACCGGGGGACTGCGGCGCAAGATTGGCGGGACGGATGATATACCGGTTATCCTCCAAATAGGTGACGATGTTCTGTTTGCGGTACGTGTGATTGCCCAATGTGATAACGTCTGCACCGGCATCAAAAATCGCATCCGCCTGCTTGGGCGTAATGCCGACACCGCTGGCATTTTCTCCGTTGACAATCGTAAAGTCCGCGCCGACTTGTTTTTTGACGCGGCGCAGCACATGCTCTACGGTTTGCAGCCCCGGCTGAGATACCACATCTCCTACCGTCAGTATTTTCATAATTCTCTCCCTCTAAACAAAAGAGCGGCACAGAATTTCTCTATGCCGCCCATTTTTAATTCCTACTTAGTCAAACAGCGGGGAAACAGAAGATTCCTCGTAGATGCGTGCGATTGCCTCGGTAAATACCGGAGCAACCTGTAGCAGCTCAATCTTATCGCTGCGCTTTTCTGCCGGCAGCGGAATGGTGTCGAGCAGGGTCAGCTTCTTGATCGGGCTCTCCTCCAGACGCTGGATAGCCGGACCGGACAGAACGCCGTGCGATGCACAAGCATATACTTCCTTTGCGCCGCCAATTTTAATCAGCGCCTCAGCTGCGTGGCACAGCGTGCCGGCGGTGTCAATCAGGTCATCACTCAGGATGCAGGTCTTGCCCTTTACATCACCGATGATGTTCATAACCTCGGATACGTTCGCACGCGGACGACGCTTGTCGATAATCGCCAGACGATAATCCAGCTTCTCGCAGAACTTGCGGCAGCGGGTTACGGAGCCGAGATCCGGAGAGATAATCATCACGTCATCACGGCCGCGGCCAAACTTGCCGGCAATGTACGGAATCAGGACGGAAGCGCCCATCAGGTTGTCCACCGGGATATCAAAGAAGCCCTGCAGCTGCTGTGCGTGCAGATCCATGGTCAGCACGCGGTCTGCGCCAGCGGCAGTGATGATGTCAGCGACCAGCTTTGCAGAGATCGGATCACGAGCCTTGGACTTTCTGTCCTGACGTGCATAGCCGAAATACGGGATAACGGCGGTAATACGGCCTGCGGACGCACGCTTGCATGCATCAATCATAACGAGCAGTTCCATCAGATTGTCATTGACCGGGTTGCAGGTAGACTGGATGAGGAATACATCCGAACCGCGAACCGTCTCCGAGATGGAAACAGAAACCTCGCCGTCTGCGAAGTGACCGACGGTACACTTTGCCAGCGGCAGTCCCAGTGCAGATGCAATCTGCATAGCCAGTGCGGGATGCGAATTGCCCGCAAGAATCTTAATGTTTTTTCCGTGAGATATCATGATGGATTATCCTCCTGCATCCTGAAAAATTTACCGAACGCACGTGGCGTTTCGGTTCCAGCTTCTGAACTCAATCGAACCAGGTATCTATTGCTCTATATTTTTATCGTTAATCTTTCTGTCCGTGCATGCGACGGCGGCGGTCATTCCAGCCTTCTTTGTTTTCCTGCCGTGCACGGGCAACTGCCATCGCACCGTCCGGCACGTTCTTGGTAACCGTTGTGCCTGCGGCGGTCAATACGCGGTCGCCAAGCTCAACCGGCGCCACCAGATTGGTGTTGCAGCCGATGAAGCAGTCATCACCGATGACAGTCTTGCTCTTGGTATATCCGTCGTAGTTGACGATAACCGTGCCGCAACCGAAGTTTACGCGCTCACCGACTTCGGCATCGCCGATATAGGTCAGGTGCGAAACCTTGGTGTTGTCGCCAATATGTGCCTTCTTCAGCTCCACAAAGTCACCGATGCGGGTGTGGTTACCAACCTCACAGCCCGGACGGATATATGCAAACGGCCCCACCGTTGCATGGGCGCCGACCTTGCTCTCGTAAACCTGCGACGAATTGACGCTGGTTTCATCGCCAATCGACGCACAATCGAGAATCGTGTTCGGGCCAATCGTACAGCCGCAACCGATCCAGCTGCCCGGCTTAATCATCGTGCCCGGCAGAATGGTCGTGCCGTATCCGATCTGTGCATACGGGGAAACGTAGGTGTATTCCGGATCCAGCATGCTGATGCCCTTGCCCATCAGCTCGGCATTGATGCGGCGCTGAAGAATCTTCTGTGCACAATACGCATCATACGCCGTGTACACAGCGACATGCGCCTCCGTGCGGCAGGACTCCGTCTTTGCACTGATGCTCTCTGCAATGCGGATGGACTCCGTCAGAGACATCGGATGGCTGTCCAAAATTTTCTTGAGCACGTGCATCTGGAACACCGCGCAGTGCCATGTATCCGCCATGGCGCCGCAGGTCAGCATGCTGACGGCGTTTTTCGACTGCCGATGCATGCGAATGACGCGTTCGTACTCCTCCTGCTCTGCGTCCGGCATTGGCGTGGACAAAACCATAACGTCTCCGTCGAGCTTTTCCACAGCGGCGCGCAGCATCTCGGTAAAATCTGCGTCATCCGGGCACACAATGGACGGAATGCCTTCCAGCTCGGTCTCACTCTCCTGACGAACGTAGACCAGCTCGCATGCATCCGGCAATGCGTCCGCCACGATTCGTCCGACCGGGGAAAACAGAATTTCTCTCTGCACAGGGTACTTTCCGTCCCTGCTCCGTCTGCCGCCCAGCAAAATTGTATTCAATTTCTCACAAGACATGAATAGGCTATCCTTTCTTCAATCGAGGCTGTCAAAAGGGCAGACAACCCCCACGAAAATACTTAATCTTATTATACTATGTTCTTGAAAAAAAAACATCATAAAATATACAAAATTTCGCGGAATTCTTTCCCCTTGCACTATTACATTTGTCACGATATAATAGAGATATTATCATTCAGTGACAATTACTGAATCAGAACTGCACATTTTTCCACAAATACACCGCATTTGTGCAATGGGAGCAGGCACTTTTTTTCCGGAGGAACCCATGTCTCTTTCATCTCTAATCCCCGCCGGCGGGGACTTTTGTGTTTTACGCGCCGATGTTGTCGATACGCTTTTAACCTGCCGCGACGGCGACAGTGCGCTGGTATATCTCTATCTTGTCCGCAAGGGGCAGGCATTTGACGAGCGTGAAGCGCTGCGAGATTTACATTTGACGCGCGACCGCTACGACCGCGCCGTACACACGCTGACCAATCTGCGGCTCGTCCACACGCCCAACGAACAGCCTGTACAAGAGCGCTCCGCTGTGCCGCCGCGCTATTCGGTCTCGGAAATGCGCGCGCAGCGGGAGGACGATCACCGTTTCGCATCCGTCTGCCAAACCGCAGAGATTGTACTCGGCCGGCCGCTGACCGACTCACAGACGCGCACCCTGATGAACGCATATGAATATCTCGGCCTGCCCGCCGATGTTCTCATTGATCTGCTCACCTATCTGCACCGCAGCAAGGGAACCGTTTCCCGCCGCGACATCGATGAACAGGCGCATCTCTGGGCGGATATGGGTATTTTCTCTGCGGATGCCGCCGCCGCTTTTCTCGCGCAGCGCGAGCGTGAAAAGCCCTTGATGGACGAAATGCTTCGCGTCTTAGACATGGCAGGCCGCGACCCCGCACCGGACGAGTACCGTTATTTATCGCAGTTTATCCGGCAGGGCTTTGACGCAGAAGCCGTCCGCATCGCCAAGACGCGCATGTACGACCGTCTTGGCAAATTCAGCTGGAAATATCTCAACGGAATTCTCGAAAGCTGGCACAAAAAAGGCCTGCACACGGCGGCGGAAATTACCGCTGTGGAACCGGATTTGCGCCAGCCTGTTTCCGCCAAACAGGTACAGAATCCATCTGCACCGCCGCAGGCAGCCGAGAACGGCGGTCTTGCGGATTGGGAGCGTGAATGGCTGGCAGAATTCCACGCAATGACAAAGGAGGATGACCCGCATGGCGTATGATAAAGCATTGATTTCTTCCATTCTTCGGCAGCTGGAGCAGCAGCACGACCGCTATGAAGCGGAGGCGGAGAGCCGCCGCTATCAGCTGTCCGCAGACATCCCGCGTCTAGCAGAAATTGACCGGGAACTGCGCGGCACGGCGGCGAAGGCGATGCGCATCGCCTTTGAATCAAACAACACCGATGCCGCCATCGAGCAGTTAAAGCAGCGCAATCTCGCCTTGCAGGCGGAAAAGCGGAAATTATTGTTGGACAACGGCTATCCGGCAGATTATCTCACCGTGACCGTCAGCTGTCCCATCTGCCGCGACACCGGCTACGACGGCAGCCGGCTGTGCGCCTGCGTCAAGCGCCGCGCCGCAGAGATTCAAAAACAGGATTTATCCACCCTGCTGCCCGTTGACAAAGAAACCTTCTCGACCTTCCGGCTGGACTACTACAGCTCGCAGCCGGACAGCCGCTTCGGTCTCTCTCCGCGTCAAATGGCGCAGGCGAATCTCCAGCGCTGCCGCAGCTTCGCGGAACATTTCGGTTCCTCCTACGAAAATCTGCTGCTGTACGGCTCTGCCGGTCTTGGCAAAACCTTTTTGTCCTCATGCATCGCCCGCACGGTCACAGAGCGCGGATTCTCTGTGACCTACGACACCGCCATTTCCATTTTCGATCAATACAACGCGGTCAAATTCCGCACCGGCGATCCCGCCGCCGCGGCGCATGCCGTCGAGCGATTCCGCAGCGCAGATCTTTTGATTGTCGATGATTTGGGAACCGAGATGCCCAGCTCCTTTCATACGTCCTGCCTCTATGATCTCATCAGCAGACGTCTCATGAGCCGAAAGCCGACCATCTTAAGCACCAATCTCCTGCCCGCCGAGCTGGAAAACCGCTATTCTCAGGCGATTGCATCGCGTATTCTGGGCGAGTTCACGCAGCTGCGCTTTATCGGAAGCGATATTCGCCGCATCCGCAAGCAGCAGCGGCTGTAACGCGGCCATTGTGAATTTTTGCAAATTACACACAGAATCGTAACAATGGTTTTACTATTTGTTCACAACTTCCGCTGCCGAATACGCTATACTATGAGCATGGAACGAGGGAACGAAACGCTCGCTCCATACAAAAGATATGCCGGTATCTTTGAATTTCTCTTACCCCCTTTTTATTTTGTGAAACGTATGCGAAAACGAGGCAGCCATCCAAAACGGATGGCTGTTTTGTTTTGCGTTTTTGTTTGCAATGCCGCGGAAACCTGATATAATACGAGATAGAACCAGTCTATTGTTTGGTTTGTGAATTTGGGAGGTTTTTCCATGCCGAATATTATCCACGCCGCAGATCTTCACATCGGCGCAAAATTTGAATTTCTTCCGCCGGAGAGCGCCGCACAGGCAATCCGCCTACAGCTGACTGCACTCAAAGCACTGGTTGAGCACGCAGCTTCCAGCGCAGCGGACGCCCTGCTCATTGCCGGCGACTTATTTGACACGCCGGAGGTGCGCCCGCAGATTTCTTCTGTGGTATTTTCTATTTTATCCAAGTGCCCGTGCCCGATTTTCCTGTCTCCGGGCAACCACGACTATTATCACGCGGCTTCTCCGTATGCGACACAGCCGCTGCCGTCCAACCTGCACGTCTTTACTTCGCGCACGCTGACCCCTGTTGCGCTGGCAGACGGCAGCACCGTCATCTGGGGCGCAGCCTTTCAGGACAACAAGGCGTCCATTCCGCTGGATGTGCGTCTGGATCCGTTTAAGCTGAACATCTGCCTGCTTCACGGCGAATTGGGCGGAAACAGCGGCTACAACGCAATTTCCGAGAGTGCTGTCATCAGCAGCCATTTTGACTACATCGCACTGGGTCACAATCACCGATTCAGCGGCGTGTTCCGCATCGGTGAAACTGCACTGAGCTGTCCGGGCTGCTTTTCTGCAACGGCAAGCAATGAAACCGGCGTCAAGGGCTATCTGTCCGGCAAAATTGACAAGGGCATCGCCGCATTGACGCTGCATCCGTCCGGCACGGCACAGTTTGAGGACGTCTCGCTGTCTATCTCCGGACTGTCCGATGACACAGCGCTCGCAGAAGCACTTTTTCCGCTGCTACCGACGCCTACAGAGCATATCTGCTTAACTGTCCATCTGACCGGCACGCGCATGTATGAGCCGAATTTGGAAGCGCTGTCGCGTTCTCTGCGAAAAACGTTTCTGCACGCGCAGGTATTCGATGAATCCGCCGCCATGCAGGATCCCTATCGTTACAAGGACGAGGACGGTCTGCGCGGCACAGTGACCCGCGATTTCATGCACCGGATTTCGGAAAACAGCCACGACGAACAGACCTATGCCAAGCTGTCGCTGGCACTGGAATACGCACTCGCCGCGCTGGAAGGCCGCGATCCGGAATAACCGTCCACACCATACCGATACAAAAAAAGGCTGAGAAGCGTGTGCTTCTCAGCCTTTTTTATGCCTGCAGCTGTTCCCACAGCTGCATTATGGTCTTGTGATAAACCGGATGGACAAAGTACGGCGCAATCTGCGCCATTGGCCGAAGAACAAAGTCCCGCTTGGGAATCTCCGGATGCGGAATTGTCAACACGTCATCCGAGAACAGTTCTTCATCATAGAACAAAATATCCAAATCCAGTGTGCGCGGCCCCCAATGAATTTCACGGGTGCGGTGCGCCGTCTGTTCGATTTCGTGCAGGCGGTCGAGCAGCTCATGCGGCGTCCGCAGCGTCTTGACGCACAGCACCGCATTGAGAAAATCGTCCTGTTCCACGCCGCCATACGGCTTGGTCACGATGTAATCCGACACGCGTTCCACGCGCATGGTTTCATCCTGCTCCAGCGCCTGTACCGCACCATCCAGATATCCCTTGCTGTCTCCGATGTTGGAACCAAGCGCGATATATGCCATGTGCCAGCCGCGTTCGATGCAGACAGCGGCGGTCTTGAGCGGCAGACCAATCGGCGCCCACGGCTTTTCAATTTCCAATTGAATGCTGTCGAGCAGCGGCAGCGTTTGCAGCAGATGTTCGCACAGCTTTTCCGCCGCCGTTTCCAGCAGTTGGAACGTATGCTGTGTCAAAAATGTCTGGATTTCCGCACAGACGGCACCGTAGTCCATAGACTGCGTCAAATCATCCGTCAGTCCTGCTGTGCGCAGATGGGTGCGCAGTGCCGCGCTGATGACAAATTTCTGTCCCAGCCGGTTTTCCTCCGGAAAGACGCCGTGATGCGCGAATACCTCCAGCTGTTTGATGCGGATTTCATCCATTCCCGTTTCCTCCGGACTGCAAAATTGCCTGTGTCATATCTACCGCGCGGCGGTTTGCCAGCACATTGTGGACGCGCACAAACATACATCCCTTCATCACGCCCAATACCGTTGTCGCCAGCGTACCTTCTTCGCGCTGATCCTTTGGCAAATCCAAGGTCAGTCCAATCATCGACTTGCGCGAGGTGCCGAGCAAAATCGGATAGCCCAGCTCGTGCAGAATTTCTACATGATTGGTCAGAATCAGATTGTGCTCCAATGTTTTGCCGAAACCAATGCCCGGATCCAGAATGATATGTTCGTCCGCAATGCCCGCCTGCTTGGCAAGTTTGACACACGCACGCAGATCGTCCAAAACATCCGGCAGATAGTCGTCATAAACCGCTTCTTTTCGGTTGTGCATCAGACAGCACGGCACGCCCGCCTTGGCAATGACGCCCGCCATCTTGGCATCATACTTTAAACCCCAAATATCATTGACGAGATCGGCGCCCGCCTGCAATGCTGCCTCTGCGACCGCACTCTTATAGGTATCGACGGATACCGGAATATCAAAGTTTTTCTTGACCGCTTCAATCACCGGTACAACGCGGGAGATTTCCTTCTCGTCCGGCAGCAGCGTATAGCCCGGCCGCGTCGATTCGCCGCCGATATCCAAAATGTCCGCGCCGTCCCGTATCATATCCTCTGCGTGCTTGAGTGCCGCATCCACGGAATCCCATTTTCCGCCGTCGGAAAAGGAATCCGGTGTCACGTTCAAAATGCCCATCACATAGGTGTGACCGGTCGTTTCAAACGACTTTCCTCCAATAATCATATGTTTGACCCTCTTTTATAACAAAATCGTGTTATTTTTCCTGTGTTCCGGCCAATAGCAGGTATCCTGCGCCGCACAGGCAAAGCACATCCGGCTCGCGTCATCCGCTTCACACAAAATGCGTCCCAGCAGCTGCACGGTATCTCCTCGGCGGTGCTTGCTGACTGCCTGCAAAATAGCCTGTTGTTCCGATGCAGAAAACGCCGTATCGCGCAAAATCTCCTGCGCCGTGCGCATGCCTGCCGCCGCATGATCCTCTCCGGTCAGATACTGCTGCAAGCGCCCAATATCGTGCAGCAGCGCCGCCGCATAAATAACATCGCGCGGCAAATCTAATTGCCGGTCAGCTGCCATCAGGGACGCAATGCGCGCCACATCCAGCAGATGCGGCAAGCCATGCTTGCAATATATGCGGTCCCGTTCCAGCTCTTGGATTTTGTGCAGGCTCTCGCAAAACAGCGGGTGCGAGAGAATCGCCTGTATGCGCTGCATGTTGTGTATCATGTCTGTTCCTCCACGGCATCGCGCAGCTCACGCAGCCACGAGAGCGAACCGAACGCCAGCACCGGCAGCTGCTCCTGCTTGGCGCGTTGCCATGCCTGCGCCGGACTGTCAGCCGGTGTGACATCGTCACAAAACTGCCGGAAGCATTGCGCCAAGTCCTGTGCGGACAGCGCGCGCGGATTGTTCGGTGTGACCGTGAAAATTTTCTTTGCCAGCGGCGCCAATAACCGTCCGACTTCCGTGAAGTCTTTATCCGCCAGCACGCCGACAATTTCCACAATGCCGCCTGCCTTCCAGCGGCGCAGCGCTTCTTCGCGCAGCTGCTTGGCGGCGTTGGGATTGTGTGCGCCGTCGATAACCAAAACCGGCGTATCACAAATCTGTTCCATTCTGCCTTTCCAGCTGGTATGCAGCAAGCCCTCTCGGATTTGCTGCTGTGTAACCGGAAACTGCGCAAGGCTTTGAACGGCTGCAATGGCCGTTGCCGCATTTTTTGCCTGTACGGCGCCGGACAGCCGCACCGTGACATCTTGCATTTCTCCATAGTCAAATGTCACAGATTTTTCATCTGCCCGTGTGACAGAAACGCCCTGTACAACGGTCAGCGGACTGTTTTGCTGCTGACAAATGGTTCGAATTTCCCGTTCCACTTCCGGCGCTTGTCCCTGCAAAACCGCCGGTGTCTGCGGCTTGATGATGCCGCCCTTGGCGCGGGCGATATCCTGTATGGTATCGCCCAAAAATTTCATATGATCCATGCCAATGGATGTCAGCACACTGACCGCCGTTGTCGAAATGATATTGGTCGCGTCCTCTCTGCCGCCCATGCCGCATTCTACGACGGCAATGTCGCAGTTTTGCTGTGCCATCCACGCGAACGCGAGCACGGTTTCCATTTCAAATGCGGTCGGAACCGGCTCGCCGTTTTTCCGCATGTCATCGCAGCACGCGATGAGCTTTGTCATCCACAGCGCATAATCCGTCTCGGAAATCATCGTTTCGTTTACGCGCCAGCACTCACGCGGCTCAAACACAGCCGGAGAAGCATATGTACCGACGCGATACCCTGCCGCCCGCAGAATTGATGCGATGCAGGTCAGCGTAGAGCCTTTGCCGTTGGTGCCCGCAAGATGCACAATCGGATAGCGATTTTGCGGATTGCCCAGCCTTGCAAGCAGATGCTTCATAGGCTCCAGACCCAGTATAATGCCCTTTTGCGCGGTCAGACCTGCGATATACTCCCGTGCCTGCTGATACGGCATGGCACGGCGGCGCAGGGTCACAAACGTATACGGAATTGCGCCGTGTACCTCCTGCGATTCCACACAGGAATAGGCTTTTTCGTCCCATTGCGGGAACTGCGTATCGCCCGCATATGCGCTGTGAATCTCCGTCAGGTACAGGACATCCGCCAGCGGCAGGGCTTCCTGATACAGCCGCGCGCCGCCGCAGATAAACACATCGCGTCCGGCGGCGTGTTCCAGCGCCGCGCCAAGGCTGGGCACGGTGACACAGTGCGGCGCATCGAAATTCTTGGTCTTGGAAACCACGATGGTCTCTCTGCCCGGCAGCGGAACGCCGATTTCCTCATACGTCCGTCTGCCCATGACGATGACATGACCCATCGTGAGATCCCGAAACCGATGCTTTTCCTCCGGAATATCCCAAGGGATGCGCCCATCCCGTCCGATGATTCTATTTTGTGCAAATGCGGCGATCAGCGCAAGCATAGCATTCTCTCCCGTCCGTTTTTTCCTAGAAGTATAGCATACCATATTTTCCGTCATATGACAAACCGCCTGCCGCACGTATTTTGGCGCTTTTGCTAGGAAAATCACCCAATTTGTAGTATACTGATACCAAAGAAGGAGACATGCCATGCTGATTTATCTTTCGCTGATAGAAGAAGATGCCGAGAGAGAAAAATTCGAGATTTTATACGACGCATACCGCAATTTGATGTTTTACCTTGCCAACGAGATTTTGGGTGACACGCAGGATTCCGAGGACGTCGTGCACCAGTCTTTTTTGAAGATTATCGGGATTTTGGACAAAATTTCCCAGCCGCGGTGTCCCCAAACGCGGGCGCTCGTCGTTACTATAGTTAGAAGGACGGCGATTGACCTGTACCGTTCGCGCAAGCGCAAGCCGTTTATTCCGCTGTGCGAGGACATCCCGCACACGCACCCGATGCCGGAACCCGACGCGCTGACCGAAGGCTCTGCCATTGCGCACGCCATCGCGTCCCTGCCCGACCGATACCGCGAGCTGCTTCTGCTCAAGTACGACACGGGGTATTCCGAAAAGGAAATCGCCCAGCTGCTCGGCATGACAGAAGCCAACGTAAAAAAGACCATCCAACGCGCAAAAGCCAAGCTGCAAACCCTTTTGGACGAAATGGAGGCGGACGTATGAAGCTGACAGATGAGCTGCTCGAACAGCACGCTGCGGAAGCCCGCGATCTCTGGCTGTCCACGCTGCCGCAGCAGGAGGAAGTCCCGCCGCACAAGTTTTCGCGCCGGTTTGAGCGCAAAATGCGGCGGCTGCGCGCGGAACAGCGCCGCTCCCCGCGCATGAATCGTGTCGTACATATTCTGCGCTATGTCGCCGCTTGCGCAGCGGTTGTCCTGTGTATCGGCGGCACCGCCTACGCCTACCGCATCGGCGTAATTGATACGATTGTTCAGGTGTTCCGCGAATACACGTCCATCACGTATTCTTCCGAGACCGCCGCCGAGGATGCAGAATTTCCGAAAAGCACCTTCGGCTACATTCCGGAGGGTATGGTACGGAATGAAGATGAGTGTATGAAAGATGAGTTCATGAAAATAACTGCTTATAAAAATCCACAAGATGAATCTTCTTTCACGCTTTACGAGGAACTAATAACGTTCTCTAACGGCGGTACGCATAACATCGATACTGAGAATGCTACCGTTAGTCATTTTATTATCGATGGAGAAGAAGCTATTTCATCATATAAAGACCATACCACAGTTATTTCTTGGACTCACGAAAGTATTATTTATACACTGATTACTTATCATCTTTCCCCTGAAGATGCAAAGCAAATTGCACTGAATATCCATTCAAAATAATTTTTTAAAAATTTCATATGAAGTGTCCCTTTTACACCTCCTGATTCGTTACTATGATTAGAAACAATTAGGAGGTGTTTTTCTATGAAAAACCAAAAAGCAAAACGAATCTTCGCATCCATCTGTTTATCCACCTGCCTGCTGACCTGCGCAGCACCAATCGCTCTAGCAAGCGAAACAACTTCTGACGCAGATTCTCCCATTGCTCCTTGCAACACGTATATATCTTATTCAGCTTGTTCGTTGAAGGTATCTGGCAATACCCTTACTGCATACGGAATGGTCAATGCTAACACTTCTGTGAACAAATGCTCCATTAAATTGGTTCTCCAGAAAAAGTCTGGAACTTCTTGGACACAGGTCGCAGAATGGTCGGGAAGTAAAAATTCCAATTCGTATACTCTTTCTCAAAAGAGAAATTCTTCTAAAGGAACGTATCGTGCAGTCGCCACTGTAAAAGTTTGGAACAGAAATTCTTCTGAATCCAACACGGTTTATTCAAATACATGTACCATCAAATAATTTTGTTAATATTATACAATTTTTAATACAAATTGTTATTCATTGTATATATTGATTTTTCTTTTAAGATATGTAATACTATAGTCACAGAAAGCAAGTAAACCATCTTAAATACATATACTAGTTAGTATTTCTGCGTTTTAACTTGTTTTATGCAATTTATTTCTACCCACACTTTACATCGAAAGGAGCGTAAAATGAAAAGAATTTTTCGTAATGTCACAAGTTTTATTTTAGCGTGTTTAACACTCGCCTCAACAGTTGCATTTGCATCCGATTCTGTATCTTCTTCAGATACCAACTCTGATATTTCCTTTCCTACTACTCCTGTAGTAGATTCCCACTATGCTGAAGCAGAAGTTTCTGTTGATGATCTGGAAAATGGCGGAATAACTGTAGCAGTATATTTGGACGAAAACAACGATCCTGTATTCGTACGTGTTGCAGAAAACACACCTCTTCCACAGGCTACCGCTGTTTCCTCCTTTCATGTTGGTTTAAAAACAGATTCTAAGGGAAAAAAATATATGCACTGGGTCGCAAACGGATCTAAAATCACACGTATCGGCGGATATATTATCTGCAAAGCAACTTCCGGAAATACCCAATATCAAGGAACATCTATTTCTTTCTCCAGCAAAACTGGTGCCAGTTATGCTCAGGGAATGTCCGACTCTTTCTCTATTCCAAGTAGCGTAAAAAAAGTAAAAGTAGGTTGGTCTTGGGTAACCGTAACATCTCAGGCGCAGGGCGCAATTTCTATACCTAGCGCATATACAACAGTTACACTTTAAACATATGCAGTTATCTATTCTATAGGATTAGCGAAAGGATTTTATATGAAAAAATCATATGTATTAATGTGTGTTCTACTTTCTGCAACCCTACTCACTGCTTGTGGAGACAAAATTTCTACAGAAGAAATCAAATCCGCCATCCAGGATTCTGTCCCATCAATCAGTCAGTTGGCAGAGGGTCCAACTGCCATCACCTTCAAAACCGATAACGGAGAAATTACCAATTATACCGTTACCGAAGATGGAGACAAGATCACCGTTACCGACGAAGATGGAAAAACCGTATGCACATTTTCCGTCAGTGATTTTGACAAATAATCTCTACTATATCTCTCTATCCCCAGATACTCCGGTGTCTGGGGATGCCTGTCTCTTAACAATTCTAAAGATTCCCAAAAAGGTCTTTTCTTCCCGCGCCAATTTTGTTACAATATATGTAACATAAAGGAGGTTTTTCTATGTTTACTTGGAAACAGATATTGTGCATACTGATATTTTCTCTGATTATAACAGGAAGCTCCCGCATTTTGCGCAAAAAACTCGTCCCCAAAGGCATAGACCCGTTTCTGCCATCCTTTATCATTGCCTTTATTTTGATGATGCTGCAATATTTTATTTTTTAGCGCATTCTAGCGCATCAAAGCGAGGTGTTTTTTATGAAAAAGAATCGTATATCCATGATGATCTGTCTGGCGTTTTGCGCCGTGCTTCTCGCAGGCTGCGGACAGCCCAAGAACTTCAAGCTGAAAGATCCCACGCTGGAGGTTGTCAGCCCGAAGGTCGCAGAAGCGATTCTCACGGACGCCGGCACGGATGAAGATGCCGTACAGTCCCTGCGCGACAACTACGACAGCTCCACGCAGCAGCTTGTGCAGTACACCTGCTATGTGATTCCGGAGGATTTGCCGGAAACATGGGTAGCCTTCGGTTTTATCGCCGTGACAACCCGAGGCGAGAATTCCACCTTCCAGTATGTATCCAAGCCATATGGAAAAATGGACGATTCTCCGGAAAATTACAAGTTTAACGCAGCTGCACTGAACGCTGCGATTACCGGAGAACAGACCGTTCAGTTGGTCTGCGACGGCACGGTGGAAAAATACAAAAATGTCTCCGACATGGACGACGCAAATCATGCACCGGAGGCGCGCTCCGCTGCCCAAGTCTACACCGTGGTTGACATGAGCAAAACGCCGCCGACAAAATAACGCCACGTTTTGACAATTGCCCCGATTTGTTTTATGATACTCTTGTTTACAGAAAGGACATTGTATCATGAACACACTCACACAACTCATGCAGTATTTCGGCTATGCGTCGGCGTTCGCCTTTGTCGCTCCGGCAATCGTTCTTTGCAGCATCGCCCGTTTGGGTCTCACCAAGGGCGCGCCGAACATCGTTCCGGATATTATCACGCACGGTTTGCTTTTGATTGCTCTCGGCGCCGGTCTGTTTTTTCAGGTCACGCTCGCGCGTCTGACCGGCAGCGCGTATCCCATCTGGTTATACGTCCACGGCGCTTCGCTCATCATCAGCGCGGTGCTCAGCGTCGTACATCTCGTGATGTACCGCAGGCTGTCGCAATTGCGTTGACAAGGTCTCTCTTTTTGTCGTATACTGAATTTAGTCGGATATGACACAACGAGATCAAAGGAGGATTTTCCCATGAACGCAAAAGAATGCATCCGCGGCCGCCGCAGCATCCGTCACTACAAGGACACGCCGGTACCGCACGAGGTTCTCGAAGAAATCATCGCAGACGCAGCCTATGCGCCGTCTTGGAAGAATACACAGATTTCCCGCTACGTTGTCGTAGAGGGCAGAGAAGCCATCGACAAGCTGGCGGCAGAGTACGCGCCGTTCAACGCAAAGACGGTTTCCACCGCACCGATGCTCATCGTGCAGACCTTTATCAAAAACCGCTCCGGCTACGAGCGCGACGGTTCGTTTACCACCGACCGCGGCGAGGGCTGGCAGATGTATGACGCAGGCATTGCCGCACAGACGCTGTGCCTGTCCGCACATGACCACGGCCTTGGCACCGTCATCATGGGTATCTTCCACCGCCGCGAGCTGGAGAAGTACCTGAACATTCCGGAGGATCAGGAAATCGCCGCGCTGATTGCCCTCGGTTATCCGGACGAGGAGCCGAAGGCACCGCGCCGCAAGGATGTAGAAACCTTGCTCTCTTACGCAGACTAATTTCTCCGTACATACAGCAAAAACGCAGTCCATAACGGACTGCGTTTTTTTGTTGTTACTGATATTTTGCAATGTTCTGTTGTCAGTAGATGACCACCGTACTGTTGTTTGGAATGTTTTTGTACAGATAGGTAATATCGGTATCCAGCATGCGGACACATCCGGCGGAAATCGGGAAACCAATGCGCTTGTCCTTGAGTCCGTTGTAATTCGGATAGTACAGGCGCGAATGGAAGGCGTATCCGGTATTCGGATAGAACCGCACCACCGGCTTGCAGGAATACGTGTCGTGATTCCAGCCCTTTTCCCGATAGGTGATGTACGTCACGCCCGTCGGCGTTGGTGTGGAGTCCTTTCCGGTTCCGCAAATAAAGGTTTTGGTGAGCTTCCAATTCTGCTTGGAGCCCGAGAATACATATACCTTCTGGTTCTGTCTGCTCACCCAAACCAAATATTTGGTTTTGCTGGAATAGCCCTTTCCGTTGATATAGGATTCCTTGAGACCGGTAGAATAATCCATATTGTATTTTTGCGTGTAATCTCCGCTGTATGTGCTCGTGATTTTATTGGTAATCTTGGACGCCGCCACAACGCTGGTCGAGCTCTCCCACGAAACCGATTCGGTATACTTGTGCGTGTATTCGGACCACGCCTCGGCATCTCCGTTTTTCTTGTACGTGTGCGTCGTCGCCGCTTCCATAATCGCCTGATATCCCCAGAAGCCCTTGGACACATCACCAAAGGTATAGCGCTCATCCATCTGCTGTTCGGTCGTTTTATCTCCGGTGCGTCCCAAAATCTTGTTGTACACCGTCACGGCCTGCGTGCGTGTCAGCGGCTCATTCGGCCGGAATGTTCCGTCTCCAAATCCGCCAATCCAGCCCTGTGCCGCCGCCGTCACAATGGCATGATAATACGGGTCGTCTGCACCGACATCGGTAAACTGGCTGTCTCTGTCGGTATATGCAACCAAGCGCGAAACCATTTCCACAAACTCTGCGCGTGTCATCGGCTGGTTCGGTTCAAATGCTTCACCGGTCGCCACGAATCCGCGCGATGCCAGCGTCTTTACCGCCTTTTCATACCACGCGCCTGCCGGAACATCCGGAAAATCACACGGATATGAGCCATACGATTGGTCTGTCAGCAAACCATACAGAATTGCACATGCCTGTGCGCGCGTCAGAGAATCCTGCGGGCCAAACTGATTCTTTCCATAACCCGAAATGTACTGGTTGTGCGCCGTCATCAGCTTGGGCGCGTACCACGCGACATATGCCGCCGCGGCGGATACCGGACGGTCAAGCGGGTCAGCAACCACGCCGTTCGGCGTCATCCAATGCGTTATATCCTTTCCGCCGTCATCCTTCTCCGGCACATGATAAGGTTTGGTGCCTTGGTAGATGTTCCGTGTCACGGTCTTTCCCGAATACGTCAGCGAAATCGGATATGATGGCGTGTAGCTATTCCATGTCTCCGTGCCATCTTCATTTGCAGCGCCGTCATGGTCAATGGACGCTTCCAAAACAGCACCGTATGCCCAATGACTCGCCGGCACATCGACAAACTCACGCAGATCCTGCGCCTGCTGCAAGACCTTCGTGTCCATTTTTCTGTCAAGCACGCGGCCGAACACAACAACCGACTCTGCGCGCGTCAATGCAGCATTGGGGCGAAACGTACCGTCGCTGTATCCGCTGATCCAGCCGCGCTGTGCCGCTGTCGATACCGACGGGTAGATCGGGTCGCTTTGTGCCACATCGCTGAACGAGCTGACCGCGTTTTCATCGACGCCGACCAGCCGCACCATCAGGCAGACAAAGTCTCCGCGTGTGATGGTGTCATTCGGATGGAATGCGCCGCCCGCATCCGTCAAAATGCCGCGCGATGCCAGCGTTGTGACAGCCTGATAAAACCAGTCCGTCTCCTTCACATCGGTATAGGTGCACGGCAAATCACCCATCGACTGATCTGCCAGCAGCTGGTACAAAACCACGCTGGTCTGCGCCCAAGTGAGGGAATCATTGACGCCAAATTTGCCGTTTGGATAGCCGGACATAAACGCGCTGTGATCCGTGCGCAGTGCAACCGGCTCCTGCTGCGGCTTGTCCGGTGTCTCTGGTGTCTCTGGTGTCTCCGGTGTTTCCGGCTGTTCCGGTGTTTCCGGCTGTTCCGGTGTTTTCGGCTGTTCCGGTGTTTCTGGTGTTTTCGGCTGTTCCGGTGTTTCTGGTGTTTCCGGTGTTTCCGGCTGTACAGTCTGTTCCTCCGCCTGCACCGGCTGCTGTGCCGTTGTCTCCTGCTCCGGCAGGCTGTTTTCTTCCTCCGCCGCCCAAACCTGCGGCATCATAGATACTGCCATGGCGCCCGCGAGAATTGCGGCTGCTGCTCTCTTTGACCACTTCATAATGTTCCCTCCTTCTTTCAGCCAAATGTTTCATTCTGTAAATTTCATTATATCAGAGCGGCGTCTTTCCGTCAATCAACACAATTTATTCTTTATATTTTATTTTATGTTTATCATTTTTAGCCAAAAAAAAAGAACAGAAGCAGTTTTTTCTGCTTCTGTTCTGATATTCGCCTGTATTAGTATCCGATTTTTCCGCCCAGCAGCTCGTCGTTCTTCACCCAGTCCGCAACATCAATGACATCATAATTGTCATTGTCGCGCCGGATGACAACTTGGCTGATGCCGGCATTGATAATCTGCCGCTTGCACATCGGGCAGGAATCCGCATCGCGCATGATTTCTCCGGTCTGCGTATCGCGTCCAACGAGATACAGGGTCGAGCCAATCATTTCTTCCCGCGATGCCGCGATGATGGCATTTGCCTCCGCGTGAATAGCACGGCACAGTTCATACTGCGTGCCGCGCGGCACATTGCGCTGCTGCCGAATGCAGTAATTCAGGTCAATGCAATTGGCGCGTCCGCGCGGTGCGCCGTTGTAGCCTGTCGAGATAATCACGTCATTTTTTACAATGACAGCGCCAAAGCTGCGGCGCAGACAGGTGCTGCGCTCCAGCGCAACCTGTGCCATATCAAGATAATAATTCTGTTTATCGCGCCGAACCATTGTGTCCGCCTCCCGTTTAGTTCAGAAAATCCTTCAGCTTCTTGGAACGGCTCGGGTGACGCAGCTTGCGCAGTGCCTTCGCCTCAATCTGACGAATACGCTCACGGGTTACGTTGAATTCCTTGCCCACTTCCTCCAGCGTGCGGGTACGGCCGTCCTCAATGCCGAAACGCAGGCGCAGAACCTTTTCTTCGCGCGGTGTCAGCGTCTTGAGCACCTCTACCAGCTGCTCCTTGAGCAGCGTAAACGAAGCGGCCTCTGCCGGCTCCAGTGCGTCATCATCCGGAATGAAATCGCCCAGATGGCTGTCCTCTTCTTCGCCGATTGGCGTTTCCAGAGATACCGGTTCCTGTGCGATTTTGAGAATTTCACGCACGCGCTCTACCGGCATGTTCATTTCTTCTGCGATTTCCTCCGGCTGCGGGTCGTGACCCAGCTCCTGCAGCAGCTGACGGGATACACGAATGACCTTGTTGATGGTTTCTACCATGTGCACCGGAATACGAATGGTACGTGCCTGATCTGCAATGGCGCGGGTGATTGCCTGACGAATCCACCAGGTTGCATACGTCGAGAACTTAAATCCCTTGGTGCAGTCAAACTTTTCTACTGCCTTGAGCAGACCCAAATTGCCTTCCTGAATCAGGTCAAGGAACAGCATGCCGCGGCCGACATAACGCTTTGCAATGGAAACAACCAGTCGCAGGTTTGCCTCCGACAGACGCTTCTTTGCATTTTCGCCGCCGCGAATTGCCTTGCGCAGTGCCTGATATTCCTTCTCGTCAATCTGCTCGCCGTTGCGCTGGCGTTCGTCCAGCTCCTTGATTTTTTCCTTGGCTTCCATGCCCGCCTGCATCTTCTTCGCCAGCTCAACTTCTTCGTCCGGCGTCAGCAGATCGACCTTACCGATCTCCTTTAAGTACATGCGCACCGGATCATCAATCGCGAAGCCTTCTGCGAGAGACTCGGTATCTTCCAGTTCTTCCTTGGTTACTTCCTCTACGGCGTCCTCAGAAAATTCTTCTTCGGACTCTGCCGGAGCGGCCAGAACCTCAGCGCCCTGCAGCTCAATGCCTGCCTTCTCCAGCTCCTCATATAGTCTATCCAGCTCATCCGACTCCATGTCGATGGACTCCAGCGCATCAGACATTTCCTTCAGCGTGAGCTTGCCCTTCTTCTTGCCCAAAGCGATAAGCTCTTTGATGGCTGTCTGCTTTTTTACATCCATGTCCTGTGTCATTCTTTAAGCCTCCAAATAAATTTATCATGTATTGCTTCTGATCTTATATTATGAAAACGGCACCGCGGCATCATTCCGCAAAGCCCTTATTCTTGCGCTGCATCTGCGCCTTTTGAAGCAGCGGATCTTGCTCCGCATCGGTCTGTGCTGTGCGCATCAGCTTCTGTTCCTGAATAATTTGGGTGTAATCCTCCAGTGCCTGCTGCCTGCGGTCAATGGGAATGTCCACACGCAGCGCCGACGCCAGCAAATCCATCTCCCGCGGCTCCAGTCTTCCTTCCAGAGCAGGAATCGAAATCGTGCGGCCGCTGTTGTACAGCGCTGAACAAAGACCGTATATTTTGCCCAGCTCCGGAGAAGAAAAATCATCCGGCGATACAACCCGCCGCATTTGTTCCATCAGCGAGGTATCTGCGAACAAAAGCGACAAAATTCCTTCCTCTGCGCGCGCAGAACGCACGTTGTCAAAATGTATCGAGCGGTCTCTCGGCTGCGCCGCCTGCGCAGGCGCGCGCACTTCCCGATGCATCTTCCGCTTTGCCTGGGAGCGCAGACGAATTTTCGCCTGTTTGACCTCCTGCCGAAACGCCTCTGGCGTCACGCCCGCCAGCTTTGCCGTCGACGTCGTATACACGTCCTGTTCCACTTCACTGTCGAGCAGCGCAATGATGCCTGCCGCTTCCCGCAAAAACAAAATACGCTGGTCATCCTCGGTAAAGTCATACTTGTCCTTTGCCGCTTCGATGCGATAGCGCACATCGTTGTCCGACCGCTCAATTAGCTTGCGAAAGGCATCGGCGCCTTTGGTCTTTATAAACTCATCCGGATCCTTTGCGCCCGGAATTTTTAAGATTTTGACGCGAATGCCTGTCTTTTTCAAAATGTCAATGGCCCGCTGTGCCGCCGACTGACCGGCGGTGTCCGCATCGTAGCAGACAATCACGGTTTTGGTGTGGCGCGACAGCAGCCGCGCCTGTTCTTCCGTCAGGGAAGTTCCCAGAGAAGCCACTGCACTGTCAAAGCCTGCCTGATGCAGGGCAATGACGTCCATATAGCCCTCTGCGAGCAAGAAATACTCACTTTTTGTTTTTTTCGCCCGATTCATCGCAAACAAATTGCGCCGTTTGTTAAATACAATGGTTTCCGGCGAATTGAGGTACTTGGGTTTGCTGTCATCCATGACGCGGCCGCCAAACGCGATGACATCTCCGCGCATATCAATAATCGGAAACATGACACGATTTCTGAATTTGTCGTAATATGTACCTCGGTCGCTGCGCACGATGAGACCCGCGGCTTCCAGTTCTTCTTTGGTAAAACCCTTTTGCGTCATCGCATCGAGCAGTGCGTGAAAGGAATCCGGCGCATATCCCAGCCCGAAATTATTCAGGGTCTTTTTGCTCAATCTGCGCCGCTGGAAATACGCCAGTGCCTGCGCGCCCTGCGGTCCATGCAGCTGCGCATAGAAAAAACGAGCTGCTTCGGTCAGTGCTTCCAGCGCCCGTTCGCGCACATGCCGCGTCTGCGGACTGCTTCCGGTCTCCGGCACTTCCATGTTGTATTCCTTGGCAAGAAACCGAACGGCGTCCGGAAAATCCAGTCCTTCTGCGTCCATAATAAATCGAATCGGACCGCCGCCCTTGCCGCAGCCGAAGCAGTAGAAAATCTGCTTATCCGGTGCAACAGAAAACGACGGCGTTTTCTCATTGTGAAACGGGCACAGTCCAAAATAGTTGCTGCCTTTCTTTTTCAAAGAGACATAGCGTGACACAATATCCACGATATCGCATCTGGCATTCAGTTCATCGAGAAATCGTTCATCAATTGCCAATCAACTGCCGCCTTTCCACATCAAAATGTATTGCATGCACACATTCTGCGTCCGGCAAATTGTGTACATAAATAAATACCAAGTGACTGTATGAAAATCCTCTTTTTTTCTGAAAAAAATTTATGTTTTTTCAAATTTTTTGTTTCTCATCTGATTCGTCTGCCCATGAACTGCATATCCATGATTTCCATGTCTGCATTTGCACTGGTGGCATCGCGCAGCGCTTGTTCCAGCGCCGCCGTGCCGTCCTCCGGCAGCGTCGCTGTCAGTGTGACATCTGCGGCATAATCTGTTTCTTCCACCATGCAGTTGTGCTCCGGCAAAAGATTCTGTACCGTGCCCAACAGAGAATACGGGCAGGTGATGAGCACCACGGCATAGCGATTGACCTCATTGATGCCCGCATTTTCCAGCGCGAGCTGGGTGCTCTTGGTGTAGGCGCGCACCAGTCCGCCGGTTCCCAACAAAACACCGCCGAAATAGCGCGTCACCACACACAGAACATTGGTCAGATTCTCTCTGCGCAGAACATCCAGCATCGGCATGCCCGCCGTGCCCTGCGGCTCGCCGTCATCGGAATAGCGCATATAATTTCCCTCACGGATGATATACGCATAGCAATGATGCCGCGCATCGCGGTACTTCGCTTTGACCTCGTTGAGGAGTTCAATCGCCTGTTCCTGCGACTCCACAAAGTACAAATCTCCGATGAATTTGGACTTTCTGTCCTCATACCGACCTTCGCCGTAACCTGCCGGTACCAGATAGCTCTCAGCCATCCTGCACCTCGTATTCCTTGAGCTGACCGTACAGCTTATCATCACATTCGATGTCGACAACCGTGCCGTCCGCATCGTAATCCGTCGAGAACACAGCTGCCTCCTTGTGAATGACATCGAGCAGATAGCCGTCTGCATACGGAATGCACAGCTTGACACGGTGCTTTCCCTTGCCGAGTGCCTTTTCCATCGCTGTCAGCAGCTCATCCAAGCCGCGTTTGCGTTTTGCCGAAATCGCAACGACATGCTCTCCGGACGGAATCAAATCGGGATTTTCGCACAAATCCGCCTTGTTGCACACGAGCAGCTGCGGAATTTGCTGCGCACCGAGCTGAGAAATTACTTTTTCTACCGTTGCCGCCTGCTCGCGCCAATCCTCGCGCGACACATCCACAACGTGCAGCAGCAAATCCGCATATTCCAGTTCTTCCAACGTTGCCTTAAATGCAGACACCAGATGATGCGGCAGCTTGCGGATAAAACCAACGGTATCCGACAGCAGCACTTCCTGTGTCTCGGAAATGCGCAGCTTGCGCGTGGTCGGGTCAAGCGTATCAAACAGTCTGTTGTTTGCCTCAATGCCTGCATCCGTTAATGCATTGAGCAGCGTCGATTTTCCGGCGTTGGTATAGCCGACAATCGCAACCAGCGGCAGTTCCGCCTTTTGTCTCTGTCTGCGCTGCACGGCGCGGACACGGCGCACATCCTTGAGGTCGCGGCGCAGCTTGTCAATGCGCTGCCGGATGTGCCGGCGATCGGTTTCCAGCTTGGTTTCGCCCGGGCCTCTTGTGCCGATGCCGCCGCCCAACCGCGACATGCTCTTACCCATACCGGACAGGCGCGGCAGGATATACTGATACTGCGCCAGCTCGACCTGCAGCTTGCCCTCGCCGGTGCGCGCGCGCTGTGCGAAAATATCCAAAATCAACGCGCTTCGATCCAGCACCGTTCGGCCGGTTGCCTCCTCCAATACGCGCATCTGCGACGGAGAAAGTTCGTTGTCAAACACAATCAGTGTTGCATCGTTGTCGCGCGCCAGCGTGACAAGCTCCTGCAGCTTGCCCTCGCCGATAAAGGTGTGTGCGTCCGGCGCATTTCTCGTCTGCAACATTTTGCCGACACATTCGCCGCCTGCCGTCTCCAGCAGAGCTTCCAGCTCGTCCAGTGTCTCCCAGCTCGCGTCCTCGTCCTCTTTAAAGACCGACGCGTGCAGGCCAACAAGCACGGCGCGTTCTGTCTCCATATCGTCCAGCATCCAGTCTTCCACTGCCTGTCCCTCCTTTCAGATAAAGCAAAAACCCGTCCAAAATGGACGGGTTTATAATCACTTCTTGAAAAATTACTTGTCAAGATTGAATCTTCTCTTGAAGCGGTCAACACGTCCGCCGGTATCAACGAGCTTCTGCTTGCCGGTAAAGAACGGGTGGCACTTGGAGCAGATTTCTACCGAGATATTCTCCTTAGTGGAAGCGGTCTCATATACAGCACCACAAGCGCAACGAATGGTTGTCGGTACGTACTTCGGATGGATTCCTTCCTTCATTTTTGATTCACCTCTTTCCGCCAAAGCCTTACAGTCATAAAATCATAATATCACAACGACCTAACAAATGCAAGCACTTTTTTTATTTCGCGGTGTATTTTTATTAAAATCACGCTTGAAACACGGTTCCGTCCGTATTTCCTCAAGGATTATACCATAGACTCCCGCACAATGCAAGTGATTTCTCACAGTTCCAGCCAAATTGTCTGACGACTGCCGAGAAAGTACAGCGCGCAACCCGTGACCGGCTTGGCGAACACGGTCTCCGCCGCCCGTTTATAGGCGGACAGCTGGGCGCGGTATTTTTCCGCCCGCTGTGCGGCAAAATTTCGGGACACGCGGTCGGTCTTGAAGTCAATGACCGTCAAGCCCTGTTCCGTCTCCAACAGGCAGTCAATGACGCCCTGCATGAGCAATTGCTCGTCAAATCCCTCGGCTTCTTGATAATAATCGCGCGCGGGAACCAAGATAGAAAACTTAAACTCCCGACGGACGGTCGCTTGCCCAAACCGCGCATACAAATCCGATGCAAAAAACGCCGCAATCTGTTCGAGCTCTATGGCATCCGCCTGCTGCGCGCTGAGAATGCGTTTGTCGCGCAGCCGCGCAAGCTCCTGTTGTCTGCCCTCCGCGGTTTCACACCGCGCAAAGTCGCAGAACTGTAGGAACAAATGATGCGCCGTGCCGATTTCCGACGGAGTCAAGCCGCGTGCTTCCCGCTCAAAGAACGGACGGCGCAGCTCTGCCTGCTGCTTGGGCGGCGGCGTCTGCTCGCTCGCCTCCTGCGCCTGAAACGATTCGGTAATCGCCGTAGCGGTCAGCTTGGACGGTAAATCACGCAGCGCGTCCGCCGCATACGACTTGAGCTCTGGCGCCTGCAGCGGCTCCCGCTCCACAAACTGTCCAACTGACGTCTCGGCTTGTTGCGCGTCCTGTCCCTGATACGCAACCATGCGAACCGTAAAGCACCGCGGCGCATCGTTGTCCAGCTCCGGCAGGCGGCTCAGCTGCTCCCGCAGCGGCAGCGCATCGGGATGTCTGAGCAGCGGCACCGCCATCCACAGTGCATATTGATTGGCACCGGACAGCGCATACGGCGGAATCGGACGCAGGGCAGAAATAGCTGCCCATTTTTCCAGCTTGCCGCCTGCATCGCGCAGCGCCGCCGTGCAGATGAGCTTTTCTTTCGCACGCGTCATCGCAACATATAGCACACGCAGCTCCTCGCTGACCATTTCCCGGCGCAGCACACTCGCCATCGCCAGCCGATCCAGCCCGTCATATTGCAGACCGCGCTGCATGTCGCGGCAGCGCATGCTGATGCCCATGCGCGGATGCAGCAGCACAGGCTTGCGCAAATCCATTTCATTGAACCGCTTGGCACAATTGGCGAGCAGCACAATAGGAAATTCCAGACCCTTGGATTTATGAATGGTCATGATGCGCACCATATCTCCCGTGCTCTCCGTCTCCGGCGCGGCAACTTCGCTGCCCGCTTCCCGCAGCTCTCGGATATAGCGCACAAACGCGAACAGGCCGCGGCTGCCGCCGCGCTCAAAACTGCCCGCCAATTCGATGAGCGCCGTAATATGATTTTGCCGCGCCTTGCCGTTCGGCATCGCGCCGAACACGCCCATCGCACCGGTCTTATCGACAATGTGCCACAGCAGCTGATGCACCGGCAAGTCGGACGCCAGCACGCGCAGCTCCGCGAGCTGGTCGAGAAATGCCTGCGCTTTCGGCATGGTCTGTGCGGCGGTCGCCAGCGCACAATAATACTCGTTGTCCATATCACACAGGCGAATTTCCGCCAGATCTTCCTCTGTAAATCCGCCAATCGGAGAATTGAGTGCCGCCAGCAGCGGAACATCCTGCCGCGGATTGTCCACAATTTCCAGCCATGACACCAGCGTCAAAATTTCCGGTGTGCCGAACATATCCTCCGCGGCGTCCGCGCCCGCCGGAATGCCGCGCGCAATCAGTTCCTGCTGAAAGACGGACGCTTTATTTTTCGCGGAACGCAGCAATACGACAAAATCTCCCGCTCTGCACGGGCGCAGCTGTCCGGTCTGTTTGTCGGTCACGCGAAAGCCTTCGTCCAGCATGCTGCGCACGCGGTTTGCGCAATACGCCGCCTCCTGCCGAATGGATTCCGGCGCATCTTCATCCTCCGATTTGGTTTCCAGCACACAAAACTCCGTCTTATAATCGTCTGTTCCCTGCGGGAATGACGCGCCCGCATGCAGTGCCTCTCTGTCCGTGTATTCCAAATCTCCCAAATCCTCGCTCATCAGGGCAGAAAACAGATAATTGACGCTGTCCAGCACCGCAGGGCGGGAACGGAAATTTTTGGAAAGCACCACGCGCCGCGGCGCATCATTGGATACGGCTTCTGCGTCCCGATAGGACTGGTATTTATGCAGGAAAATATCCGGATTGGCAAGCCGGAACCGATAAATACTCTGTTTGACGTCACCGACCATAAAAATATTTTTTTCGTCATCGCTGACCGCGCGGAAAATGGCGTCCTGCACGGCATTGGTATCCTGATACTCATCCACCATGATTTCGGAAAAATGCATCTCACGCGCAAGCTGTGTCGGGGCATCGTTCTCATCTACGAGCAGCTGCACCGCAAAGTGTTCCAAATCGTTAAAGTCCACCACACCGCGCCGCAGTTTTTCCGCCTGATAGGCGTCCATAAACAGCTGTACCGTATCGCACAGCGCACAAACCGCCGGCGCCATCATGTGCATATCCTCGCGCACCTCTTGTTCGGTCACACACAGGACTTTATCCGCCATCTCTTTGACCATGTCCTTCCAGATATTGCGGCGGTTCTTGAGCTGCTCAAGAAAATCTTTGTCCTCATAGCCTCGAATCGCGGGTATGCGCTTGAAGCTGCCGCGAAGCTGTGCGCACAGCTGGACTGCGGCATCCCATGCGCCGTCACGCACCAGCGCCAGCAAATTTTCCGCCTGCCGCTTGTCGTGCACAAAGACCGGCTCATACTTATCCTGCACGACATCCGCGCCATTCATCTCATCCAGCGCATCCTCCAATGCGGCAATGCTGTACTGTATGCGGCTGTCCGCCTCCTGTAACAGTGCCATGCCCCAATCGGTATTCGCAATGCGGTCAAACTCCTGCACAAATTTCTGCCGGTATTGCTCCAGCTCTTTTTTCGGCTTCGGCGAGGACTGCAAATTGCGAAAGGTCTCCAGCACAAGATTGGCCAGCTGTCTGTCATCGCGCCCGCCGCTGACCGCTTCAACCAGCGCGGAAAAGCCCGCACCATCTACTGCGTACTGTGCTTCGAGCACTTCCTCCAGCACTTCCTGCTGCATGGCCGTCTGTTCGCTGTCATCCGCCGTGCGAAATTCCGGCGGCAGTCCCAGTTCATGAAAGTGCTCCTTGACCAGACTCATGCAAAACGCATGCACCGTTGTGATTTTTGCGCGGTGCACGAGCATCAGCTGTCGGCGCAGACGCAAATTCTGCGGCTGTTTTGCCGCCAGTTCCGTGAGGGCATCTGCGATTTTTCCGCGCATCTCGCTCGCCGCCGCCTTGGTAAACGTCACAATGAGAAAGGAATCTACATCGCAGGGATTTTCGGAGTCCGTCACGCGGTCGAGCACGCGCTGTACCAGCACAGCCGTCTTGCCGGAGCCTGCGGCCGCCGATACCAACAGCGTGCCGCCTCGATTGTCAATTGCCTGTCTCTGCTCATCGGTCCATGAAACGCCCATGCTTGTGCTCTCCCTTCTCTTCTTCTGCAATGCCCTGCCAAAATTCTTCTGCCGGAATCTTTTTGATGGTATGCGGCTTGTCTCCCAATCGTGTGTCAAACCGGCAAATCGCGCGATACGGGCACCATGCACAGGTGTCCTCCGCCGGTCCGCGGCGCACCGGTTTGGCATCCATGCTGCCGTGCATCAGCTCGTGTCCCATCTCTCCGAGCACGCGGCGGATGTGCCCGCTCAGCTTGCCCAGCTTTTCTATGCTTGCCAAATTGGACAAGCTGCTTTTATTTGGTTTATCTCCGGATGCCAAGTAGCCAAGCGGCAAAAATGCCGCGTCCTTTTTGACATCGTGTTCCATCGCGTCAAGAATCGCCTTCTCATCCAGCAGCAAGCCCGAACGGCGCAGCTGTTTTTTGCGCATGGCGTCCAGTTCTTCCTCCGCCGCATCGCGCTTGGCGTCCACGACAACCTGCTTCGCCGGAACATACAGCGCGCCCGCCGGAACAATGCGGTCAATGCGCTGGGCGAGCTTGTCTTGATACCGCTGCAACCCCTGCTTTTCAATCGCAAACAAATACAGCAGCAGCTGGACATTCAGCCCGTACCACAGGTCAGCCAGCTCGAATTTCTTCGCGCCGCTCTTGTAGTCGAGCACGCGAATATATAATGTACCGTCCTGCACATATCCGTCCACGCGGTCAACCTTGCCATTCAGTTCCAACGTTTCGCCCGCGCTGTTGATGAGAATCGGCGGCAGATCTCCCTGCCACGAAAAATCCAATTCAAAGTCAATCGGCTCAAAGTCCGAACGCGCCATCTCCTCCAGCAAATTATCCAATACGCTATCGGTCATATGCAGCAGCCGGCGGAACAAATGTCGGAATCGCGCCGAATACTGTTCCAATCCGCCGAGCTGTGTCTCGACATAAATCGTCGTCCAGCGCCGCGCCAGCTTGTGTACCGTCTCTGTCTCCGGCAACCTGTCCGGATATTGCTCCCGCACTTGCTTGAGTGTATGTTCCAGCACAAAATGCAAAAACGTGCCGGTTTCCGGTGCATCAAAGGACGCGCGGCGGCGTTCCTTTGCCCGCAAACCATAGCGCAGAAAATATGCGTACTGGCAGCGATAAAACGCATCGACACGCGACGCCGTCATGCGCAGTTTTTTTCCATACAGCTGATGGACGACATCCGGATTGCGCAGCGGACCGCGCACAGATTGTTCCATCGGCTGAATCGGTGTCGGCTGCGCACGGAGCGCCGCCTGTGCCGCCGGTGAGCTGTCTCTCGATGCGCCGCAGCACGCCAAATCAAAACGAGGACGCTCTGCTTCCAGCCGATAGCTCTGCTCCAGTTCATTTTCTCTCGTCTCCGGCAGACCGCTGAGCAATTGCCGCAGTGCGCCAACCAAAAACGAAGGTCGTTTTTCTCCATCCGCGCCTGCTGTGCTCCACGACAGCAGCAAATCCTGCGAAGCGGATGCCAGCACGCGGTATAACGCCGCCTGCTCCTGCTCCATGCGCTCCTCGCTGGTCTCCAATTCCACTTCCAAGCCGAGCAGCTGCGCGCGGTCGCTGTCAGACAGGATGCCGCCGCCTTCACCGGCGGACGGCAGAACGCCGTCATTGACGCCGAGCACCAGCAAATGCGGAATGCCGGTCTTGCACACGCGGTCAATCGAACCGCAGGTCACACGATCCAGAGAAACCGGAATGGTTCCGACATCATATTCTGTGAGCACCAAGCCGAGCATCGTGACAAACGCATCGGTTTCCATCTCTGTATCACCCTGTACCCAGGCAAACTGCTCCATCGCCTGCATGAGAATCTCCCACAGCTGGCGATATTCTTCCGCTGTTTGCAGCCGTCCGGCGTCCTCATGCAGCTGCGCACGCGCAGCAATGCTGTCCGGTGCGCCGATGCGCTCCAAAAAGGCATACAAAGCCTGTGCATACTGTGCTGCGGTCTGCGCCTGTTCCAAGTCCTGCTGCAATGCCAGCAGCGGCTGCACTGCTTTTTCGCGCAGTACATTGAGTGCTGCGAGCTTTTCCCGCGCTTTATCATCCAATTCGCCGCCAAAGCTGTCTGGATGTCCCGCAAACGGCTGCAGCCACTTGCTGCCGCGGATGCGCCGGAACAGCACATAATTTTCCAGCAAATCGCATTCCTCCGCCGTCAGTCCCGCAAATCCGGTTTTGAGATACGCGAACATATCCTCATACCGCCAGCCGTTTGTGACCGTGTGCAGTGCCGAACCGACAAGCGCCAGCACTGGCTTTTGCAAAATGTCATGTTTTTCACTCAAAAAAATCGGAATTTGATAGCGTTCAAACACCAATTCCAGCACCGGTGCATAGGCGTCAAAATTTCGCGCTGTCACGACAATATCCCGCCGCCGCGCATCGGTTTCACGCAGCAATTTTCGGATATATGCCGCCGCAAATTCACACTCGGAAAACAAGTTGCCGGCAGCGTGAAGATGGATACTGGTCTGATCGCTGTCAAATTGCTGTGTACCGGCAGACAATCCGTATGCCTCCGCTATTTTCAAGTCATGCGGACGCGGCATCACCATTTGCTCCATGCGTTCGATGTCCAGCGATTCGCCGTGCGCCCCCGCCAGACGCTTGAGGCGCGATACTGCATGCATGGTTTCCGGAAACAGTTCCGGTTGATGGAGATCCCCTGTGAGGGCTATTGTCATCGGCACATGACGCCGCAGCAGCGCCGCAAGAATTTCCAATTCCTGCTTGTTAAACTGATCGAACCGATCTAAGTACAGCTCTGCTCCGTCAAAAATCGTACAATCCGGCAGTCTCTGCGCGATTTTTGTCATCTGATCGCGCGGATCCGGCAGATCCTCCTGTGTCAGGGTCTCATATACCGCACCGATTTGACCGAGATCGCGCAGTTTTTCCGCCAGATGTCCTTCCGCTTCCGCCGAAGCCTGCAGCATTTGTTCCGGTGTTATGCCGTTGGTTTTCATCTCATCTATGATTTGCAGCAAATCACGCAAAACATCCGGTCTGCGAATCGCACCGCTGTATACATCCAACGCATCCGCAGACGCGCGCACCGCTTCATATAATACAAGCAAGCGTCCTGCCGGTGTCAGCTGCACTTCTGCCAATCCGCCCGCTTCCGAAAACACACGATTTGCAATGCGCCGAAATGTCAGCACTTCCGCAAAGCGTGCACCGCGATTATTTGTCGCCTGCGCGAGCAGACGTTCATATTCGTGCGACGCCAGCTCCGGTACAATCAAAATTTGTCGTTTCCCGCTCGTTTCCCGTGCGGCAATGCGCCGCAGAATCTCTGTGGTCTTTCCGGTTCCCGCACGCCCTATCATCAGCTTCATGCCGTTCTCCTCCCCATGCATTGATCCTGAGCTTTTAGTATACCAGCAAAACGCAAAAAAAGACAGCCGATTTCTCGACTGTCTCAAAAAATTTGGAGCGGATGACGAGGCTCGAACTCGCTACCTCCACCTTGGCAAGGTGGCGCTCTACCAGATGAGCTACATCCGCATATGTGGTGCCTCCGGGCGGAATCGAACCACCGACACGGGGATTTTCAGTCCCCTGCTCTACCGACTGAGCTACAGAGGCGAATCGTCTTTCTGTCACGCTGTCGCAACAAAAAGAGTATTCAAAACGCTTTTTTAGGTGTTTCTCGTATCAAACACCGCACTCTCAAGTGCTTGTTTAGTATACCGTAGGAATCCGAAAATGTCAAGGAATTTTTTTAAATTATTTTTTGTTTTTTTCCATGACATTTTCTCGTGGTATGATTTGCTGTTTTCGCGGGGATACTGATGGATACAAAGATTTCTCAAATCCAGGAGGCGAAGCCATGCCGAATAAAGTAGAGATCTGCGGAATCAACACCTCACGGCTGGAGGTATTGTCCGCCGAGGAAACCGATGCCCTGCTGCGCCGCAGCGTCAGCGGTGACCGAGCCGCCCGCGAACGGCTGATTTCCTGTAACCTGCGTCTGGTGCTCCGCGTCATCCAGCGCTTTTCCGGACGCGGAGAAAGCATGGATGATTTGTTTCAGGTCGGCTGCATCGGTCTGATGAAATCCATCGACAATTTCAATGTGGAGCTAAACGTTCGATTTTCCACCTATGCCGTCCCAATGATTATCGGTGAAATCCGCCGCTATCTGCGCGACAACAGCTCGATTCGTGTCTCCCGCTCCATGAGAGACACCGCCTATCGCGCCCTGCAGGCGAAAGAAGCATTTGTCAACGCCAACCAGCGCGAACCCACGATAGAAGAATTATCCCGCGCCATGCAAATTCCGCGAGAAGATATTGTCTTTGCGCTGGACGCCATTCTCGATCCGGTATCTTTATATGAGCCGGTATTTGAAAACGGCGGTGATGCGGTCTACGTCATGGATCAGGTCGGTGACACCAAAAATACCGATGAGCACTGGCTGGAGCAAATCGCGCTCAAAGAAGCCATGCGGCAGCTGTCCAGCCGAGAACAAAACATTCTGCGCATGCGTTTTTTCGAAGGGCGCACACAGATGGAAGTTGCCGATGAAATCCATATTTCACAGGCGCAGGTATCGCGCTTGGAAAAAAGCGCTCTCGCCCACATGCGAAAACAAATCTAAATCCTGTCCGTTTCGTCCTTGACAAATGATTTTCCCTCCGCTATCCTGAACATAGATTGTTGCAGGAATCGGAGGATACTTATTTTATGAAGCAAGCAATGGTTGTCGTCAGCTTTGGAACCTCTGTGCCGGAGGCCATGAAAGCGATTGAAAACATCGAACGCACTGCCGAGCAGGTCTGCGGACAGCCGGTATATCGCGCCTTCACCTCGCGGATCATCCGCAAAAAATTGCGCGAACGCGACGGCATCGACATTCCCGACCCGCATACGCTGTTCGAACACTTAATCGCGCAAGGATATGACAGCATTCATTGTCTGACCACGCACGTCATCGCCGGCATCGAATACGAGCAGCTGTGCGCTGACGCCGCACAATTTCCGCAAGTCCATATGGCACGCCCGCTGTTATGGTCGGAATCCGATTACGATGCTTGTGTCCACGCCGTCATGCACAACATTCCTGCGCGCCGAGAAAACGAAGCACTGCTTCTCATGGGGCATGGAACCGAACACTTTGCCAACGCAGCGTATTGTGAATTGGAGCACAAATTCCGTACAGAGGGCTATGCCAACGTCTATGTCGGCACCGTAGAGGGCTATCCTCAGCTGGACAGCATCATTCCTCAGCTTCAAGCTGCCAAAATCAAAAGGATTGTGCTCATGCCGTTTCTCATCGTCGCCGGAGATCACGCCCGCAACGACCTGTCCGGAGATGCTCCGGACAGCTGGAAAAGTCAGCTCGAAGCACTTGGTTTTGAAACGCGAACCGTCCTTATGGGACTCGGTGAAATTCCGGAAATCGCGCAGAAATTCGCAGGTCATTTGAAGGAGATGGAATAATTCATGAAACACAGCCATGTCATTTCTCTATTTATCACACTCTTGGCGACGCTGTTGCTGTCAGGCTGTTTTTCCGGCTCGTCTGACGTCGCTTCTGCTCTTGTGTCAACAGACAACATGCAGCTGATTGATTCCCAAACGGTGTATCCCAACCCGCAGGACACCGCAGACAAAGAGGACCGTGTCTATTACACCGTTGAAGTGTATCAGGACAAAGACAATACCATCCTCGTGCAAGCGGATTCCAACTTCAAATTGTTTGAGAAAACACAGTATACCGTTGATTTCGATCAAGTACTGACAAAAGCCGATGTATCCATCCGATGGACAACGCTTATGGGCAGCACAGAAGCTACCCAAGACGATGAACTGGCAATCGCGGATATTTCCCTCTCACACGGCGGCACGGTATTCAGCGAAAAGAAAATAAATTTTGTCACCAAGGCCATTGATATTGTTGTCGATGGCATAGAAAAGAATTCATAACAGACAGAGGGCACATCAAGTATGATGTGCCCTCTGTCTGTTATGCCAATAAATCATTTTCTTCTAATGTATGAATAAACGATGCAATATCCGTCCGAGCAGTCTGTGCGTCAACATCAAACTGCGCCGTCACAGCCGCTACAAGTGCGTCCACCGTTCGTTCCTCTTTTAATTGTTCGCAAATAAGCGCCCCGACTTCATTCACAGTGATCAGTCCATTTACTCGAACCGCATCTTCTCCAACCGGAATCAGAATTGTTTCTCCCGCAATTTTTCGTAAAATTATCGTTGATTTCAGTTTCATATTTTCCCCCTAGTTTCTTATTGTCTGATAAATTTCTGTGCCAGCCGCAAATATGCAATGGTCTTTTGACAATTATACGTCGGCACAGTTTCAAAATTTTGATTTTCCGCATAGCAGGTAGCCGGACAAAATTCACACGCATTTTTCATCGCGCATTCTGTGCAAGCTGCCGGAAGCAGAATTTTTTCTCTGGCATCACGAATTTTTTCCCAAGCGCCGGAAAATCCATATTCCGAAACAGAAAAGGACGGCACCTGCATCATGCCGCACGGACGCATTTGTCCATGATATGTTACCCAGAAAGCGGACGCGCCTGCGCGGCAGCGAATGCGCTCGGTCGGCAATTCCTGACATTCCGTCATCGGGTCATCTACAATGCCGCCTTTGAGCAATTCTTTGCATCTTTTCATCATCACATCTCTGGAAAAACGGAAGCAGTCATACGCAAAGCTCGCCTGTGCAGCTTGTTGTGCAGACAGCCGTTCATTGGAACAACAGCCATGTTCACAAGCACGTATCGGCGGGAACATATATGTTGCAGGCTGAATCGGCAAGTGCTGTTCCTCGGCAAATTTGCAAACCTCCAGCAAGTCATCGCGATTGTACGGTGTTACGCTGTAATTTAATTTCACAGGAATTCCAGTTTTCTGCAAGCCCAAAACAGCCTGATATGCTCTCTCATATGCCGATGCATCTCCGCATAATTTTTCATATGTTTCCGGACTTGCGCCGTATAATGTAATGTTGATACGCGCCGGAGCATTTCGCTTCAATCGTTTGATGATTTCCGGTGTGATGCACGTTCCGTTCGTATTGATAGAAACCGACAGCCCCAATGCCGTGCAGGCATCGTAAATATCAAAGAAATCGCGGCGGACAAACGGTTCGCCGCCGGTCAGCAACAACAGCAGCATTCCCTGCTCCTGTGCTGCTTTCGCAAGCGCAATCCACTGCTCTGTTGTCAGTTCCTCCCGTTTTGCGGCAGGGTCATTGGCTCGTTTATGGATATAGCACATTTTGCAGTCCAAATTACAGCGTGCCGTCAGCTCAAATGTGCCGGAGAGCGGCGTGCCGGTCTGGATTGCTTTATACGTCAAATAATCCACAAATCGCGAATAAGATGTCGACATACTAGTTATTCCCCCAAAGCATTTTCCAAAACTTGTACTGCGCGGATATCCGGTGTGCAGGCAAGATGATACACAGGTACAGTTTCCAGCAGTGCAGCGATTTGTTCCAGCATCATACCAGCCACCTCCTGCACCGCCTGATGTCCCATGCAATTGCGCAGAACGCGAATCACCGCTTCTACGCCCTGCAATCGTGTCGTTTCATTTTGCTGTGCCTGTTCCAGCAGTACAATCGCCCGCAGAGGCAGCTGATACGGCTGACAAATACCGCTCGTGCCGCAAAACGGCAAGCCATACGCCATTGCCGTTCCCTGCTCGATTCCCACGGCATTTTTATCTCCATTGAGAATTTCTGCCCGTCGATGCGCGTGCCACAGCTTTGCCTGCGTGGACTTTCCCACACCGGAGGGCGCCGCGAACAAAATAACGCCCTGTTCCGTGCGCACAGACGCGCTGTGCATGACGACACGGCGATGCAGCAGCAACTGATGGTTGATATCCATTCCCGCCCATAGATGCACGGAGCGCGCGATATACGGCATATCTGCCTGCGACAGATACAACGACACCTCACCCTGTTTCACCGCGTCATACACGGATATAGTCAGCGGATGCCCGTCCAGTGGGCTGAGCAGCTGCTGATACAGCGTGTCTCCGCTGCGAAACAGCCGCAGTTCATTGGTCTGCATAAGCTGTGTGCCGTGCACCTGCGGCAGCTGCTGAACGCAGGCAATCCGGCAGGTACTATTGATTTTTTCTCCCGTTTGCCGAAACGCAACCGTATTTTCGTCCTCCGCCGGCGGGACATCCGAAAGCATTCGGACGCCCAGTCCGGCGAAACAGTAATCTTTTTGATACATGGCAGCTCCTATTGGAAATGCGCCTGCATCTTGCGACGCAGGCGCATCTCTTTGTTCCTAAGCGATTGACTATTCAGTTAGGAATTGAACAGCACACTGCTGGACGTAAAGTAGCAATAACCTGCCATCGGAACGGAGCAGTTGTTATCTTCGGCAAAGTTGACGCCTGAGGAAATAATTATGTCTCCAAGTTTCGTAGGCGTGCACGAACTTCCATCCGCATGGTTATACACCTTATCACTGCAATTTGCCGCAATTGCCTCGTGGAGGGAATACGCAATCACTTCCAGCTTTGGCGCTTCATATGTCTGCTTCATGCTTCTCCTCCTTTCTTACTTCGTAATCCTAACTGTTACCACAACCGGATCGCTCTGCTTTCCGTCCTTGCTTACCGCGTAGACAGAATACGTATGCTCTCCAAGTGACAATGCTTCATCATCTGCATTGATCAGTTCTCTGTACGTGTATACCTTCGATTTTCCGCGACTTACAGCTCTCTTATTGTTCGCTGTCAATTCATTAGGTTCGTCTTTCTTATCATCAAGATAATAGTAAACCTTATCAACATCGGACGCAGACGCCTTGACCGAAAGCGTTGCAACTGTATCCTGCGTAAATGTCTTCGGTGCAGAAGCGGTCAATGTTTCCGGCACAAAGTCTGCCTTATGGTTCAATTTATCAAGAACCGTTGTCTGTAACTCAGGATCTGCAATTGCCGTAATATTCTTGGAAACCTTGATTTCGCTGAGAGCTAAAATACCAGTGCTTGAATCATTTGAAATCTGCACATACGAACCATTGTCATCCGTGATTACATCGACATTATAATACATTTCTGTCGATGTAGAAAGTGTATCTGTTTTTCCTAAGCCTGCACAAGCCACATTACCATTGATAGCCTTTGCTGCAATCTGAACCGTATCGCCTTCCGTATAGTCGTTGAGTGCAAAAGCAATCGCCGAATTAGGCATCAGATATACTTCGTTTTCCGGTCCCTGCTGCTTGTAATCCGCAATATTCCAAATATCCTGTCCGCCGTCATATTCAACATATACAGCTGCAGCTTCATTGCCGCTTACATCTACGCTATTCTTTACGAAGTCGTAAACCGATTCGTACTTGACGTTCTGTTCGGATTTCGTGTATTTATTTGCGCCATTGTTCTCACTCAGCGTATTGTATACGCGAACGCCGTCAATGTAAACGTTTGCACTTGTTGCTGCAGTTGCGCGAGCACTTCTGCTCTTTGCTGCGGTCTCTTCTACGCCGGTGCCGCCCAGCAGAACGCTGTTGTCATCCATGCAGGTTGCTTCTACTTCGGAAGCATCTACATTTTTGACGCTCATATCGTCCAGCACTTCAGCAATGGTCTGTTCGCTGACTTCGCCGTTTTCGGTCGTTTCTTCGGCAGTCTTTGCTACAACACCCGAACCATCAGTCAACCAACCATAAACTTCAACCGTGTACGTATCGCGTGTTAAATCTGTGCAGCGTACAACCGGAACCTGATAATCCAGAATACCTATACCGGAAATAATTCCTTCGTCATCACCGGCGTTATCACCGGTAAAGTAGGTATCTACCAGATAGGTCTTAACAGTGTTGCCTTCGCTGTTTTTGATGACAGTCCAAAGCATACCCGTATCCGCACCGCACTCAGAAATCAGATCAAAGCCTGTTCCGGTAAAGGTAAATGTTGCCTTATCCTGTGTTGTGACAATTCCGCCATCGTTTTTGCTCAGTGTGAGCTTTGCCCGATAAGCCGAGCCGTTGCTGAACTTGGAATCCGCTTTGTAGGATTTATCATAGCCGTGGATGCCTTCCGTTTCGAGTTTCTCGGTTGCCTGCGTTTCGTTTTCAGCCTTGCCGGTTGCCTTCCAGTCGGAATTGTCTCCCAGCTTTACGAAGCTTTCTTCGTACATGACGTTGGAAGCCGGAATGAAGGCAATCTTCGGAGAAACCTGAGAACCATCCTTAAACGTAATCGTCGCAGTTACGATAATCGGCATTTTCATAATGCTGGTAGGCGTAAAGGTAATCGAGTTATCCTGTCCGGGTGTAACTGTTGCATCGCCATACTCAGCTTTAAACGTCATTTTATCAATGGTCTTTTGAGCAGCATCGCCGGTGAGAATATCTCCAATCGGCACGTTGACCGGCTTGCCAAAGTCAACAACATATTTCGCTTGAACCTTGCTGTTGTCAACTGCGTAATGCAGGGTCAGTGTCTTACCATCTTTAGAAATATCCGCCTTTTGATACTCATACAGACCGGTTTGATACTTGGTATCTACGTTCGGCAGCAGCGTAATATCCTTGTTAAAGGTCTGTTGTTTATTCGAGCTGTTTGTAACGTATGCATCATCCGGCAAGTAATCCGCACTGTTCTTGTCGTTGCTGTTCCATTCTGTCTTATTGCCGATAACCTGTCCGTTACCGTTTTTCAGCTCGTTTGTATAGGTAGCATTCTCGCCCGGCATAACGATCTGAATATCATTCTTATTGATCTGCGCGTCAATGCTGTCATCCCAATAAACAACGTTCAGATTGGTTTCCTTCTGAACCGGCTTCAGATAAATCAGAACCAGCTTTGCCGTGTTTTTTGCAGACCATATAATACCCTTTTCAGTGCTTGCTCCTTTTGCACCGTTTACCATTGGCGTTGTTCCTGCATTCGTGGTTTCGTCCCAAACGGTTTTTTCATCATACCACTTAGAACCTGCGTCATTGGTCGTCTTATTCCATGTGATGGAATCGCTGCTATACCATACGTTTTGGTCTGTATTTTCATCACGTTTACCATCTGTCACCGTGATTTTTGAAATATCATAGTCACTGTTATTGATCGGTGCGACAATGCCGATGTCTCGATCACCCCAATAGTTAAAGATAGTCGTGGACTTCGAATACATGCCACTCTCTGCCGGAGAAACTGTGCCGTCCGGATAAACAACGGCAACCGTCAGAGCTACCTGTCCCTTACCACCAGATGAATTGTCAGTTGTTTTACTTGTAGAATAGCCCCAGTCCTTGGCATAGGTAGTAATCTCCTTGGTAACATTTGTCTTTTGCAGATAATACGCTACCAGCTGGTCACCACTCTCTAAGGAATACCATGTGCCGTCCGAGGTCTGATACTGCCAAGCGTTGTGCCAATAGCGGATATGCGTCAGCGTTGTGCCGTTAGCAGTTTGATCAACTTTTTCATCTGTAGTCTGTTTATGATTACTATCCAGACGCATGGTCTGCCAGTAGTATAATTTCGTGTTCCAGCCAGTCTCCTGAGCATATCCCTCAGTCGGAGCAAGTTTAGAAACATCTACGCCAGCTTCGGTAGTTACATTATTTGTTTTTGTCGTGATTGCTTGGTAGTAGGAATTTTTGTTATTGCTATTCTCATAAACTTGACGGTTCGTAATCCAGTATTCCAGATAGATGGGATTTGCATCCGGTGCGTTGCTCGGTGCATCTCCCACAACATTTACAGTATACGTTGCATCGCCGACCTGAGCGGTGGTTTTGCCAGCCGCTACACCGTTGAAGGTGAGCGTGGTCTGTCCGGATGCTTCCTGCGTCACAGTGCCGCTGGATGCCATGCGGGTAAAGTTGTTGGATGCATCGACATTGCCCCACTCGATTTCAGCCAACTTCCACCAACTTTTCGCACTTTGGGTCAGTTCAACCTTAATATAACGCACAGTATCAACTGTGTTCGTAAAGATTTCCTGTTTTCCTGCTACACCAGTGTAAGAGCCAATCGTTGTCCAAGTGCTTCCATCTGCAGAAACCTTTACATCAGCGTTCGTACAAACATCGCTTCCTGCCTTCGAAGGAGTTGTCAAGCGAACCGCATCAAACGGGATTGCTGTACCAAGGTCAACCTGCATGTACGCGCCCGCAGACTGTGCGGTAGGATACCAACAAAATGTGCTTGAATCGTTATCAATAAGATTACTTGACGGATAGGATTGATTGCCTTCTGTATATCCATCTTTATATCCGTTAGCTTCCGATACGCTTGCCTTTGCGTTATACGAAACACTGGATGCCTCGGTCTTTGTATACTTAGCCTCTACCGTTGCAATGCCTTCGTCCGCAGTCTTTACGTCCGAATAATTGCCGCTTACGGTTTCTGTTACCGTTCCGCCAACCGGAACAGTAATGGTCTTATCAACAGGAGCAGCTGGTGCCTTGTTCGGCTTGGAGCTGTCGGAATTGGAAGACGCAAATACCTCCGGATTGTTGGTGGCAAATGTCTTCATCAAATCCGCAATGTTCGCTTCTTCCGTGGAATTGTACGATGCACTCGGCGTATCGCACCAAACACAAATCATCGAGCCAACCGGTGTTGGGTCATTGTCGCCCGGCACATCATTATACTTGGTGTTCTGCACACCATTTTTCGCAGTTGCAATGGTGTATCCACTGCGGTTTCCAGCCTGACGTCCCAGTACATAATACCAAGCGTCATTGGTGTTCAGAATTTTGAATCCCTTGCCAGCCAAAAACGATGCACTTGCCAGAGAATAGCTACCCCAACCTTTTGACCAATAGGAAACCAAGATATCTTTGTTAAATGTACCATTCGATGTATCCTTATCATAATAGATACCATCGTTGAATGCCATCGGCGTCATGCCTGCGTTCTTAATCATGGTTGCCATCTGATTTACATAGGTAACAAAGCTACCATATTGTCCATTAGACTGCAGGTAACCAAAGCCCATGCCGTCAAACTTCTCGTATATGTCATTCGCATACTCATCTGCGCCCATATTAAAGTACTCACAGCCATTATCGGCAAAATACTTTACATACTTCTGAATGAGTGCCTGTGTAAAGGAAACCGCAGTTGTCTTTGTGACATCAATGGTGCGTGCAGAATGATTATACGCGACATCTTTCATGCCCAGAGACTCCATGCAATCAATGATGGCATCCATATGACCTGGGGAGTTGATGAGCGGAATAATCGAGATGCCCTGATCCTTAGCATAAGAGATAATCTCGTCCATCTCGTTCTGCGTCAGCTCATTGGTACCTGCATCATAATAGTTCTTGTTGCCTTGCTGAATGCCAGACTTGACGTCATCGCTGGAATAGGTCTCGTCTTCTACTGTTACAGACATATCCTCCAGCAGGAAGCGCAGTCCGTCATTGCCCACGCCCAATTCCAGATAGTTATATCCATCTGCAGAAGCGTTGTCAATGATCTTCTTGATACTGTCAACGCTGAAATACTTTCTGCCGGCATCAAGATGGACGACCTTCATGAAGTCCGTCTGCCCTCCGCTCGTTGTGTCCGCCGCAAAGCCCGTGACCGTCATGGTGCACAGCATGCAGAACACAAGGACAAGCGATAAGGCACGCTTGATCTTTTTCATTCGTCTACCTCCTTAATAGGTGTTTTATATTCAATAAACCGGAAACAACCGTTTGATAGCTGTATGCCGGGAATTTTCAACACGTCTCCCTTTTTCGCGCTATTTCATTTCAAAATCACAAAATTTATCGTTTTTTCTTGAAACACACGCGCGATTCCATCTATAAACACATTATCATTATAGAAATGCAGACGGAAAATGTCAATAGTCATATGCGCACATGTCTGCCCTTTCTCTCGCGCCATATCGGCATATTCTGCTTAAAAAATGAAGATATCTTCATTTTTCTGCCCATAAAGTTATTTTTTATCTCAACAATCCCCCACGGAGAAATTTTACCGCCATTTTGCAAATTGTCTTCAACTAACTTATCGTAAAAAGAAAACCTCTTGCACGCCATTTCATACAAGAGGTCATTTGGTCCGAGTGACAGGAGTCGAACCTGCGGCATCCTGCTCCCAAAGCAGGCGCGCTACCATCTGCGCTACACCCGGATATTCAAGTTGTCTCGTCAATACAATGTCTTGACATTTAATTAGTATACGCTATAATAAGAGCATAGTCAAGATTTTTTGACTAAATTTTTTGTGTGCATAAGCCATATGCGCCTATAAGGAGTAGAAATTATGAACAACACCGAAAAGACAATGGACAAGATCGTTGCCCTGTGCAAGGGCCGCGGCTTCGTTTACAGCGGCTCCGAGATCTACGGCGGTCTTGCTAACACCTGGGATTACGGTCCGCTTGGTGTCGAATTCAAGAATAACGTCAAGAACGCTTGGAGAAAGAAGTTCGTACAGGAGTCCCCGTACAATGTCGGTCTGGATTCCGCTATCCTGATGAACCCGATGACTTGGGTTGCTTCCGGCCATGTCGGCGGCTTCTCTGACCCGCTGATGGACTGCAAGGACTGTCACACCCGTCACCGCGCTGACCAGCTGATCGAGGACGCTACCGGCGAAAATCCGGCTGGCTGGAGCAACCAGCAGATGCGCGATTACATCGACGAAAAGCAGATCGCCTGCCCGAACTGCGGTGGTCATAACTTTACCGATATTCGTCAGTTCAACCTGATGTTCAAGACCTTCCAGGGTGTTACTGAGAACGCAAAGAACGAGCTGTACCTGCGTCCGGAGACCGCACAGGGTATCTTCGTAAACTTCCAGAATGTACAGCGCACCACCCGCCGCAAGATTCCGTTTGGCGTGGCACAGGTTGGCAAGTCCTTCCGTAACGAGATTACCCCGGGCAACTTCACCTTCCGTACCCGTGAGTTTGAGCAGATGGAGCTGGAATTCTTCTGCAAGCCGGGCACCGATCTGGAATGGTTCAAGTACTGGAAGGACACCTGCAAGAACTTCCTGCTCAGCCTCGGCATCAAGGAAGAAAACATGCGTCTGCGTGACCATGAGCAGGAAGAGCTGTCTCATTACTCCAATGCTACCACGGACATTGAGTTCCTGTTCCCGTTTGGCTGGGGCGAGCTGTGGGGCATCGCTGACCGTACCGACTTCGACCTGACCCAGCATCAGAACACCTCCGGTGTTTCTATGGAATACTTCGATCAGGAAGCCGGCGAGAAGTACATCCCATATGTTATCGAGCCGTCTCTGGGTGCTGACCGTGTTGCTCTGGCATTCCTGTGCGACGCATACGACGAGGAAGTTGTCGGTCAGGACAAGAAGGGCAAGGATGATGTCCGCGTGGTTCTGCGTCTGCATCCGGCTCTGGCTCCGTACAAGGCTGCTGTTCTGCCGCTGTCCAAGAAGCTGCATGATCAGGCTATGCCGGTATATGAAGAGCTGTCCAAGCACTTCATGATTGATTACGATGAAGCTGGTTCCATCGGCAAGCGCTATCGCCGTGAAGATGAGATTGGCACGCCGCTGTGCATCACCGTTGACTTCGAGACCGAAACCGACGGCTGTGTAACCATCCGTGACCGCGACACCATGGAGCAGATTCGTCTGCCGATCGCGGAGGTCAAGGATTACATCGCAAAGAAGTGCGAATTCTAATCAAATTCTGCTATGTCCGAAAAGCTGTCCTGTTCGCAGGACGGCTTTTCTTTTGCATGTCATGTAAAATATACTTGACATTTTATCGTGTATAGCATATACTGCAAGTACAGAAAGACAGAAGGAGGGCAGTCCATGAAAAATCTGCGGCTGAAGGCAGCGCGTGCCGGAAAAGATCTGTCTCAGCAGGCGCTGGCAGAGCTGGTCGGCGTCTCCCGCCAGACAATCAACGCCATTGAAAAAGGCGACTACAATCCAACCATTCGTTTGTGCATTGCCATTTGCAAAGCATTGGATAAAACTTTGGACGATTTATTTTGGGAGGTATAACCTATGAAAAGAAAAAATATCCGTTTACTCCCCCCGATTGCTCTTGACGAGCGTCAGAGACAGCAGATGTACCAAATTGAACACCGTGGTTTTTGGCTTGCATACTTTGGCATTTTAGCCTTGCTGCTGTTGGAAATTCTCACCAACGCCTCCGGTATATTGATCGGCTGCACCACGATTCTGCTGCTTGCCCTCAGCATATATATGGAATGTTGCTGTATTCGCCGCGGCTTGTGGGATTGGCGTCTCAAGCCCAACCCGAAAAGTAATGCCTTGATGAGCATGATTGGCGCTGTCTGTATCTTTGTCTTTACGCTGCTCGTTTACACAAAAAACGGCTATTTTGTCAATTCTCCTGCGCTGATGTACTTATGCGCCCTGATTGCCGCCTTCTTTACGTTTATTCTGACTTTTGCTTTGTTGTCTGTCACCGCTCACATATGCAACAAACGCAATGCGCGCTTAGACGAAGCGTGCGAAGAGGATGAGGATGAGGATGAGGATGAATAATCTCATATTTTCCTGTTAAATTTCCGGCAACCATGCTATACTAAAGTTGTTTGAAAGTAAATTTCTCACAGGAGGCAAAAACGCGATGGAAAAGAAAATTCCTGTCCGCAGCGAAGCGGACCCGAAATATACTTGGGCATTGGAAGATGTCTATGCAAACAACGATGTATGGAAAGCAGATTTGGAAAAAGCCCGTGCCCTGCCGGCACAGCTCGCAGCCTACAAAGGCCATCTGGGCGACAGCGCACAGAAATTATTGGAATTTTTGCAGCTCGGCGATGACATTAGCGTGTTATTTGATGCCCTGTACGGCTATGCCCAGCGCAGAAGCGATGAGGACACTGCCAATTCTCTGTATCAGGGCATGACTTCGCAGGCAATGAGCGCCATGGTCGCTGTCGATGCGGCAAGCTCTTTTGAAACACCGGAACTGCTTGCCATTCCAGATGACAAGCTGGAGCAGTTTTATCAAGAAGAACCGGCATTGGAAACCTACCGTCTGGCTCTGACCCGCATCCGCAGCAAGCGCGCACATATTCTCTCGGATGCCGAGGAAAAGCTGCTCGCTGCCGCCGGAGAGATGTCACAAGCACCGGACAGCGTCTATTCTGTCTTTGCCGATGCCGATTTGAAATTTCCGTCAGCAACCGACAAGGACGGCAATTCTCATCCGGTCACGCACGGCACTTATATTCCGCTCATGCACAGCGCTGACCGTGTTTTGCGCAAATCTGCGTTTGCATCGCTGTACAGCGTGTACGGTCAGTTCCGCAACACAGCCGCTGCGCTGCTCTCCGCACAGGTCAAGCAATTAAAGTTCTATGCCGATGCCCGCAAGTATGATTCTACGCTGCAGGCATCGTTGGACGGAAACTATGTGCCGACCGAAGTATACACCAATCTGATTTCTGCGGTACACGAAAACATGGCGCCGATGTATCGCTATGTCGATTTGCGCCGTAAGCTGCTTGGTGTCGATGAACTGCACATGTATGATCTGTACACGCCGATTGTCAGCGATGTGGATGTCAATATTCCTTATGAAGAAGCCAAACAGACGGTATATGACGCCCTCGCTTGTATGGGTGATGACTATCGTGCGATTCTCAAGGAAGGCTTTGACAATCGCTGGATTGATGTTTATGAGAACGTCGGCAAATGCTCCGGCGCATATTCTGCCGGTCTGCGCAAGCATCCGTATGTCCTGCTCAATTATTCGGGCACACTGGACAGCATGTTTACGCTGGCACACGAAATGGGTCATGCGATTCATTCGTATCTGTCCAACAAGCATCAGCCGATTGCCTATTCCAATTACAGCATCTTTGTCGCTGAAGTTGCCTCGACCTGCAACGAAGCTCTGCTCATGCAGCACTTACTCAAGACAACCGAGGACAAAAAGCGCCGTGCGTATCTCATCAACTACTTCTTGGAGCAGTTCCGCACAACGCTGTATCGTCAGACCATGTTTGCAGAGTTCGAACTGGAAATCAACCGCCGCAACGAGCGCGGTGAAAGCCTGACAGCGGAATCCCTCAATGCCCTGTATCACGAGCTGAATCATCAGTACTTTGGAGATGATATTGTCATCGACAAGGAAATTGATCTGGAATGGGCACGCATTCCGCATTTCTACTACGATTATTATGTGTATCAGTATGCGACCGGTTACTCTGCCGCTATCGCGCTGTCCCGCCGCATTCTCAAAGAAGGTGCTCCGGCAGTCAAGGACTATATTCATTTTCTGTCCGGCGGCTGCTCAACCGACCCGATTTCTCTGCTGCGCGGCGCCGGTGTTGATATGGCATCGACTGCACCGATTCATGATGCCCTGCAGCTGTTTGATGAGCTGATTACCGAAATGGAACAACTGATGGAGGAGTAAACTTCTCTGATAAAGCAGAATCTCCCGCACACTGGATTTCCGGTGTGCGGGAGATTTTTATATGTATAAAATATTTTATTTCTAGCCTTCACTGTGCGTCAAGAGCGCCCAATCTTTTTAATCTGCTCCGCACAGCTGATATGCTCCGCTTTAGTGCCATAGCAATTTCACTCATTGGCAGTGACTTTTCATACAGAGCAATCAAACAATCATCTTGTTCCTTTGTCCACGGAGCTCCCCGCATTTCTGCTCGCTCATGTTTGACAGCCAGAATGGCGTCCAGATTGTCTATCATAAAATGTTGTGCCGCTGTATTGTAAACAACTACATGATAGATGCCGGCATTACCCGTTCGTTCTTCTATGGAAATTCCATTTTTTATGCCGCTTTCTGTCGGTCGCCTTGTGCGCTCTCCGTCCAGTGCAGACGTAAATTCCAGCATTCCAATTTCAATAAGCCACGCAGAAATATCATCGTATGTGAGCTTTTGCCTATTTTCCTCATTCACCAGAGCGTTCACTCGCTTTGCAATTTCACTGGCTGTAATCGGTATTTCCGAATAAACAAACCGATTTCTTTGCTCTAACGAAACTTTCAACGGCAGTTTGGGATAGTTCTTACCAACTGTGTTCGGCTTCGTTCCACCGTTTTCAATCACTTGTCGCAGCACATCAGATACAAAAAAGAAGCATCTTGATAGGCGAACTTGATTGACAATATCTTCATCCGGCACCACGGTGTCATCAAGGGGATTGATTCCGTTCGCCAACTTATCCATATACATTTTGGCGCGTTTAATTTTTTCAAGTTCCGTCATATATGCTTCCCTCCCATACGGATAGACCAAAAATGCTCTGCCATATACATAGCAGAGCATTTAATCTGTTCCAGCTATCCTGCCCATGCATCACACAACACCGATTGTGTTGTTTATAATGATAACATATTTAGACAGAGAAGGCAAAAGCTCAAGGCGTATTTTTACACCCACCGCATCATATCCTTTTTCATCCGTTTCATAATGCGCTTTTCCAGTCGAGAAATATACGATTGCGAGATGCCGAGCAGATCCGCCACCTCTTTTTGCGTATGTTCTTCTCCATCTGTCAGGCCGAACCGCATACAGATGATGGTTTTCTCGCGCTCCGGCAGGCGGTTGAGTGCCCGATGCAGCAACTGCCGATCCACATCGTCTTCTACCGGCCGAATGACGCAGTCGGGTTCTGTGCCGAGAATGTCCGACAACAGCAATTCGTTTCCATCCCAGTCCGTGCTCAGCGGTTCATCAAAGGACACCTCGGTTTTCTGTCCGGAAACCTTGCGCAGGTGCATCAAAATCTCATTTTCGATGCACCGCGAAGCATAGGTTGCCAATTTGGTCTTTTTCTCCAAATTGTATGTCTCAATCGCTTTGATTAACCCAATTGTTCCAATGGAAATCAAATCTTCCATGTGAATGCCGGTATTTTCAAACTTCCGCGCAATGTACACAACGAGCCGCAAATTGTGTTCGATGAGCCGATCTCGGCAGGCTCGATCTCCCTGCTGAAATCCCCGCACCGCTTCCGCTTCCTGTTGTGCCGTGAGCGGCGGCGGCAAAACAATCGAGCTTCCAATGTAAAAGATACCTGTTTCCGACGGAAGCAATCCCAGCCGGCACAAAATTCCCCGCAGCTTTTCCCAAATTCGCATACCCTTCTCCTTTCACGGTTCAATGAGTCCGTCAAATTCTCCGGAGCAGATATCCGCCGCAGAAATCGCCGTCATGCAGTCATATGCCGTGCCGTTCGCCCGTCTGACGGCATCCGGATGAAAGCATGGCAGCAATCCCCCGCCACCAACGCTGTGAAATGACACGAGCCGCCATCCCGTCAGCCCGCTGCGCTGTGCTTGCTGCACCAGCTCGGCAGCATTGTCCTGTTTAAGTTCTCGCGGCACAAACCGCTGCTGTTCCGGTAAAATCCGAATCGCGGCGTCCCGTGTCAGCAGCAGCACAGGTTTTCCCGTCATCGGATCACACAGCGTGTTTCCGCTGTCCACCAACAAAAAAATCTGTGCTTGTTTTCCCTCGCAGCAGATGGAAACGCGTTCTCCGCGCGGCCGATTGCTTTTCGCCTGATTGCGAAAAACAAAACAGCTCAAGCCATATGCCAGCAGCGCTGAAGCGAACAACACCCGCCGTGACACCTGTGCGACAAGCACACCGCCCTGCATCAGGCGCGTTCCGCTCATCTGTTCCAGTGCCGTCACTGCTCCGCCAAACACAAAGGCCACAAGCAGGAGAAGCAAGGTCTGCCGCACCAGCAAGCGTACCTGCCGAATGGAAAAGGCAGTTCCCGCCATGACAGCCCCCGCCGCCATGCGCACCGGCAGTGTGGATAGAACCGGAATCACGATGCACCCGCCGGCATACAACGCACCAAGCCCCGCCGCGAGGCTCAACCGCCAAACCGCTGCCGGTCTGCCGCTCAACGCCGAGACACATCGCAGGATACAGTAATCCATTGCAAAGTTCAACGCGAACAGCACATCCAGATACACCACGCGCATCCCCTCAGCCACCTCCGTGTATCTGCTATTATAGATGGTATCTTGCGCGGAAAGCGGCGGTCTTTGTCCGCAGAAAAAAATTATTTTCCTGTCATTGGCAGTTTCGTCCTGCGTTTTATCCCCACACGCAGGACGAAACTTTTTCTATCCGTTTGACCTTCTCTCCCGCGGCGTTAGAAACGTCTGCCACAACCCGCACACGGTATTGCAGATCCCGTCCCGCTATCCAGTCCACATACGATACCGTGCTGTCAGAACAAAGCCATGTATGTTGTGTCTCCCAGTTTTCTCCATCCTTGCTGTTTTGCAGCTGTACGCGCAATATGCCGGTGTACCCCGTCGGCAAGCCAATCATGGCATTGCAATAAATTGCCGAATCAACAATCCGAATCCCGCAAAATATCTGCGTCATGGGTGCAATGGGCTGCGCCTCCTGAAACGGCGTGACATCCGGCGGCGGTGCTTGTTTGATTGTTTCCGCATTCACATCCGCCTGCATCGCGTAGCAAAAATCTTCCCATCGGCTCGTCTTGTCACTCGCCCATGCGGTACTGCCCAATGTCCCCAGAGCCAATGCAACAACCAAGCCTTGTTTTATGATTCGTCTCATATAGCCTCCTTATTGTATCTGTTCAGCGGTTTTGAGTACATCCTGTGTGTCAATGTTCTGCGCCGTCACACAATAAATCGACACGCGCAGGGCATCCGTCCAAGTCACCGTGACCATACCGTCTTTTTCCGCCACCTGTGCCGTATTTCCATGAATCTTCGTCTGAGAAGTCTGTGCGCCCTCTGTGTCAATCGACGCCGTCATCGCCGCACCGGTTGCCTTTTGAATCGTCAAATACCGCCCATCCGCCGCGGCAAAGGTATCTATAATGGTGCTCTGTGTGCGTTCTTCTTTTTGAAACGTCAGGCCATCCGGCAGCCAACGGACAGAAAAGCTCTGCACAACGGTATCCGTGTACTCAGACGGCATGGTTTGATTGTATCCGTCCGAAAAGGAATACGCAGTGCCTGTTTTGGTGCTTTTTTCCACCAAATGCAGCACATTCTCTCGAAAAGTTGGAGAGGACGCAAATGCTGTTGCGGACACAATGGTCAGCACGCAGAACACTGCCGCAGAAACCTGCATCACGTGCAGGATGGTCTTTCGTGCGTTCCGATGCCGTTTTCTGCGGAACTGCCTGCGAATAAACGCCCTCATGCGCCGGTCGGTATCTTCGGGAACGGACAGATCATGCCCCGCCTCTTTTTCTGCTTGATACTCCGTCCAAATGTGTGCACTTTCGCGCTGCATGACCTCATTCATCAGCAGAGCAAAGACGGTATCTTCCATCTGTTCCTGTAATTGCTCCTGTCTGGTCAAAGCTGTTCCTCTCCTTTCTTTGCTTCCTGCATGGCTTGGAGCGCATGTCTCCGCGCACGGGTCAGCTTCATGCGCACGCTCTTGGGCTGACAGCCAATCTGTTTGGCAAGATATTCGTCGGAATATCCCAGCATATATTTTCCGCGCAGGAGCAACGCTTCTGCTTCCGGCATCTGCTGTAATACCTGCATCAGAAGCTCTGCATTTTCTCGTGCAATCAAAATTTCATCCATCGTCGGCGCGGTCAGTTCTTCCTCCGCAACCTCTCTTGCGTGAGCTTTGACGATATCTTCATGCTTCAAGGTATTGATGGCGACATTTCGCACGACCATAGCAATATATCCCGCCTGCACACAGCGTTTTTTGCTGCGCAAAACATCCAATTTGTCCATAATGCGCAAAATACTCTCCTGCACAATATCCTCGCAGCTCATCCAGTTATTATTATACCGTCTGGCGACAGAAAACATCAACGCATGAAATTCTTCATACAGTTCGATGAGAAATTCTTGATCGTCCGGATCTGATACAGCCGAACAAATCCATGTAATCATTGGTTTCTCCTTTCGTCATATTTCATCTCTTTATTATTAAGACAAGAAACTCGCGTATTTGCAACACTTTTTCAAAAAAAAATATCTCCGCCCTCACAAGAAAAGCGGAGATATTTCTCAGATGATGTTTCTTTACTTTTCTAACGAAGAACCGCCCATCTCATTCCACAGCGGGAACGGGTTGATCTCATTCGGATCAATGCTTTCCGCGGCTTGGAGTGCCTCAGAAAAGCTGTCATATTCTGTACCGAGAGTTTTCTGCTCGTACTCGTCAAATACTCGCATTTGCTCCTGCTGTTCTGCACTGTACGCCACAGCCCGTCCTTTCGCACTGGCTTTCTGCTCTGTTTCCTGCAAATCAGAAATCGCGTCCGTGCCGAAAAATGCTGTCATGTCGTTAACTGCTTGCAATTTCCACTGACCGTCTTCTTTCACCATGGTTACATTCATAGAATCTTGTTCTATTGGCGCAGTTACTTCAATTTGGCCCTCTTCATTTTGCTCTACCAAATTTTCCCAATCTATCAATATAACATCCATCGTGGCAGATGTCCCATCCGCACTCACTTTAATATTACTGTAGGTACAATCTACAACACCTCCATCTACAGTGTATGCAATGGTGTCCTTTGCATCTTTTCTCAGATACTGTTCATTGATTTCCTTATACATTTCCCTGCAAACATTATCCGAAGAGTAATATTTGTCCATCTTTGCGTTGAAATCATCAATATATCCCTGAATTTGTTCTTCACTCAATTGGTCGGTCTTGCCGTTGTCCGATTCAAAATATCCAATCTGCAGAGCGGTATTCCGCGAGCCGATAAACGCCTCCTTGATTGCTTCATCCTCGGAATATGCATTTGCCCACATCGTGCTGCCAGCGATGCAAGCGGTCAGCGCAACTGCCGCAACGCCAAACTTAAAGCCAATTTTCATATGAAATTCCTCCTTATGTTTCTATATTTCATGTATTGTCCACTGTTGTCTTTCTATACCATAAGACAGTTTAGCACTACATAATGCAACACATTTTTCACAAATTTTCAAAAAAGTCTTTCTGACTCCAACAGAATCAGGAAATTCTCCACCTGTTATCTTATAAACCAAAAAACAGCCCATATCAAAGACGGAACACTCGCGGCAAGCACCGTTTTCAGGGTTCTTCCAATCCAAGCATCCGTGTCGGGTCTGGTTGCCGCATATTCGCCCAAGCACACCGCCGCCAGTTCCTGCAAGGCAATCGGAAGCACGCCTTGCGCCGTGCGGCTCAGTGCAAAATTCCCCTGCGCAAATCGAACAGCCAGCACAACCGCTGCGACCATGCACAAATATCCTATTGCATGAAATATTTTTCTGTTCGTTAATATTTTATCTTGTCTGTTCATGATTTGTTCTTCCCTCATCAAATCAATTCCCCACCTCTCGTGCGAGAAGTGGGGATTGATTTTATATTTTCCCAGATAGTATCTCGTTTACTCCTCTAGCGAAGAACCGCCCATCTCATTCCAGAGCGGGAACGGGTTGATCTCATTCGGATCAATGCTTTCCGCGGCTTTGAGTGCCTCAGAAAAGTTGTCATATTCTGTATAGGTCTTTTGTTGGTATTCGTTGAATGCCTGCATCTGCTCCTGCTGTTCTGTGCTGTACGCCACAGCCCGTCCTTTTGCATCGGCATTCTGCTCTGCTTCCTGCAAATCAGAAATCGCATCCGATCCAAAGAAAAGATCCGCTTGTTCCATCGACCGCAACTTCCACTGTCCATCTTCTTTGACCATTGTCACATCTGCGGAAATTTGTCCTGTCGGTGCCGTCACTTCAATTTGACCCTCTTCATTTTCCTCTACCCAATTGCCCCATTCTACAAATACCACGTGCATTGTAGCAGATGTTCTATCTTCATTCAGTTTGATATTTTCTGCTGTACAGGATAAAACGCCACCATCCACCTTACAGTCCACGACGTCCTTTGCACATTCTCTCAATACACGCTCATTCAGTTCCTTATAGTTTTCTCGAGACGGATTATCCAATGAATAATACGAATCTACTCCCGTATTAAACCGATCAATATAACCTTGAATCTGCTCATCGCTCAATTGGTCGGTTTTTCCGTTATCCGACTCGAAATGTCCAATTTGCTGGAACATATTCTGCGAGCCGATAAACGCTTCCTTGATTGCTTCATCTTCGGAATCTGCGTTAGCCCACAGTGTGCTGCCAGCGATACAAGCGGTTAATGCAATGGCAGCAATGCCAAACTTAAAACCAGTTTTCATATGAAATCCTCCTATCATCTTATAAACCAAAAAACAGCCCATATCAAAGACGGAACACTGGCGACAAGCACGGTTTTCAGCGTTCGTCCAATCCAAGCATCCGTATCCGGTCTGGTTGCCGTATATTCCCCCAAGCACACCGCCGCCAGTTCCTGCAGGGCAATCGGAATCATGCCTTGCGCCGTGCGGCTCAATGCAAAATTTCCCTGCGCAAATCGGACAGCCAGCACAACCGCCGCAGCCATGCATACATACCCTACTGCATGAAATATTTTTCTGTCCGTCAATACTTTATCTTGTCTGCTCATGCTATTCTTCCCAGCTCGCAGTTCCTGCATATTTTTCTAACGAAGAACCGCCCTTTTCATTCCACAGCGGGAACGGGTTAATCTCATGCGGATCAATGCTTTCCGCGACTTGGAGTGCCTCAGAAAAGCTGTCATACTCTGTGAACAGCGTCTTTTGTTCGTATTCCTCGAATACCTGCATCTGTTTTTTCTGTTCTTCATTAAATATAGATTTCCCGTTTGCATTGGCGTTCTGCTCCGCATCCTGCAAATCAGAAATCGCATCCCCTCCAAACCAAGCAACCATGTCGTTAATTGCTTGCAATTTCCACTGTCCATCCTCTTTCACCATGGTTACGGACATGGTGTCTTGTCCCGTTGGTGCAGTCACTTCAATCTGTCCGTATTCATTTTGCTCTACCCAATTGCCCCAACTTACGCATACAACATCCATCGTGGCAGATGTCCCATCCGCACTTAGTTTGATATGTCTGCATGTACAATCCAAAACGCCGCCATCTACCTTGTAATAAACGACATCTTTTGCGTCTTTTCTCAGACGCTGTTCGTTGATTTCCTTATATGTCTGTCTGCAAACATTATCCGCAGAATAGTATTTGTCCATCTCTGCGTTAAAATCATCAATATATCTCTGAATCTGTTCTTCGCTCAGTTGGTCGGTCTTTCCGTTGTCCGACTCAAAATATCCAATCCGCTGAGAGATATTCTGTGAGCCGATAAACGCTTCCTTGATTGCCTCATCCTCGGAATGTGCGTTTTTCCACAGTGTACTGCCAGCGATGCAAGCGGTCAGCACGACTGCCGCAATGCCAAACTTAAAACCAGTTTTCATATGAAACCACTCCTTATGTTTCTATATTTCATGTATTGTCCACTGTTGTCTTTCTATACCATAAGACAGCTTGACACCGCACGGTGCAACACCGTTTTGCAAAATTGCAAAAAAAATTCCCCGACTCGCTGGAATCGGGAAATTCTCCACCTGTTATCTTATAAACCAAAAAACAGCTGCAAAAATTTTTATTTTTTTCTTTTCGTGTATTTGTCCAGTGCCCGTGCCGCATACACAACAATAACTACAATCAAGCCAAGAACAACAACATTCAAGATCTGCGTGAAAATTTCTGCCATATTCTCCCCAATCAATCGACAAACCAAATCGCATACCAAACAAATGCCGGAATGCCCGCCGCTACAATCGCCGCCAAGGTTCTTGGAAACCAATTTTCCGTATACGGTCGAGTAATGGCAAAGACAGCAAAGCAAATAGCCGCAATGACTTCCAATACAATCGGAATCACGCCCTCTGCCGTGTAGTTTAGAATGTCAAATTGGCTAAATACAACCGCAGTGATAACAGCCGCCGCCACAAAGACAAAACCAACCATCAGCAGATTTTTTCTCCATAATCTCATGGCATTCTCCCCTCTCTGTACGTCAGCACCATAATGCGCTAAATTAAATGTAATCAGATCATTTTTTTGTATCAACGTTATTCCGCTTCTTTTGCGCCTTCCGACTGCAAAATCAGTCCGATGCACTGCATAAACTGCCCAAAAGTGTCGGTCAGCCGCACCAGATACTCTCTGCCTTTTGGCGTGATGCCGTAATACTGGCGCTTTCTGCCATCCGGTGCCACGCGTTTTTTCAGCTCGTCAATGTACTCAAACTTAACCATGCGGTAAATCACCGAATACGGGAACACGATGCGAAACTTTCCATCGCTGCGCCGTTCCAGCTCGTCCGGAATTTCGCCGATATACATTTCTCTCTCGTTGAGCAAAAACAACACGAGCATCTCCGACACTGCTTTTTTGAGATTTTCTTCCAATCCCTGCACCGAGCCGCTGCGCTCCGGCACATCCGTTGTGTTTGGCTGTCTTCCCATTTTTCTGCCTCCCTCACAATTGTTACTATTAGTATAACACGGCTTTCGTATTCCTGCAATAACAAAAATTTGAAATGACAGATTTTTAAGAATCATCCAAATCGCTTGAGCGACAGCACGACACGCCCCTTTTTGCTCTCGCCTAAAATTTCCGCAATCTCTCCGCGTCCGGTGCCGCGCAGCGTAATGCGGTCATGCACCGCAATTTCCTTGTCTGTATGGATACATTCCTGCTGATTGACAAACACTTTTCCTGCACGGATGGCGTCCGCCGCCTTGGCGCGCGACATGCGGAACAGCGATGCCGTCACGGCATCCAGCCGCATAGATGCGACCGTATCGCGCAGCATGGTCACTTTTTCTTCGGGAACAATCAATTGCGTGAGCGGAATTTCTTCCGTCTGCAAATGCTTGCGTCCCGCTTGGCTGTAATGCATGAACAGATACGGCGCAATGTCTTTGAGCACAAGAATATCTGCGCCGTGTTCGCTGACCAAAATATCTCCGATGCCGTCGCGGCGCAGTCCCAAGCCCATCAGCGAACCGAGATAATCCCGATGCGTCAGCGCGTCATTTTTGCTGCGCAAACAGCGAATGACAACAATCGGGCAGTCCTCTCCCTCTGTCGGCACGGCATCCATCCATTCCGGCAGAAAAAAGACCATGCGGCGTTCCGCCTGCTCATATCCGCCCCAGAAAATACCGCGTTCTCCCAGACCGCGCAGCAGCCGATCTGCCAGCGCCGCCTCGTGCATATCCAAAAATTTTGTGTGCGTCAGATAGCACTTTTCACGGCAGGTCTCCGCCTTCTGCGCGAGCTGCGTGAGCAAAATTCGTTCTTCCTGTGTGCGCGCAATGCCGCTGATGATATCGTTTGTACTCGCCATGTATCTATGTCCTCTTTCTTTCGACTGCATTTGTGAATTTTCCTCGTTTCCAAGTAAAATCTATTGTACTGCGTCAATATCTGTATTACAATAAGGAAAGGTTAAAAAGACCCGAAAGGATGATTGGATGGTTCGAGATGATGTGCTGCGCACACTGGAAGAGCACCGCGGAGAGCAAATCTCCGGCGGCACACTGGCACGGAAATTGGGCGTGTCCCGCACAGCAATATGGAAGGCGGTTTCCTCTCTGCGCGAGATGGGATTTCCCATCACCTCAGCAGCCGGCGGAGGCTATTGCTTGGATGAATCGAGTGATGCCTTGTCTGAAGCTGGCATTTCTATGAATCTGACAACTCGGTACGCCGCACAGCATCTGTGTGTGCTGTCCACGGTGGATTCTACCAACAATTATCTCAAGCAGCGCGCCGCAGACCTGCCCCATGGATATGCCGTCGTCGCAGACTGCCAGACCGCCGGCCGCGGCAGACTGGGACGGAGCTTTGTATCTCCTTCCGGCAGCGGCATCTATATCAGTCTGCTGCTGCGCCCCAACATCCCGCTGGAACGCATGCATCTGATGACGGTCGGCGCCGCCATCGCCGCCTGCGAGGCAATTCAAGAAACTGCCGGTTTTACGCCGGACATCAAATGGGTCAATGACGTACTCATGCACGGCAAAAAGCTGTGCGGTATTTTGACCGAGGCTTCCATCGAGGCGGAAACTGGTCAACTGTCCTATGTCATTGTCGGCATTGGTCTCAATGTCCGCACACCGGCCGGCGGTCTTGCGCCGGAAATCGCAGATATTGCAGGCTGTTTGGAGGACTTCGCCCCGCACGCCGTCCGCCGCAACGCGCTGGCAGCATCTTTTTTCAATCACATGGAGTCTTGCTGCGATCTCATCGCGGCTGGTCAGACCGATGCTTTGATTAACCGCTACCGCTCGTTCATTCATTTTCTCGGACAACCGATTACTGTCATCCGTTTTGACAAACGGGAACCGGCAACGGCGGTTGGCATTGATTCCAACGGTCATCTCATCATTGAGCAGAACGGCCAGCGCAGCACACTGGTCGCCGGAGAAATCAGCATCCGGCTTCCGGAACAGACGCGCTGAGCATCTGTCTCCCCATAGTAAGGAGTTTTATTTCAAATGAAAGATTGTGTCATCATCGGAAAGGGTCCGGCAGGACTGTCTGCTGCATTGTATGTTCGACGCGCAGGCTATACGCCGCTTGTCATCGGGCGCGATTCCGGTGCTCTCGGCCAGAGCCATCGCATCGAAAATTATTTCGGTCTGGCAGAACCGGTCAGCGGTGACGAATTGTTCCGCCGCGGTTTGGTACAGGTCGAACGTCTTGGCATTGAAGTGATCAGCGATGAAGTCGTATCCATTCGCGAATCCAACGGTTTTATCGTAAACACATCCTCTGGCAACAGCTACACGGCGCGCACGATTTTGCTGGCAACCGGAAAACAGCGTATTTCTTCCAATCTGGACGCCGATCATCTGATTGGTTACGGCGTCAGCCACTGCGCGCAGTGTGACGGTTTCCTGATGCGCGGCCGTTCGCTCGCCGTTGTCGGCAGCGGCGACCACGCCGTCGCAGAGCTCAACCATCTGCGCCCGCTGACGGAACATCTTCGCCTGTTTACAAACGGCGCAACCATCACCACCCACAACATTCCGTCGGATATTCCGATTGTGACCGAGCCGATTACCGAGCTGCGCACGGATGATTTCGGCATGCTGTCCGGCATCCAGACGGAAAAGCAGCTGTATCCGACAGAGGGTCTGTTCTTAGCACAAGGCATCGCTTCCGCGGCGGATTTCGCCCGCCGCATGGGCGTCATCATGGACGACGGCGACGTCAAGATCGACCGCAGCTATCAGACCAATGTACCGGGTCTGTTCGCAGCCGGTGACTGTGTCGGCGGTGTCCTGCAAATTGCCAAGGCTGTGGCAGACGGCGCCATCGCCGGACTCAACATCAGTGAGTTTTTGCGAAACGCACCGCAAAAGGAAGATTCTCAGGCATAACAACCAAAGCGGCAGAGGATGATGCATCCTCTGCCGCTGTTTCTTTCAAACATAAAAGCGCCGATACCGTCCGCAGCGGACAGCATCGGCGCATCGTTTTTCTTCGGATAAAGCTAGCGAAAGTTAAATTTCCATGATGACCGGAAGGATCATCGGGCTTCTCTTGGTCTTGCGGTAGAGGAACTCAGACAGATCGTTTTTGACATTTGCCTTGATGGTCGTCCAATCGCGGACGTGATCATCCAAGCAGCGATCCAGCGCACGCTGAGAAATGCGGCGCAGCTCCTCCATGAGGTCTTCTGCTTCCTTGACGTAAATAAAGCCGCGGGAAACAATGTCCGGACCCGCGATGACAATGCCGCTCTCGCTGTCCAGCGTCACAACGACAACCAGCAGACCGTCTTCGGACAAATGCTTTCTGTCGCGCAGAACAGCCGTGCCGACATCACCGATGCCAAGACCGTCAACCAATACCTTGCCGGACGGAACCGGATTGGCAAGGCGCGCAGATTTCGCGGTGATTTCTACCGGACGTCCAATGTCCGTGATGATGACGCGGCGCGGGTGCACACCGGTCTGTACAGCAAGCTCTCCGTGACGGCGCAGCATGCGATACTCACCGTGCACCGGAATGAAGTACTTCGGCTTGATCAGCGACAGCATCAGCTTGAGTTCTTCCTGACAAGCATGACCGGAAACGTGAATAATCGCGGAGCGATCATAGATGACTTCCGCGCCCTTTTTGCTCAGCTCGTTAATCATCTTGGTCACCGACTTCTCGTTGCCCGGAATCGCAGACGCGGAAATAATGACCTTATCTCCCGAGCCAATGTCTACCTGCTTGTGGCTGGAAAATGCCATCCGGTACAGGGCACTCATTGCCTCACCCTGCGAGCCGGTGCACACAACGACAACCTTGCTCTTCGGGTAGCGATTGACCTCGGAAATATCAATGAGCACATTTTTCGGCACATTGAGGTATCCCAGCTCCATTGCCACATTGGAGATGTTCTCCATGCTTCGGCCGCAGATGGCTACCTTTCTGCCGTTGTGATGTGCGGCGTCTACAACCTGCTGTACACGATAAATGTTGGAGGCAAACGTCGCAACAACAATGCGCTGGTCACAGCCCTTAAACTGTGCCTCAAACGTCTTGCCGACCTCCATCTCACTCGGTGTATAGCCCGGACGCTCAACATTGGTCGAATCGCTCATCAGCGCCAGCACGCCCTTCTTGCCCAGCTCACCAAAGCGGGTCAGGTCAATCATCTCACCGGATACCGGCGTCGGATCAATCTTAAAGTCACCGGTGTGAATGATGGTGCCCAGCGGGGTGCGAATCGCCAAAGCGACTGCATCTGCAATCGAATGATTGGTATGAATCAGCTCAATGTCAAAGCAGCCCAGCTTGATGTGATCGCCTGCCTTGACGCAGTTGATCTTGACCTGCTTGGTCATGCGGTGCTCCTCAAACTTGGAACTCAGGATACCTGCCACCAGACGCGTGCAATAGACCGGAACATTCAGCTCTTTGAGCACATACGGCAGTGCACCGATGTGATCCTCGTGGCCGTGCGTGATGACAATGCCGCGCACCTTGTTCTTGTGCCGGCGCAGATACGTGACATCCGGAATGACCAGATCGACGCCCAGCAAATCATTGTCCGGAAACGCCATGCCGCAGTCAATGACAAAAATGTCCTGTCCGTACTCCACGACCGTCATGTTCTTGCCGATCTCATTGAGTCCGCCCAACGGTATAATCTTCAGTTTTTCTTTCATAAATGCGTACCACTTTCCTTTACATGAACGCACACGCGGGATGCATGGCCTCTGATACAGGCACAGCAAAACAGCGCACCGGCACTTCCGGTTCCGCTGTATTCGGCATCCCGCAGCGCGGAATGAGATTTGATTTTTCGTATTTGCTATTACTTTATCCTGAAACCGCCGTGGTCCACACACGACAGCCAAACGTCAAAAACTATTATTAGTATAGCACAGTTTTTTCTGGATGTACACCCATTTGCCGGTTTTCAGATTCATATACCCTCTGAATTTTTTCGACCAGATGCCAGCCGCTTTGTAACCATCTCCGGATTTCTGTAACCGTTTGTCATCGTTGTAACCTTGTTATTTTTCCGAATTTTCGCCGTTTTTATTGCCAATTTCACCAATTTCAGCCGTTTGTTCTTGTATAAAATGTCTGAATTTTAAAAAATGTCCAAGATTTGTTTGACAAACGCGGCGTCTTCCTGTAAGATAGGTTACAGTTCAGTTACACAACCGTAACAAACGGTTACATGAACGTAACAAATTGATACCCACGCTGCTTCGGCAGCCCCGCGTAATAAAGGAGTTACTTATGTTTCAGAAATTAAAGAGAAATCTTATTGTTGCCGCTACCGGCATTTTCGTTACCGCATCCCTGACCGCTGGCGCATTCGCTGCATCCGCTACCGCTACCACGCACGTAAACATGCGTGCAGGCGCAGGCAACAGCTACCGCGTTGTTTCCGTTGTCGCAAAGGGTCAGACCGTTACCACCAACGGCAAGTCCGGCAACTGGACCAAGGTCACCGCAGGCGGCAAGACCGGTTACGTACACAGCAAGTACCTGACCTCCGGTTCCGCTTCCACCGGCACCACGGCATCTACTTCTACCACCACAAACACGGCAAGCACCACGGTATATGCGACCTCCGCAGTCAATGTCCGCTCTGGTCCGAGCACCAGCTACAAGGTAATCACCTCCATGAGCAAGGGACAGATTGCTACCAAGACCGGCGTTTCCGGCAACTGGGCAAAGATTTCCGTAAACGGCAAGACCGGTTATGTATCTTCCAAGTACCTGACCACTTCTAAGCCGTCTACTTCCCAGCCGACTACCAGCCAGCCGAGCAACAGCGGCAGCAAGCAGCTGGTAGGCAACTTCAAGCTGACCTTCTACGCTGGCGACAGCACCACTGCTTCCGGCAGAACCCCGCGCGTCAACCACACCATCGCAGCTGACACTTCCGTCCTGCCGATGTACACCAAGGTTTACATTGAAGGCTGGGGCACCTACACCGTAGAGGATCGCGGCGGCGCCATCAAGGGCAAGCGCATCGACATCTTCGTAGCAAACAACTCCATCGCGAGAAAGAACGGTGTCAAGTACGCAAACGTTTACATCGTAAAGTAAACAGCCAATCAGACAGCAAAAGACCGATGCAATGAATCGCATCGGTCTTTTTTCTGTTATTTTACCACCACAGCAAGGAACACAGCCGGCTTATCCGAGGTGTTCTTGCTGTAATGCACGGCGCCGTCCCCGCAGATCCACGCGTCTCCCGGATATACGGTATGTTCTTCGCCGTTGTCCAGAATGGTCAGCTCTCCTTCCAGCATATAGCAGAACTCCGCGTCCGGCTGATGCGGGTGCTCACCGATGGAACATCCCGGCTCCAGTGTAATTTTCGCGCACATCTTAAATTTCCCGCAGGAATCTTCCGGTGCAATCAGTGTGCGGCGGAGAACGTGTCCGTCACCGTCACGCATATGTTCGATGCGATCTGTTTTCTGTTCCTTGTTTCGATTCAGCATACATTTCATCCTTTCCTGTCTCGCAGCACAACAACAGTAATACCGTTGTTGTGCCGATTGATGTCGTGATCTTTTCGGAAATCCGGACACAGCTGCAGCAGTTTCCGCGTCTCCTCTTCAAATATCGTCAGTCTTTCTCCGGGAACGAAGAACCGGATTTTTCCGCGTTTCTGATATTCCGGCATTGCCCGGCGCAGTGCCACGCGGATTTTTCCTCCGTTTCCCGTCGAGCCAAACCCGTGAATGATTTTCAAAACACAGACATTCTGTTTTTTCGCCAGTCGAAGTTCCAGCTCCAGCCGATCCATCGCCTGTTTCACAGTCGGTTTTTCGTCCTCCAGATTGATGAGACGTATTTGTTCCATGAATTATGTCGTTCCTTTCTTCGCCGGCAGGGCTAGAAACGCCGCAAACAGCGGAAGCATATCGCACGCCGCATCCTGACACAATCCGTCAATCATGCGTTCCGGATGCCACTGCACCGCCATAATCGGCAGCGTATCGTGCTCGATGGCTTCAATGACGCCGTCGGCATCGCTGACTGCTGTCACATGCAAACCTGCACCCAGCGTGCGAATCGCCTGATGATGATAGCTGTTGACAGCGAGCTTTTCTCCCAAAAGCGGGCGCAGCCGTCCGCTCTCCGCGGTGATAATTGTGTGCAGGGTGTTGTCATGCACATGCGCCGTGCCCAAATGCCGAAACAGCGTGCCGCCAAAAAACACATCGACAACCTGCATCCCGCGGCAAATGCCCAAAATCGGCTTTTTCTTCGCACAAAACCAGCGCATGAGTTCCCATTCTCTCTCATCTCTGTGCGGATCGACACTGGTATCCAGTCCGGTCAAATGCTTTCCATAATACAGCGGATGAATATCCCCGCCGCCGGACAACACCAGTGCATCCATACGCTCTGCGAGAAGCGCGGCATTCCCATAGCCCGCATCATGCACCGCCGTGCAGCCCAATCGCGCCAGCGTCCGCGCATACAGTTCGCTCTGCGCAGTCTGTCGGCTTTTCGCGCCGGAGATGCTTCCGGCTGATACCAGTATAACAGTATTCTTCGTATTTTTCACCTCCTCGGCAGCAAATATTTTCAAGCAGCTGCCCTTTTCAGCATGCCATGAATTGCCCGCGATGCAGCGCGAATTGAGCAGAACGGAAAAAATTATTCCGCAAAGAATGAAAAAAGACGATTTTAAATCAGTTATTGAGTATATGCAAAAACAACCCACGTTATATGGCATGGTGGATTGTGCCATATGACGTGGGTTTACGCATCTAACGACTGAAAAACCTATTAAATTATTAACAAACGGTTATTCGTTTGCCGCGCAAGTTTCATTTTGTTCACTAACGGTGTGATTAGAATAGGTGTCCCAAGTTGGTTCATAATCGGCACTTGCCTGATTTCCCCACATATCCCAGTTAGGTCTATCACCCCGCGCAAACAATTCCAAATATGGACCAGGTGAACAGCTTTCTATCAAAGAAACAAATTCATCCGGTTTACGACTATGTTCACGCTTCATTGAGCGAAGTAAGTTGACCTGTGAGCGTCCCGGCTGTAAAGTTCGGTTGTTTGTTCCTCTAATGCCAAAAAGCAAAATTTCAGTTACATTTCTAAAATAAAATCCCACTCCTCTACCATCTGGCATTCCATCTTTCCTAACTTTTTCCCAAATAATATTAGTTTTGTATTTAAACCCCCATGCTTTCATCACTTCTAATCCTTCCGGTAAAAGTGCATTCGGAACCCATAAATACAAGTGGCTTTTATCGGCAGCCACATCGGAAACAGGAAGTTTCTTTATATCTTCAAGTTTCATTGTAGAATAGCGAGTCAACCGCTTATGCTCAGGTGCCATCTTTCCTGTTCTATTTGCAAATTGCCACGGCGGATCTGCATAGATTGTCTGATACTTTTTTCCGTTGGTAAAATCCTGAAAATTTTTTACCGTATCTTCAATAGTATAGTTATCATTCATAATTACTCATACCCTTCTACACATGGCTTCTTTATTCCAACTGCTAATATGGGGCAACCACCATTTCTACGTGATTTCAGCCTATATTCAAGCTTTCCTATCCATGTAGTACTTGCACCATACTTTGATTTTATGCCCAATTCCGAAAAAATATCATTGAGTTCTTCGGCTCGAGTTATGATTATTCCGACCTCAATTAACCCACAATCAAAATATGTTCTCATCGCCAATAAATCACGATCAAAAGTCTGATCTTTGCTGTTCCATTCCAAGTCAAACGCAACCTTACCTTTTATAAAATCAATATTATGACCATCTATGTAGCCAACAATAGTCTTTTCTTCAAAAGGTTGATTTAAAAAACGTCCACGCGATTTGCCTCGAGGGAACATCTTAACCAATAAGTCACCCGTTATTCGTATTTCACGCCATCCACGAGGATAAAGGACATCGTCAAATTTTTTCGGTATAGCTGTTTCATTACCTCCTGCAGTCATTAGGTCATCTGTTGTGATTTTTAATGTTTCAAGACAATCCTGAATATCATTCCATTCATCCGGAAACGCTTCAGATAATATCTCCAAAGCATGACCATAATTTTGAAATTCGTATTTATTAAGCAAGTCTTCTCTTATATATTGATCCATATTTTGTCCTATCTCCACTATTTATCATAGATTCTTTCTTATAAAATTCTATGATTTATTATACAGTAAGTAAATAAAAATCTCAATCGTCATTATGAAAAAGCTATGAACAAATCTTATTTTTTATTTTCTTCTCTGTCATTTACTATCTTCCAGTATCTACTTACGGATTTAAACAGCAAGTTCTAAACACAATATCAAAACCATATAAAGCAACAGCTCCGTATTTGGCATCAAAATCAAATACGGGGCTGTTTTCATGCTCTCTTTTACAAACAGTCTAAAGTCCAAATCTACGTTGAGCGCAAAAGCCTTTTGTTCTATAATTAGCTATTCGGCTCTGTGACAATCCAGCCGTCCGGAATATGCCGTCCGCGCTCGGAATTTGCCGCGGAGGAATGCGTGATGATGCGGCCGCGATAGTACATGACCGCAGACGAACCGCCGTCCAAATTGCACGCCTGATACGCGCCGTACTGATACAAAATGTCCGCCAAATCGCCAAGCGTGATGCCGACGGAATAGCCCGGCTGTCTGCCGTCTACAATCGCCAGCAACATCTCGCCGTCCTTAGTCTGTCCGATAACAGAGCGCGGCTGCAAGCCCCAGCCGGAGGAACCGCTGATCAGCTGTTCTCCATTGACGACCAGTGCCGGAGAAAACTGCATGGCATCGCGCGCGCCGTCCGGCAGCGTGTTGGATATTTCGAGGTGATTCTTTTTGTTCAGCCCAATGACCTTCATGGTAGTATCCAAGGACTTTCGATACAGGTTTTCCTTGGACAGAATCATGCCGAATGCCTCTCCGCCGTTGCCTGTACCCTCCGGATCGGAAAATCCGCTGGCATTGATGCCGAGCACGGCATCATTTCTTTCGCAAATGCGATCCAAATAACTGCCGGCAGAACCGAGATTCGGCGCAGTTGCAAGCCGCACCTGTTCGGAATTTTTGACAATCGCCATGCGGCCGGCATAGCCGTCACCGTCTAAGCTGACAATGACAATGCCGTTATGCGTGTCAATGGCACAGACATCATCGCCGTAAATGGTTTTGATTCCGGTTTTTTCCTCATCATACGCTGCGCGGTCAATGAGCAGGCAGCCGTCTTTGTCCAGCAGCTTTTTGTTTTTATGTTTTTCCAGATATTTTTTCAGCGAAGCCTGATCAATTTCCGGATACTGTTCCGAAAAATGCTTTTTTACGGTTTTCCACGAGCCAACGGCATCAGCATGGCTTGGAAACGCCGTCTCCTCTGCGCCCCAAGCAGAATTATACTCCTCTTGCTGCAGTTCAATTGCCATACGTCCCTTCATAACATCGTCAATGACGGTCTGCGGGAGAAAGCGCGTTGCCAGCCACTGATGATTCATGGTTCCCATTGCGGTTTCAATATAAATGGTTCTCCATTTTTCAATGAACGGAATATTGGAAAACACCAGCACGCAATACACTGCCGCGAGCAGCACCGCCGCAACAAACCATCTCGTCACCAACTGCGCCAGCCCCCGTTTTTTGCGTCTGCGGCGCTTGGTTGCCCGCCGCGCTCTGCGCTTGGCTTGTTTGGGATTCTTGACGCGTTCTTCCTCAACAACCTTCCATCCGGACTGTCCTGCATAATTTTTGACGCCCAAAGGTGTATTTCCTCCTCCATGTTACAAAATTCGTTTTATTATACCACATCTTTTTTGCCGCTCCTATGGATAAATCTATAAAAAATTCTTAAGATATTGTCTCCGCCTGCGAATTCGTGATAAAATATCGAAATCAGGAGGGATTCCCATGCAAATCACCATACAAGACAACCAACTCTTTGTCACCGGCTCCAGTCGGTTTTCCGCCCGCCAAACATTCACATGCGGCCAGTGCTTTCGCTGGACGGAACAACCGGACGGCAGCTATCTCGGTATCGTTCGCGGCTTACCCGCTCGCGTTTCCGATCAAGACGGCGCGCTGGTGCTTTCCTCTGACGAGCAGCAGTTTTCACAGCTCTGGCGCGATTATTTTGACTGCGACACAGACTATGCCGCCATCTGCGACAGCTTTGCTGTAGATGCATTTACCGCTGCCGCTGCCGATTTTGGCCGCGGCATCCGCATTTTGCGGCAGGAGCCTTGGGAAGCTCTATGCACCTTTATCCTCTCGCAATGCAACAACATCCCGCGCATCACGGGCATTGTAAACCGTCTGTGCACGCTGCTGGGCGAACCGATTTCTTTTGAACAGCAAACGCTGTATGCGTTTCCCAGTCCGGAACAGCTCGCCATCTGTACACCGGAGGATTTGGCATCTCTGCGCGCAGGCTACCGCACGCCGTATCTCATCGCCGCCGCACAGGCCGTCTGCTCCGGCACAGTTGATTTTTCCGCCCTGTCCCGCATGGACACGGACGCCGCCCGCCGCGAAATCATGCAGCTGCGCGGCGTGGGAAGAAAAGTCGCGGATTGCTTTTTGCTGTTCGGTCTGCACAAGCTGGACGCCTTCCCCGTAGATACATGGATGAAAAAAGCCGCCGCATATTACAGCGGCGACATGAAACAATTCATCAACAGCCCCTATGCGGGCGTGTATCAGCAGTATTTCTTTTTCTATACGCGGGAGAATTTTTCGTGATTATTCTTCCTCATTCCGGCTTTCGCACAGATACGTTGCCTCCAAATCCGACAAATGTACCTTTACGGCGAGCGGATACTGTTCATACGCATGCGCGATGGCAAACGAGCCCGCCTTTGCCGTATCGTCAAAGCCGCCCATGTGCCAGCGAATGGCAACCGCCTCGTCATTTTTCAGGCGCATAAATCGTTCGATGAGAAACACGGACTTTTCGCCGTGTCCATAGGGAAATCGGTCATTGATGGTATAATACGGCACTTTCTCCCATTGACCATCCTCGTTTTTGCGATTCCGGTACGAAACCTCATAAAATCCGGCTTTGCAGATGTCATGCAGCAGCGTACAAATTGCCACGCTCTCCGGATCGTCCTCGCCTTCTACGAAATGCTTTTTCATAAAGACCTTATAGACGTTCAGGCTGTGTTCCACCAAACCGCCCTCATAAGCTGCATGAAAACGCGTAGATGCCGGCGCTGTAAAAAAGTCCGAGCCAATCAGCCATTCCAGCAGGCGGTCTGCACCGCGGCGCTTGATGTGCTGTGTATACTGATCGACAAAAATCTGTTTATAATCCAAACTCATATGACCACCTCAAATCCTGCCGCTGTCAGGGCGTTTCGCACCTGCTCCAGCGGTATTTTTTGTCCATATAGTACAATTTGTCCGCTGTCGAGCACAACTTCTGTCTTTTGCACCTCCGGAATGCGTTCCATCAGGCGGCGCACTTCGCGCGCACAGCAGCCTGCGCTCATGCCGCTGACCGTCAGTTCAATCTGATTCTGCCCGTCTTGCAGTTCTTCAAAGATTTCTCTGAGCCGCTCGCGTGTGTTATTTTCCGGTTCGTCCAGCACACGGTTCAGCATTTCGGACAAGAAAAAACCGATTTCCCGACCGGAAACGCCCCACGCCTGCAGGTCATGGCCATTGACTGCCAAATCCCGTCGCGTCAGACAATCATGCTCTGCCAGCACTTCTTCCAACAGCTGTTCGGTCTCCAGCAGCTCTGTCTGATTGTGCGGCGTTGTTCCCTGCCCAATGCAGTCTGCTTTTTTGATTGCCAGCAGCTGCCGAAAAGTTGCTTCGCCATGCACCGCCAGCTTGCGCCGCACACTGCGCTTGGTCTGTCCCAGCGGCGTGTCATGATGCCGCACCAGATACAGCAATTGCTGTTCCATCTGCGTCGGCAGACGCAAATGCTGCACTGCCCGCTTTGCCACGATATACGATTGCGCCGGATGGCCGTAAAAATGTCCGATGCCCTGTGCATCCACAGTAAATGTATCCGGCTTTCCGCAGTCGTGAAACAGCATGGTCAGCCGCAGCAGCGGTTCCGGCCGAATGCTCTCCATCGCGCGGACAGAATGCTCCCACACATCATATTTATGATGCGGATTACACTGTTGAAACCCCATCATCGGCGCAATTTCCGGCAAAATTTCCGCAAAAATCTCCGCAAACTCCATGCACACAGCACCGGCATATGCGCCGCTGACGATTTGCAGCAGCTCCGCCGTGATTCGCTCTGCGGAAACATGTGTCAAGCGATGTCTGTTGTCGCGCAGAGCCTGCGCCGTTTGCGCCTCTATTTCATATCCTCTGGTCGATGCAAATCGAAGTGCCCGCAGAATGCGCAGGGCATCCTCTTGAAACCGCGTCTCCGCATCGCCGACACAGCGAATGTGTTTCCGTGCCAAATCCTCTTTTCCGCCAAACGGGTCACACAGTCCGCGCCGCGGACTCCACGCCATGGCATTGACCGTAAAATCCCGCCGTGCCAAATCCTGTGTAATATCCGTTACAAACGCCACGGAATCCGGTCTGCGCCCGTCGGAATACGCGCCTTCCGTGCGGAATGTCGTGATTTCTATCGGTTCTCCGTCCATGACAATGGTTACTGTTCCATGCTTGAGACCGGTTTCAATGACATGCAAATCGGAAAAAATCCGTTCTGTTTGTTCCGGTGTAGCTGCCGTGCACAAATCATAGTCATGCGGCTTTCCGCCTGCCAGCCAGTCGCGCACTGCGCCGCCGACAATATAGCAGGCAAATCCCGCCTGTTCCAGCCGCTCCATGATGCTATGAATCTGCTTCGGCACATAGAAATTGGTCGTGTTAATGACGCCGCAAACCGTTATACGGCTTTCGCTGCAGCGGGTGCTTGGTGCCGTCCGGTTCTACAATTGTCGTGTTGTCCAACTGTGCCTTGAGATTGGCACGGTACTCTGCAATATATTCATCGCGCAGCTGCTTCTGCTCGACCTTTTCCGCGTCGGTCAAGCCCTCTGCCTTTGCCTTCTTCGCCAGCGCATTGATGCGCGCAATTTTCTGTTTTTCCATCGTTCTGCCTCCATCTATTCCAAATTCCTTTATCTTTTTATTATACTAACTTCGCGCAGGTGTGGCAAGTGCAAGTATCTCTTCATTTTTTGTATCAATGAAATCTTAAGGTTTCTTTATATTTACTTAAGATTTCTTTATATTTAAATTATTGCAATCTAACTTCGATTGTGCTATCATGCAATCAAAATTGTATAACACATGTATCAGGTATCCATATGAATTACTTAACTTTCGATCCAAATATTCAGAACGCATTCATATCCATTGGCATATCAAATATCTGCTGTAATAGTACAGATTATTCTATCTTTCATCTAAAAGACAAAGCTGATAACTTTCTATCTCTTCTCGAATTTCCTCCATATTCTGACTCCGTTGACATGAAAAACAGCTTCTATCGCACGCCTTTAACGATTCTATATAGTTATTGTCCTTTAGAAATATGTGGACTGTACGCAACGATATTCCATCTGAAAGACTACAATCTTCCCATATATATCACATCACCCGACAAAAAATCCAATGCGAATTTCATTAGTTACAGTGATTATCCTCCTAACGAAATTCTCTCTCAAGTATCTAATAAAAAACGATTATCCAACGCTAGAAAACGAGACATATGCGATACTTGGAGACAGTTATTAGAAGAAAATAGGAATTTACGACTTTGGAAATCAAATACTCTTGTCAGTGCACCGGATGACTATTTCGATTCAGATATTCAAAACGTCCTGCAATGCAAAGCAAATTCTGATATGCTATTGTCCATCCAATCACGACTACGTAGTGAATACCATATCAGTCTAAATTCTAAATACATAGAATGGAGGTTAAAATATATTTCTAAACAAATTAATACTAATTCAAGAGGTGGTAATCTAAAATGAAAAAAAAGATTTTTTCTCTAATCGTTCTGTGTTCGTTGCTAATAACTCTTCTTCCTGCAAAATCTTATGCGGTTGATACCAACGAGAATCCCCAAAACATTGTTCTAACTGAAGAGGACAAAACCACTGATGAAAATTTGGATTCTTTATCAAATGAGAATTTAATTGCATCAGAAACTGTCGAGGTTCCTATTTCGTTAAGCCTATCCGAATTTAATGAAATAAAACCTGAACTCGATAAATATAATACGCCTTATTCAGTTCAAGGAAGCCGTGCTATTGTTAGGGTCAATGTTACGACTAATATTCATTATGTGCGTCAATTATATTTTTCTATTACTGCTCACTGTAGTAAAACCCTATTGACCAAAATAACCGGTTCTATTACTTGGAAGTACCAAACATCTAAGGGATATTCAAAAGCTAATAAAATCTATATTAACTATAAGGATTCATTTGGTATTCCCAAATATACTCTAACGTGTATAAAATATACTGGCAAAACTTTTTCTTCTGGAAAAAAAATTCGAGCTGACTTCAATCTAAATATTGAGGCTACCGGCAAGGTATCTGGGGGAACTGTATCCAGAACTGTTACCGGCACTATACCATAACCCTTATCAGCCAACGAAGAATTTGATTTCTTCGTTGGCTTTTATATTTTCAGACTGCTTGACAGCAATTCCCTCATATGGTACGGTATTAGTATATTTTGTTGAAAACGCTCAAGTTTTTCCCACTAGAAAGGTAGGTTTTGTATAATGAGACCGGAAACCATGTGTATTCAGGCAGGCTACGAGCCGAAAAACGGCAGCCCGCGTGCCCTGCCAATTTATCAGTCTACGACATTTACGTTCGACTCCACAGAGCATGTCGGTGCCCTGTTCGACCTGACCGCAGGCGATGCGTTCTACACCCGACTGGGCAATCCGACCACGGACTGCGTAGAGAAGAAAATTGCCGCGCTGGAAGGCGGCGTCGGCGCGCTGTGCACCAGCTCCGGACAGGCGGCATCCATGCTCGCTGTGATGAACATTGCGGAGGCAGGCGACCATATCATTGCAGCTTCTGCCATTTACGGCGGTACATTCAATCTGCTCGGCGTGACACTCAAAAAATTTGGTGTTGACGTCACGTTTGTTGACGGCGACGCACCACTGGAGCAATTACAGAAGGAAATTCGTCCGAACACCAAGGCTGTTTTCGGCGAAACCATCGCCAATCCGGCACTTCATGTGCTCGACATCGAAAAGTTTGCCGCTCTGGCTCACAACAACGGCATTCCGCTCATCGTAGACAACACATTCGCCACGCCGATTCTGTGCCGTCCGTTTGAATTTGGTGCTGACATTATTGTTCATTCCACGACCAAATACATGGACGGTCACGCCGTACAGATGGGCGGCGTCATTGTCGACAGCGGCAAATTCGACTGGGGCGCTTCGGGCAAGTTCCCGGGACTGACCGAACCGGACGAGTCGTATCACGGTCTGCGCTACACCGAATCTTTCGGCGCTGCCGCTTACATCACCAAGGCGCGCGTGCAGCTTATGCGCGACATGGGCACCTGCCAGACGCCGATGGGTGCATTCCTGCTCGACCTCGGCTTACAGACGCTGCCGCTTCGCATCCGTCAGCACAGCAGCAACGCGCTGAAAGTTGCGCAGTTCTTGGAGCAGCAGCCGGATGTAGAATTTATCAACTATCCGAATCTGCCGTCTGACAAGTATCATGCGCTGGCACGGAAATATCTGCCGGAAGGCACCGCCGGTGTCATTTCGTTCTCGATCAAGGGCGGCCGTGCGCGCGCCGCCAAGTTTATCGACAGCCTGAAGATGATTTCTCTGGAGGTTCATGTCGCAGACATTCACAGCTGCATCCTGCATCCGGCAACGGCAACCCATCGCCAGCTCAGTGATGAGCAGCTGGTTGCCTGCGGCATCACGCCGGGTCTTGTGCGTCTGTCTGTTGGTCTGGAGCATGTCGACGACATCCTTGACGATCTCAAGCAGGCATTTGCCGCTATCGCGCAATAACACAGCAAAAGAAAATGCCATCCGAAACCGGATGGCATTTTTTGTTGTCTTATTGCTTTTTCGTGGTCAATCAGCCGGTAATTCCCAGATACTGAGACAGCATACGAGCTGCCTGTGCACGGTTGGCAACGCCCTGCGGCTGGAGATACAGAACACCGTTCACCGGAACGCCCTGAATGATCTTACGTGCATTGCACCAAATCATTGCGTTCTTTGCCCAAGCACCAACATCCTTAAAGTCCGGATGCGGCAGTACAGCACCGTTTACAATGGACGGGCTGCCGGCAGCGTAGTACAGGATCTTTGCGAACTCCTGACGGGTAACATTCTGATACGGGCGGAAGGTGCCGTCGCCGTAACCAGCGATAACGCCTCTCTGTGCTGCCCACTGGACTGCATCATAGAACCAAAGATTCTTGTTGGTGACATCGGTAAATGCCGGTGCAGCATTCTTGTTAAAGGTCTTGTCGCTGGAGCGGTTGTACATGGTCTGCACAACCATTGCGCGGTTAAAACCAACTTCCGGTGCAAATCTGTCGGCAGAAACACCGATCATAATATCATGGTTATATACGTACTGCACACTCGGTGTGTACCAAGCATCTGCCGGTACATCCTTAAATACCACAGATACAGGCGGCTTCAGGGAAGCTTCGTCATCCTTTGCATCAGCCCCCGTCGTATCCGCTGCAAATGCAGCAACCGAAAGCATTGCTGTCATACATCCCGCTAACAGCAGACTAATCAATCTCTTTTTCATATTAGCTACTCCTTTCAGCGTTTCACATACGCTTCTATATTTATTTATATTATACAAAATCAATCTCCGTTTGTCAATCAATACCCTGAAATATATACAACGTTTTCCCTGCCATACAAACGACATTTTTGCACATGTTTTTCTAGTATTTTTCAACTTTTTCTGTACAAAAACCGACAAGCAGCACGCATGTGCCACTTATCGGTCATTGTTTGTTCGTTATGCAATTCCAAAAAACGCTTTTCCGTTTTGTGTCGTTATATCTTCTACTTCCTGCACGGTCAAGCCCTTAAAGCTGGCGATTTGCTCCGCCACCCGATGCACAAACAGCGAGCTGTTGCGAACGCGGCCTTCCGCAAGCCGTTCCGGCTCCGGCGTGAGATACGGGCTGTCTGTCTCAATCATGATGCGGTCCATGGGTAGACCTTCGATGACGCGGCGGGCTTTTTTTGCCTTGCCGTAGGTGATGACGCCGGTAAACGACAGATTCCACCCCAGCTTGACGATTTCCTTCGCCATTTCCAAGCTGCCGGAATAGCAGTGATACACGCCTTTGAGGTCGGAAAACTCTTTGACAATATCAAAACAGTCCTCGTGCGCCTCTCGGTCATGAATGATGACCGGCATGTGCAGCTCCCGCGCCAGCTCCAGCTGTTTGCGCAGCAGGATTTTCTGCTGCTCGCGCGGCGGCGTGGTCTCCGGCGAACGCTTCTCCCAATAATAATCCAAGCCGATTTCACCAATCGCCTTGACCTTCGGTTCTGCCGCCAAGGTGCGAATAATGTCAATGTCTGCGTCCGTGACGCCGACGCTGTACTCCGGATGAATGCCGACCGCCGCATACATGAAATCATAGGTATGCGCCAGCCGCACCGCCGTTTTGGACGTCTCCACATCACAGCCCGGATTGAGAATCAACCCGACGTTGTGTTCCTGCATGGACCGGAGCAGCGTATCCCGATCCGCATCAAACCAACTGTCATCATAGTGTGCATGGGTATCAAACAGCATATCTGTTTCCTTTCTTACTTGTTCAGAATACGCACCGCCGTACCATACGCAATCACTTCCGCAGCACCTGCCATGAGCTGTGAAGAGCCATACCGCACGCCGATGATGGCATCCGCACCCAGTGCCTTTGCCTCATCCACCATGCGTTTGACGGCAATCTGCCGTGCCTCTTCCAGCATCTGCGTGTAGCCGACAATCTCTCCGCCGACCAATGTTTTCATGCCTGCCATAAAGTCTTTTCCGACATTTTTGGTCTGAACGATGGTTCCTTTTACCATTCCCAGTGCCTCGATTTCTGCACCCGGGATGTACTCAATACTTAGCAGCTTCATCTTCTTCTCCTCCTTTGATTTCTCTGAGTCTGCTGCGCAGGGCAGCCAGCACGCCAACGATCATGACGACGGGAATCCCAATTCCAATGCCCAAAACAGGCATTGGGATTTCCTCCTGTGTGTTCGCCCACAAAACAAGCGCAATCACCGCGAGCATCACGCAGATCATAAACGCCGCGCCAAGCACGGCACCGTTTCTGCGCTTCTTTTGTACATCGGTTTTGTTGACATCCATAAAACTGGTTCCCTCCTTTTCCAGACGCTCCATCCGTTCCAGACAGAGCTCCGCATCCAGAGATTCCAGCGAAGCATTTTCCTGCATCAGCATCTCGCAAAATTTCGTCATCTGGTCAAGGTCGCGCTTTTGCCTCTCGTACTGCATGGTCTGCCGTGAGAGGCAGGTATCCAGCCGAAGCGTTCCGGCAAACAATGCCCGAATATCTTCCAGCGGAACCGACAGCTTGCGCAGCAGCCGAATCTGCTGCAGCCTGCGGACGTCCTGCATATGATATTCGCGGTATCCATTATCCGCCCGCGCCACCTGCAGCAATCCCTGTTCCTCATAGAACCGGATATTTTTGCGGGTGATGCCGACCAGCTCCTCCACCTGCTTGATCTTCATCGAAAATCCTCCCTGTGTTCTCTGTTTTCTTAGTTATACAGCTTCCACAAGGTGGAAGGTCAAGAGATTGTTGAAAAAAAGAGAAAAAAATTGCAGATACAGAAGGCTCGAAAATCCCGTTGCGGAATCATCGAGCCTTCCTTTCATCCTTCCATCCGAAGGAATGTTTTGTTTATCTGATCTTGCAGCCGGACGGAATGCCGTCTGCAAAGACAACCTGTACGCCATCCGGCGTATCTGCTGCCAGAATCATGCCCTGACTCTCTACGCCGCGCAGCTTTGCCGGCTTGAGGTTCGAGACAACAATCACGGTCTTGCCGACCATGTCTTCCGGCTTGTAATACTCGGCAATGCCGGAGACAATCTGGCGCTTTTCCTCACCCAGCTCAACCTGCAGGCACAGCAGCTTGTCCGACTTCTTCACCGGCTCACAGGACAGAATCTTTGCGGTCTTGAGTTCAACCTTGGCAAAATCGTCAATGCCGATCATAACGCCTTCCAGCTTTTTCTCGTCCTTCTTCGCAGCCTTTTCCGCCTTCTTGGCAGCCTTTTCTGCTGCCTTCTTCTGCTTTGCCATGCGGTCTTCCAGGAATGCCAGTTCCTTGTTCATGTCAATGCGCGGGAACAGAGCAGCACCCTTGTGTACGGTAACCGTCTGCGGCAGAGAACCATATACGCCGGCGGTCTCCCAGTTGTATACATCCGTATCTGCACCGATCTGCTCACGAATCTTCTCGGCAGAATCCGGCATGTACGGGGTCAGCAGGATGCCGCAAATGCGGATGGTTTCCAGCAGGTTGTACATGACGCGAGCCAGACGCGGCTTGTTTGACTCATCCTTTGCCAGTACCCACGGAGCGGTCTCATCAATGTACTTGTTTGCACGAGAGACAACCTTGAAGATCTCAATCAGACCGTCCTGGAATGCGTAAGACTCCATGATGTCGTCATACTTATCACGCAGCGCGGAAGCCATCGAAACCAGCTCGTCATCCAGTGCATCGGCAGTCTGCTCAGCCGGCAGCGTGCCGTCAAAATATTTCTCGACCATGGAAACGGTACGGGAAACCAGATTGCCCAAATCGTTCGCCAGATCCGAGTTGATGCGGTTAATCAGTGCCTCATTGGAGAACGCACCGTCAGAACCGAACGGGAACTCGCGCATCAGGAAGTAACGCAGGGTATCTACGCCGTAGCGCTCACACAGAAAGACCGGATCGACAACGTTGCCCTTGGACTTGGACATCTTGCCGCCGTCCAGCAGCAGCCAGCCATGGCCGTAAATCTTCTTCGGCAGCGGCAGATCCAGCGCCATCAGAATTGCCGGCCACAGAATCGAGTGGAAACGCACAATTTCCTTGCCGATGAAATGAACGTCAGCCGGCCAGAACTTCTCAAAGTCGTTGTACTGTTCGTTCTCATAGCCCAGCGCCGTGATGTAGTTGGTCAGCGCGTCAATCCATACGTATACGACGTGCTTCGGATCAGACAGCACTGGAACACCCCAGTTAAAGCTGGTACGGGATACACAGGTATCTGCCAGACCCGGCTTGATGAAGTTGTTGAGCATCTCATGCGCACGAGAGGACGGCTCCAGCCAATCCGGATGCTCCTCGTACAGCTTGATGATGCGATCCTGATACTTGGAAAGACGGAAGAAATATGCTTCTTCCTCTGCGTCTACAACCTCGCGGCCGCAGTCCGGACACTTGCCGTCTACCAGCTGTGTCTCGGTCCAGAACGACTCACACGGCTTGCAGTACTTGCCCTTGTATACAGACTTGTAAATATCGCCCTGATTCTTCAGGCGCTCGAAAATCTTCTGTACGGCTTCTTCATGATACGGATCGGTCGTGCGGATAAAGCGGTCATTGGAAATGTTCATCAGCTTCCACAGATCCTTGACGCCGCTTACAATCTTATCGACAAATTCCTTCGGCGTCACACCGGCTTCCTTTGCCTTGTCCTCAATCTTCTGACCGTGTTCATCCGTACCGGTCAGGAACATGACATCATAGCCCTTCAGGCGCTTAAAGCGAGCCATGGTATCGGTTGCCACGGTACAGTAGCAATGACCGATGTGCAGGTTATCAGACGGGTAGTAAATCGGAGTAGTTATATAAAACGGTTTTTTCTCCAACGAAATCGCTCCTTCACTTCATACTATTACTTATTATCATATACCAAAACAGGGCGTATCATCAAGTTATTTTGATAAATTTCCTGTGTTTTACGAAAAAAAATTCACCGCGCACGCAAAAAAAGACACGGCAGAGCCGTGCTCTGCCGTGCTTTAGGTTGTATCGTCTGTGCTGTTCTCCTGCGATCTGCGCGAAACGCGGATTTCCACGCCGCGAATGCGGTCAAACAAATGATACAGAGCGAGCAAAAAATACGGACACACAACGATGAGCAGCAGTCCGCCAAAGACAACCGAAAGAATCATCCAGAACAGAAAGCTGAGCATCAGATAAAAAAACTCGAACCGATGTCCGTGGCAGCTCTTGGCAGCCGTGCGCACAGCACGCCAGCAGCTCATGTTCTGCCGCTCTGCCATCAGAGAATAGCCGCACTGATACGGCAGCAGCATCGCCGCATACCAAATGCTCGCAACAATGACAAGCTCCATAAAAATCAAATAACCCGTCGTTGTGGGCAGGACATACTGATACAGCGCCGCGCCCGCCAGACAAATTGCCGCGCATGGAATCAACCACAAAACTGCGTACAGCAGCTGAATCAGTGCCATCCAAATCGACCGCACATACAGCCGTATGGACGTAAAGCACAGCAAAATCACGGACGCCTGCACCCGCGCGCCCGCGCGCCGCCATGCACAAAACTGCGTCATGCCGTAATACAGCGGCATCGTGATAAACAGCTGCGCCGCGCCATACGCCGCCAGCGCCTCGGCAAGCTGCCCATAGGTCAGGGCGGCGCGGATCTCCATGCTTGACGGATCAAAGCACACAATGCGCAGCGCGACAGAAATCAAAAACGCCGGTGCCAAAAACAGAAACGCCGCACCGAGTGTGGGCAGCAGCATTTGCATCAAATCCTGTCTGGCAGCGACCTTGCTGCCATATACATTGTTCAAACGCTGTTTTTTGCTGCCCATGTCATTCTCCCTGTGCGGCGTTTCTTCGTCGTCTTTATTTCTTGTTCAGCAGATATGCACTGCTGTTTACCTTTGTGGTTGTGGTCTTTCCGTTCTCCGTCACGGTCTTATACAGCGAAGCGTACTTATACTTGCCGCTGGTATAGCTCTTGCTGGAGAAAGAAATGGTCTTGTCCGATGTCTTAGTGCCATACAGCTTGACCGTCAGCGTACCTCCGCCGGAGCTTGCAACGACCTTAATCGGATACGGGGTATCATTGACAAACTTAAAGTCCTTGCTGCCCCAATATACCGCAGCATCCTGCGAAATCGGCGTGTACGAAATCTGGAACTGATGGTTGTAGCGCTCGGTTACCTTGAGATCGGCGCGCAGCACAGCCATGTACACCGTCGACGATACCTGACAAACACCGCCGCCCAGTCCGTCTACCTCCGAGCCGTTGGAGAAGATAATCGCGGAGCGGTATCCTCTCGATGCGGTTCTCTCACCGACAATATCGTTGTACGAGAATTCTTCGCCCGGATTCAAAATGGTTCCGTCAATCGAATTGCACGCCAGACGAACGTTGGTGGTACGGCCTGCCTGACCGCCGTTGTAATACGTCGTGGTCGAGCCCAGTACATCTCGGAACAGCAACGGCTCCAGATCTGCCTTGGTGACCTCTGCCTTGGTCAGTTCAACCGGAATGCTGTAGCTCTGCTGGCTCGCATCGCCGATAGCGGAAGAAATGGCACTTTCTTCTACCTTTACGCCGTCAACCGCTTCTTCAATGGTCTTGCCGTCTTTCTTGTTGACGGTTGCGTTCTTTGCCTCTGTGTTGACATCCTTGGCAATGGCAGCCGCATCCGGCTTATCCTGATCCTTCTCATAGGTTTCAATGGTGTACGGCTCAAGCTCTACGCTTTGCGCCTGTGCCGAAATGTCCTTGACCACCTTGCTCTTGTCAAACTCATTGCCCTGCTTGCCGGTGTCCACAATCAGCTTCTTCGCGTCCTTGTCCACCTTCCAGCTCGGCTGGGTCGGTTCATACGCCAGATCTTCCGCGATTTTATCTACCTGCTTCTCCACTGCGCCGTCCTTCAGCGTAGCGTTCAGTGAAATATCCCGTCCGCCAAACAGGCAGCCCAGTACGGTAGAAACGCGCTGGAAATATCCGCCCTCACGGCCCATCTGATATGCCTGCTGTGCCGAGGTCTGCGCATCAACGGATTTCGCAACGTCAGACAGCTTGATCTCGTAGGTCTTTTCCTCTCCGCTGACGGTATCCTTGCCGCTCAGCTCGATGCTCTGCTCCAGCACGCCGTTCTGTACATCGCTGGAAATATAGCTTGCAGCTTGTTCCTGCGTCATGCCGCTGAGCTTGTATTCGTCTGCGACCTTTACGCCCGGAAAAATCTTGCCGTATGTATAGGTATATACGCTCAGCGCAACGACTGCAACGACAACAACACCCGCGATGACAGCGGCAATGCGCTTGCCCATGCCGCCGCCGGATTTTCTCTCCGCGCGCGGCTTTTTGCCGTTTCCGGAGCCGCCGTCGGTCTGTGCAATCGGCTCGAACGGCTGGGTTTCCTCCTGCGCTGCACGGCGCGGGGGTTCCTTCGGCTGCTCTGCCTCGTCATCAATTTTTACTGCTGCAATCTTCATCGTTTTGTCGTCCGATGCATCTGCTGCAGCTTCCGGCTCCTCCGGTGCGGCTGTTTCCGGCTCTACAACATCGCCGCCGGTTACATTGACCGGAATTGCCGTTTCCCAATTGCCGTCCTTTGTCTTTTTCTTCATCTCAAAGGCCGCTGCATTGTCTGCGTCCTCTTTGCTGACGATGGGAAAACCCTTGGTGCTTTCTCCTACACCGTTCTGTTCTGGAGTTGCCCCAGACTGCTTCTTATCATCCATGCAGTTTTATAACCTCCTGCCTATCTTTTCAATCAATCTTTCCCGCATACGAAATCATTTCCGTTTCCGGCGCACGGCCGGACTATGAACCTATCATAGTGCATTGCACAGCAAAATGCAATTACAATTCCGAAACAATTCCATGTCGTTTTGATTACTTTTGGATAGCGGCGAGAATCTTTATGCGTTATACGTTGAAACGGAACTCTACGATATCGCCGTCACGCATGACATATTCCTTGCCTTCCGAGCGAACGAGACCCTTTTCCTTTGCTGCAACGAGCGAGCCGCAAGCCATCAAATCATCAAAGGAAACAACCTCTGCGCGGATAAAGCCGCGCTCAAAGTCGGTATGAATTTTACCGGCAGCCTGCGGTGCCTTCGTGCCCTTCTTGATGGTCCATGCACGCACTTCCTTCGGGCCTGCAGTCAGGAAGCTCATCAGACCGAGCAGGTCATAGCAGACGCGAATCAGACGATCCAGACCCGATTCCTCCAGACCCAGCTCGGACAGGAACAGTTCCTTCTCGTCGTCCTCCAGGCTGGCAATGTCCTGTTCCATCTGCGCACAGATCGGCAGTACCATCGAGCCTTCGTCCTCCGCAATCTTGCGAACCGCTGCCAGACGCGCATTCTCGGTCTCATCGCCGGTGAAGCCGTTCTCGTCCACGTTTGCCGCATAGATAACCGGCTTGGAGGTCAGCAGATCGACGGTGTCAATCAGTTCCTTTTGTTCCTCAAATTCCGAGAAGGTGCGTGCGGTGTTGCCGCCCTCCAGATGATCGTACAGGCGCTGGAACACTTCGATTTCCGCATTGTACTTTTTGTCGCCCTTTGCGAGCTTCTTGGAACGCTCAATGCGGCGCTCCAGCAGCTCCATATCCGACATAATCAGCTCCAGATTGATGGTCTCAATGTCGCGCTGCGGGTCAATGCTGCCCTCAACATGAATGATGTTCGGGTTGTCAAAGCAGCGAACAACATGCACGATGGCATCCACTTCTCGGATATGAGACAGGAACTTGTTGCCCAAGCCTTCGCCCTTGGATGCACCGCGCACCAGACCGGCAATGTCAACAAATTCTACAACAGCCGGAATGGTCTTGGGCGGCTGATACATTTCGCTCAGCTTATCCAGACGTTCATCCGGCACGCTTACCATGCCGACATTCGGGTCGATGGTGCAGAACGGATAATTCGCCGACTCCGCGCCGGCATTCGTGATGGCATTGAACAGGGTGCTTTTTCCCACGTTCGGCAATCCGACAATACCAATTTTCATGTGTTACGCTCCTTTAATCTATCCTGCGGGATGATTTGGTCACCCCGGTTATTTTTACATACTTTTATAGTATACACCTGTTTACATCTTCTGACAAGCATCCTTGTGTAGTCAGTGTAACGGAATTCCCCCCTGATTTTCCGCCGAATTTTGGAATATGTCTGTGTGTACTTTTTGTGAAAAGCATTCTATAATAAACAGGAACAAAGATTACAATTCCGTTACACATTCTTTATATACCCATTGATTTTGGAGGAATCGCAATGCCTGCGCTTGTCTCTCATTTTATATTTGCAGACTCTGCCCTGCACGACGCCCAGCCCTATCTTGTCAAAGCCATTCAAGCGGCTCCGCTCGCTTTTCGCTGGGGCGCGCAAGGGCCGGACATCTTATTTTTTCACCGTCCACTGGCGGAAAACAATATCAACCGCATCGGTCACCGGATGCACGAGGAGCGCATCGGCCGCATGTTTCAGGCGCTGACCGACGAATGTGCGCGCAGCCGCACGCCGGAAGCAACGGCGTATCTGCTCGGCTATTGCTGTCACTATATTCTCGACCGCACCGTCCATCCGTTTGTGACGTACATCGCCAATTACCGCATCGACCCGCTGTATCCGCAGCTGTCGCTGTCCGCTCAGCACAATCTGTGCGAGGCGGAGCTTGACCGCGCCCTGATTGCAGCCGCACACGGCGGAAATCCGGCGGATTATCCGGCGCATATGCTTCTGTCATATGACAACAAGACGGCGACCATCATCGGAACCATCTTATCACGCGCCATTTGGAGCGTATACGGCACACGCGTGCCGGTTTCCGCAGTCAAAGCGTCGATGCGTTCGATGATTCATGTACAGCACATGCTGCGCGACCGTTCCGGACGCAGACACTCGGTTTTGTCATGGCTGGAACACCGTCTCCATATTTCCGGAGATTTCTCCAGCTTAATCCGCCCGCTGACGCCGCTGGATGCAGATTGCACCAACCACAGCCACCAGCCTTGGATTGATGCTTCGACACCGCATCTGCGCCGCTACACGGATTACTTCCAGATTCTCAACAGTGCGCAGCGTCCGGCCGCCCATCTCATGGAATCCTGCTATGACGCCGTACAAACCGGCAAGCCGCTGCCCAAACAGGCATTTGCACTCAATTACATGGGAATCCCCGAAAGATAACATGTTTTACACACAAAAAGGCTGTTTTTTCGTTTGAAAAACAGCCTTTTTTCTTTATGCTTCTTGTGGTTGTTCCGGCTGCTCCGGCTGTTCCTGCTTCGGCGGAAGCGGCGCAATGCGCAGCGCACGAGCCAAAAGCACCAGCAGATACACACCGGCGAGCAAGTACATTCCCGCGCGGAATGTCGTCGAGACGCCGAAGTAGCGCAGAATGCCCAGATCGGAATTGGCACGCAGCTCCCACACCAGCAGACCGCCCGCGTTGGTCAGCGCCAGATAAACAGCGGCACCTGCGGAAACAAAAAACCGCGGTGCGCATCCCGTGGAAAACAGGAATCCGCTCATGCTGTAGAATGCCAGCATGACAGCGACAATCAAAACCAACTGATAGGTGTAATCGGACAGCACCGGATTGGCGCTGTTGTCATGATACACCATAATGAGATCCAAGCATCCCCAGAACATCGGGATAATGGTATAGCAGCCGGTCTTTTTGGACACCGCTTTGTTATTTCCCGCTGCGAGCAGCAGCAGGCCGATGCCGGTGAGCAATCCAAGTGCCCATGTGATACCGGTTGCGCAGACAATGACCATGCTCGGCGCAATCAGCTGATCGCCCATAATAGTCGATTCTTCCAACAGCTGCGCCGGCAAATACACCAGCCCCAAAACCGATACCACTGCCATGCCGATGCCAAACAGCATGCACAGCGCGCGGCTGACACCGGAGCAATGGGAAAACAGCTGTTCATAGGCATACTCCTGTCCGCCATACCATGTGCGGCACAGCACAGCGGACACGATAACAAATCCAACCGTCAGCACCAGCAGGGCGGTTGCCGGCACATAGCCGGCAACCGGAAGCCCTGATTCACCCTCATAGCCATACAGCAGGCTCATGCCGCGCAGCACTGCGCCGCACACGCCCGCAATCAGTACAAGAAACAGATAACTCTTATGTTGTTTCATGCAGCGTTTCGCCTACCCTTTTATTTTTACTCATTGCGGCCGCAGCACTTCTTGTACTTCTTGCCGCTGCCGCACGGGCACGGATCATTTCTGCCCGGCTTTTTGATTGCCTTGCGCGGCGTGTTGGACACGCTTTCTTCACCCTCCGCACCGGATGCACCGGTCTCGCGGGCAACCTGTTCGCGCTTCGGCTCTTCGCCGTGTACGCGGACGCGTGCCGTATACATCATGCGAACGGTATCTTCTCGGATGAGCGCAATCATCTGATCGTACATATCCGAGCCTTCGCGCTTGTATTCAACAACCGGATCGCGCTGCGCATATGCACGCAGGCGGACACCGTTTCTCAGCTCTGTCATCGCGTCGATGTGTTCCATCCACTTTTCATCTACATTGCGCAGCAGAATGACGCGCTCCAGCTCACGCATGATATTCGGCGTGACATCTTCTTCCTTCGCCTGATATACCGCATGGGCAATCTCGCGAATTTCTTCGATGAGAGCCTCCGGCGCCATATCATCCAGCTCTTCATTGGTAAACTTCAAATCCTCCGGCGTCAGGAACAGTCCCAAGAAATGCTTGCGGATGTCCTCCACATCGCTCGGCTCCAGATACGTCTTTTCCCCGAGTACGCCGTGCACGGTTGTCTCGATGACGCTGTCAATCATGCTCAAAATGGATTCCTTCAGGTCGGCGCCGTCCAGAACATCCTGACGCTGCTTGTAAATCACTTCGCGCTGGGTATTGAGCACGTCATCATACTGCAGAACGTTTTTACGAATCTGGAAGTTTCTCGACTCAACCTTCTTCTGTGCGCTCTCGATGGCACCGGACAGCATTTTCTGGTCAATCGGCGTGTCATCGTCCATGCCCATCTTATCCAGCATACCCATGACGCGCTCAGAACCAAACAGACGCATCAAATCATCTTCCATGGAAATATAGAAGCTGGATTCACCTGGGTCACCCTGACGGCCGGCACGGCCGCGCAGCTGGTTGTCAATGCGGCGGGATTCATGTCGCTCTGTGCCCAGAATATACAAACCGCCGGCAGCGCGCACGCGCTCGCCCTCTTCATCGGTCTGCTTCTTAAATTCTGCCAAATGACGCTGATATTCTTCGCGCGCACGCAGAATTTCCTCGTCCTCGGTCTCTGCATAGCCGGTAGCTTCCGTGATAACCGGTTCGTCAAAGCCTGCCTTGCGCAGGGCAGCAACCGCCATATTTTCCGCATTGCCGCCGAGCACGATATCCGTACCACGGCCAGCCATGTTGGTGGCAATCGTAACTGCACCCAGACGACCCGCCTGTGCGACAATCTCCGCCTCCTGTTCATGGAACTTTGCGTTCAGGACATTGTGTGCAATGCCCTCCTTCTTGAGCAGCTTGGACAGCAATTCACTCTTTTCAATGGATACCGTGCCGACCAGAATCGGCTGACCCTTGGCGTGGCACTCCTGAATCTTTGCAATGGCTGCACGGAATTTGCCCGCTTCGGTGCGGTATACGGCATCGGAATTGTCTTTTCGTGCAATCGGCTTGTTGGTCGGAATCTCGATGACGTCCAGCTTATAAATCTCGCGGAACTCATCTTCCTCGGTCAGTGCCGTACCGGTCATACCCGACAGCTTGCCGTACATGCGGAAGTAGTTCTGGAACGTAATCGTTGCCAGCGTCTTGCTCTCGCGCTGTACCTTGACATGCTCCTTTGCCTCAATCGCCTGATGCAGACCCTCGTTGTAGCGTCTGCCGAACATCAGACGGCCGGTGTTTTCATCGACAATGATAATCTCGCCGTCACGGATGACATAGTCAACGTCCAGCTTCATAATGCCGTGCGCACGCAGCGCCTGATTGATGTGATGCGCCAGCGTCGAGTTTTCCGGATCCGCCAGATTTTCCACGCCAAAGTACTGCTCCGCCTTTTTCTGACCCATCGGCGTCAGCACAGCGGTCTTTGCCTTTTCATCAACGACATAGTCTGCGCGCAGCTGTTCGAGAATCTGACGATCCTCGTCCGTCATTGGCTTTGCCTTTTCCGGATTTTCCTTGCGTTCCTCTTCTTCCAAGCGCAGACGCTCGCCCTCTGCTTCCAAATCCAGCTTGTCATCGGTCTCCTTGATGCGGTAGCACTTGAGACGATTGACAAAGCTCTCTGCGCGCTCATACATATCGGTAGACTTATCTCCCTGACCGGAGATAATCAGCGGTGTGCGCGCCTCATCAATCAGGATGGAGTCCACCTCATCGACGATGGCGAAGAAATGTCCGCGCTGTACCATGCGATTTTTGTAAATCGCCATGTTATCACGCAGATAGTCAAAACCAAATTCGTTGTTTGTACCATAGGTAATGTCCGCATCGTACATCGGCTTGCGCTGATCCGGCGGAACGGCATGAACAACCAATCCAACCGTCAAGCCGAGGAAGCGGTAAACCTTGCCCATCCACTCGCTGTCTCGTTTTGCCAGATAGTCGTTGACGGTGACGATGTGCACGCCCTTTCCCGCAATGGCATTCAGATATGCCGGCAGCGTTGCCACGAGCGTTTTGCCTTCACCGGTTTTCATTTCCGCAATACGGCCCTGATGCAGCACAATGCCGCCGATGACCTGTACGCGGTAATGGCGCATGCCGAGCACGCGCCAAGCAGCCTCTCGCATGGTGGCAAATGCTTCCGGCAGCAGATCATCCAGCGTCTCACCTTCCTGATAGCGCTTTCTGAATTCGTCGGTCTTTCCGCGCAGCTGCGCGTCTGTCAGCTTCTTGTATTCCTCCTCCAGCGCATCGACTTTGTCCGCAATCGGACGGATGCGCTTGAGCTCATGGTCACTGTGTGTGCCAAAAATCTTGTCTAAAAACCCCATGAATCAAGTTCCTCTCTAAAATCAGACCGAAAAAGTTTGCCCTTGCGCACTCGTTCAGCCATTCACTTTGCATTATAACACAAATCCATTGTAAGAAAAACTAAATTTTTGTGAATAAACCGTATTTTGTTTCATAACACAAAAAATTCTTTACTTCTCTCCCCGCTTTCACTATAATATAGAGTTAAGAACATATGATTTTTTATTTGTGAGGAGAATTTACTTTGGCACTCATTGAATTTGAAGAATACCGCCAGAAGCTGCACGATCTCAAGCCTGCCATCGAGGAGCTTGGTCAGGCGTACAACCTCGAGCACGCTGCGGAAGAGGTAGAAGAACTGGAAAACCGCGCCTCCGAGCCGGGCTTCTGGGACGACACGGAAAAATCTCAGAAAATCCTGCAGCGCACCAAGGCGCTCAAGGACAAGATTGAAGGTTATCATAACCTGTGCGGCCAGCAGGAAGATCTGCTGACGCTGTGCGACCTCGCCATCGAGATGGATGACGACTCCATGATCGACGAGCTGCGCGAGGGCTTTGACGCGCTGAACGATGAGCTGGAGCGCCGCAAGCTGGCTACGCTGCTGCTCGGCGAGTACGATGCAAACAATGCGATTCTTTCGTTCCATGCCGGTGCAGGCGGAACCGAAGCACAGGACTGGTGCGACATGCTGTATCGCATGTACACCCGCTGGGCGGAGCGCCACGGCTTCAGCTATAAGATTCTGGACTATCTGGAAGGCGATGACGCCGGCCTGAAGTCCGCTTCTATTCTGATCGAAGGCGAAAACGCATACGGCTTCCTCAAGAGTGAATCCGGCGTACACCGTCTGGTTCGCATCTCTCCGTTTGACTCGTCCGGCCGCCGCCACACCTCGTTCTCCGCAGTTGAGGTTATGCCGGAAATCGACGATGACACGGAAGTTGATATCCGTCCGGAAGAAATCGACATGCAGGTGTTCCGTTCCTCCGGTGCAGGCGGTCAGCACATCAACAAGACCTCGTCCGCCGTTCGTCTGACGCATAAGCCGACCGGCATCGTTGTCAGCTGCCAGACCGAACGAAGCCAGTTCCAGAACCGCGACAACTGTATGAAGATGCTGCGCGCAAAGCTGGTGGAAATCAAGGAGCGTGAGCACTTGGACAAAATCTCCGACATCAAGGGCGATCAGAAGAAGATCGAATGGGGCAGCCAGATTCGCTCCTATGTCTTTATGCCGTACACGCTGGCCAAGGACACCCGCACCGGATTTGAAAACAGCAACATCGACGCAGTCATGGACGGCGATATTGACGGCTTTATCACAGCATATCTGACTGCACAGGCTACCGGCGAGCTCAAAGCCAAGTAACCGTGAAAAAAAGACAGATTGTAAGCATTGCCCTGTGTTTTGTCTGCGCCGCCATCATCGGCATCTGCTGTATGGCGGGCATCAGCAAGTGGCGTGCATATCAAGCGGAAGTAAAGCGTCAGCAGCAGCTTGCGCAATATACCGAGGATTTGACCGACGCCCTGAACGAGCTGTATCGCATAGAAACCGATTTGTTTCAGGACATTGCCAAGCAGCAGGCAAGCGGCATCGACAACCGCACCATTTTGCAGTCTATGCTCGATGCTGCGACCGCACCCATCGACGCGCTCGCTCATGTCCAAGCACCGGACGAGCTTGCCGATGCGCAGGCGCACTTCAAAAAAGCGGCTTCATCCTATCACACCATGGCGGATACGCTCAACGACATGCTGAGCGATGCTTCTACGACGGATACCGACCTGCGCGACGCGCTCATTGACATGCTGCCGGATGCGGTATCTGCTTTTGACGAAGTCAAAGCGGGCATCACTGTTTTGTCGAAGAACTCTGACATCACGCTTCCTGACAGCGCAAAACAGTTGGAAACTGTTCTGGATTCTTTTTCAGGAGACAGTTTGCGCTCTATTTTAACAGCACAGCCGTAATGATTTTCCCCTTCTCTGAACGGAGAAGGGGATTTGTGTTTCTGCACAATTTTCCCACTGTTATTTTGTGTATATCAATCATAATTTCACTGCCATTTTGTAACGTTTTACCAAGTTGTTCAGGATAACAACAGACAATTCTACCAAAGCGTTTTTCTTTGTCAAAACCGCCTATTGCATCTGCAGAAGAAATGTGCGAAACTATTCGTGCACCAAAAAAGGGGTGTATGGAAGGACAATTCCATATCTCAATGATATTTCACATTTCTTCTAAAGGAGAAGATTCATAATGACTACTGCTACGTTTGATTTTATGGCTCCGGCCACCGGCAAATGCGTTCCGATTGAAGCTGTTCACCACAGCCTGAGCGACCGCACCCTCGGCGAAGGCATCGCCATTTTCCCGAACAACAACACGGTTGTCGCTCCGTGCAACGGCGTTATCACCCGCGTTTCCGACCATGCTGTCACCCTGTTCGACAGCGAGCATGACATTGAGCTGCTGCTCACCGCTGACATGGAGGCACAGCACCATGATTTTCAGCTGCACGTCAAGGCTGGTCAGACGGTAACCACCGGCACCGAGCTGTTTTCCTGCGACGTTGCTGCCATCAAGGCACAGGGCGGCTATGTAGATTTTTCCTGCATCGTAACCAACCTGCCGGCTGAGGAAGTTTCCGTTTGCGCCGGAGATGTAGAGACCGGCAAGACCCGCATGTTCTCCTGCTCCTGCCCGATGGTATAAGCGCGTATAAAACGCAATTGTTTTGCAAACAATACAGGCACATCAGTCCATGGCTGATGTGCCTTTTGTTATCCCCGCAGAAAGGAGATGCCTATGCAGGAACGCACCAAATGTCTGATTATCGGCACATGCGCCGGAGCGGCAAACGGCTTTTTCGGCGCTGGCGGCGGGCTGTTTCTCGTTCCTCTGTTCACCGCTTGGCTCGGCATGGAGCAGAAACAAGCGTTTGCCACCTCTGTCGCCGTCATTTTTCCGCTGTCTGCGGTCAGTGTCTTGATTTATCTGCGCAGCGGAAATCTCCCTCTGCGATTTTCTGCGCCCTATCTGCTCGGCGGCGTGCTTGGCGGAATGTTTTCCGGTCTGTTGTTTTCCCGCGTATCCGTGCCGCTGCTGCGCAAAGCCTTTGCTTTGCTGCTTCTCTGGGGCGGCGTGCGCGCCGTGCTGCTGTTATGACGGCGGTTTTCATCGGTGCGGCAACCGGTATTTTATCGGGTTTTGGCATCGGCGGCGGTTCGCTGCTCATTTTATGGCTGACCATGGTGCAGCAGCTGCCACAGTACACCGCCGCAGGCATCAATTTATTATATTTTCTGTGCTGTGCGCCCGCAGCACTGGTTTCTCATATCCGTCACCATTTGATTGAGAAAAAAATTGCGCTGTGGTGTATTCTGGCGGGATGCCTCGCCTCGCCGGCAGCTTCTCTGCTCGCAGGTCTGCTCCCCATGCATTGGCTGCGCCGCGGATTTGGCATCTTGCTGCTTATCCTCGGCTTTCGTGAGTTGTTTTCGCGCACGCCCAAACAGTAGCATTTTTCACGCATGCATGCTATACTGAAATTATTCTTGCAAAATGGGGATGATTTTATGAACCAATCACAATTGCCCGGTATTGATATTTTACTCATAATTGCCGTTGCCGCTGTGCTGATTGGCATTGTTTTTTACACACGCAGACCACCAAAAATCCGCGTCGGAAAAAGCAATATCACCGCACAGGACTCCGCCTCGATTCTCAAGCTGTTTGCAGATGACACCAAATCGTTTGACTTTCGCGTGAAGGAAGATGCCGCACAGGTTACGGTCGCTCTCCACACCTGCACCAACCGCAAGTGGGCGGAGCCGGTGTCTCTCGCTGATTTTACGGATTTGGAATCCGGCAAATACCGCCTGATTATCCGCCGCGTCGGCACGATTATTGATATTTATCTGTGCAGCAATGCGGACTATACCCGCGTCGTACATATCACATCCTCCATCGCACCGGAGTATCTTGACGCGCTGTCCGAATGCAGGGTCATCGGGCAATTCGAGCTTTCCGACTGCAAAGCCGCCATCGGCAACGACAGCAGGACACCGCTCTGGGTTCTGCTCGGCAGAAAACAGGGAACGCTGACCGTGACGCAGGATTATCAGCACTCCGGCGGCACCACCGGCTTTGCGATTATTCTTCAGTTTCGATAAAAAAGAGCCGCTCGCGCGGCTCTTTTATTCTGTTTGTTCCAACGCTTCCAGCATCAGAGAAATTCCTCCAAATATCATATTGACTGGTTCTGACAAGCTATGTATACTATTCTATGAGCACACCATAAAGCGGTAGGCGGTTCGCGTCCTCTCCGATTTTATTCAGAGAGGAAGTTAAAGATTCTTTTTCTTGCCCTCTCTTAAAGAAGGGAGGGTGATATTGTGTATGTAACCTATGAAGGACTATTCCAGTGCATGACTGCAATTGGTACATTGGGTTTATTTATCGTAGCACTGCTCGAATACATCAGAAAAAGAAAATAACCGCCATGCTTCCTACACATTTGGCGATTATTTTCATATAAACACTAGATGAGAGGACGCGCCGTCTATCGGTGTGCCTCTTTTTTATTATCATAGCATTGGATTGTTAGAAAGTCAATGAAAAAGAGCCGCTCGCGCGGCTCTTTTTCTTTTCTGCTATTTGTTCAGCTTACAGTGCTGTCAGGTTCTTCAGCGAAATATCCATCGCCGGAGAAGCGTAGGTCAGCGCACCGGAGGATACGAAATCCACGCCGATATCTGCAATTTCCAGCAGGCGCTCTGCGGTAACGTTGCCAGAGCACTCGGTCTTTGCGCGACCGTCAATAATCTTGACCGCCTTGCGCATGGTCTCGTTGTCCATGTTATCCAGCATGATAACGTCTGCGCCGCATGCAGCAGCTTCGGTTACCTGTTCCAGCGTCTCGCACTCTACTTCAATCTGCGTGACAAACGATACATACTCTCGTGCCATCTGCACTGCCTTGGTGATCGAACCTGCTGCGCAAATGTGATTGTCCTTCATCATGACACAATCGGACAAATTGTAGCGGTGGTTGGTTGCGCCGCCGCAGCGTACTGCGTACTTTTCAAAGATACGCAGACCCGGTGTTGTCTTTCTGGTGTCGAGCAGCGTGGTGTGCTTGCCTTCCAGAATCTTCACCATCTTGTTGGTGTTGGTCGCGATACCGCTCATGCGCTGCAGGAAGTTGAGCGCGGTGCGCTCACCGGTCAGCAGCGTGCGAATGTCCGCATAAATGACACCAATCAGCTGACCCTTCTTGACTTCATCGCCGTCAGCATAGGTTGTTTCAAAATGAGCTTCTTCTTCCAGAATCTCAAATACACGTGCAAATACATCCAGACCGCAAATAATACCATCCTGCTTGCAAATCAGCTCCGCCTTGCCCAGCTGCGGCTGGCGCATAATGGCGTTGGTGCTGACATCCTCGCTGGTTACATCCTCGCGCAGGGCGTTGATGATGGCCGGGTCCATATTAAGCATCATGGTCGAGCCACTGATCATAGAATGCTTCATCCTTTCTCTTAATAGCTTTCAGAACCTCTGTGCGGTTCTTCTCGTCGATATCCGCATAAAATGCCGGATCAAATGGAATTTCATCTGTCGGCATCGGCTTGCCAGCCTCTACCGTCTCTGCAATGTGATTGGCTGCACGCTCTGCAAACACCAAGCTCTCCAGCAAGGAATTGCTTGCCAGACGGTTTCTGCCGTGTACGCCGTTGCAGCTGGTTTCACCGGCTGCATACAGGCCGTCCATCGAGGTCTCGCTGTCCGAATTTACCTTGATGCCGCCCATGAAATAGTGCTGGCCAGGTGTAACCGGAATCGGCTCCTTGGTCATGTCGTAGCCTTCCTTCAAACACTGACGATAGATGTTCGGGAAGCGGTTGCGGACAAAGTCCGGATCCAGATGGGTGACAGACAGCTCTACATACGGGCGACCGTCCTTCTCCATCTGCTTGCAGATTGCCTGCGATACAACGTCACGCGGCAGCAGCTCATTGACAAAGCGCTCGCCGTCCTTGTTGTACAGATATGCACCCTCACCGCGCACAGACTCGGAAATCAGGAAGCTTCTTCCCGGCTTGGTGGTATACAGCGTGGTCGGATGAATCTGAATATAATTGATATGCTCCACTTCAATGTGATGGCGCATAGCGATCGCCAGAGCATCGCCGGTAATATGACGATAGTTTGTAGAGAACTGGAACAGACCGCCGATACCGCCGGTTGCCAAAACAACCGCCTGTGTGCGGACTTCTTCCAGTGTACCGTCTGCGTTTCGGATAATGCCGCCCTTGCAGACATTTGCCTTCTCATCACAGATGATATCTACCAGCGTGGTATTTTCACGGATGGTAATGTTTTTGCGTTCTCTTGCGCGAGCCAGCAGCTTGCTGGTGATTTCCTGTCCGGTCAGATCCTCGTGGAACAGAATGCGGTTCTCGGAATGTGCGCCCTCACGGGTGAATTCGAAATTTCCGTTCTCATCGCGCTGAAAGTCCACGCCGTAATCAACCAGTTCCTGCGCAATATGCTGCGAAGAACGAATCATGATGTCCACGGATTCTTTGTTGTTCTCGTAATGACCAGCCTTCATCGTATCTTCGAAATAGCTGTCATAATCATCGTCATCCAGCAGCATGCACATGCCGCCCTGTGCGAGGAACGAGTCTGCCTGATCAGCCTCAGACTTGGTGATGACCAGAACCTTGTATTTTTCGGGCAGCTGCAATGCGTTAAACAATCCGGCAGCACCGGTACCGACAACCAAAATGTCAGCGGTTTCCATGTTTCGCTCCCCCTTACTTTCTTTCGATATTCGTGAGCACGGCCATGTGCTCCGTCAGATGTTTCATTTCCAGTTTTCTCCCTATTGACATGCGGTCTGCACCGCACAAACTTTTTACACTTCAGTATACCATACTGAAATGCATCCTGCAAGGCAGTTCCCCGCCTTGCACGGACACTTTTTGAAATTTTTCACATTTCATTATGCATTTTCCAAAACCAGTGGCGCCGGATTGAAGTCCGGACGATGCTTTGGATTCATCAGATATTCCTCTACCTTGTCCATTGTCGGTGCAGAAAAATATGCCGCGCCGCGCTTGGTAACAGACAATGCCGAAGCATACGTTGCATATTCCAGTGCAACCTCCGCATCTTTCCCGTACAGATACGCCGCCAGGAAATAGCCCTCGAACACATCGCCGGCAGCTGTGGAATCTACGACAGGAACCTTCAGTGAAGCCTGATATATCTGGCGTGTACCGTTCTTGTAAAATGCGCCCTGCGAACCAAGCGTAAACAGAAACTGCGAATTCGGATACATCTCTGCAAGCCGAATCAGAATATCTCCCGGCTGTACATAGCTCGTCATCGAGCGGCCTTCAATCTCATTGAGGCAGAACATTGAGATTTTGGTCAAATCGCTGCGCAGCAATTCGCGTGTACATGGCGACGGATTGAGAACGATAAACATCTTTTTCTCATATGCCGCATCGATAGCGTACTGCAGGCAGGAAATCTCATTCTGCAAAACGAGCACATCGCCTTCGCCGTACTGCGCCAGCACATCATCAATGTATGCTTTATCAATGGTTCGATTGGCGCCGCCATAAATCATGATGGCATTCTGACCGATTTCATCTACCTGAATAATGGCATGACCGGTGCGGCCTTCCACCACACGTACCGGAGAGATATCAATGCACAGCTGCTCCTTGAGCTTGTCCAACATTTCCTGTCCATCCGATCCAATCTGACCGGCGAGCTGTACCTCCAGACCGGCGCGAGCCAGCGTGACAGCCTGATTCAATCCCTTGCCGCCCGGGAACACTTCCATGTGAGAAGCGCCCTGTGTTTCCTTCGGGGTCGTAATATGTCCAACATAATAGTTATAATCAATATTGATAGAACCCAAAACCAATATTTTCATTGTTATCCGCCCTCCATTTTTTCAATTGTATCATGCTGTACAGCATGTGGATGCAGTTTACTAATATTATAAGATGTTTCTAAGTGAAGCACAAGAGTTTCCGCATCGTTTTCCTTCGGATATTTTCATCACGGCGAATTTTGCAAAAATCTGCGACAGATTTTTCAATATTTTAAGCAAATATTCTTGACTTTCCAGACATAAAACGATATGATAAAGAATACTGAAACGAAAGGATGATCGGAGCCATGGCTGTACAAAAAAAAGGCACAAAGCAAATAACTGCCAACAAAAAAGCCAGACACGATTATTTCGTTGAGGAGGCTTATGAATGCGGCATTGAGCTGTTCGGCACAGAGGTCAAGTCGATTCGTCAGGGCACGGTAAGCCTGAAGGATTCGTACTGCATCTTCCGCGACGGCGAAATCTTTGTCAAGGGCATGCACGTCAGCCCGTATGAGATGGGAAACATCTTCAACAAAGACCCGCTGCGCGAGCGCAAGCTGCTGATGCACAAAAAGGAAATCATGACGCTGTTCGGCAAGACCAAGCAGCAGGGATATTCTCTGATTCCGCTGTCTTTGTACTTTAAGAACGCGCGCGTCAAGGTCGAGCTGGGCTTGTGCAAGGGCAAAAAGCTGTACGATAAGCGCGAAGCCGCTGCACAGCGCGACGCCAAGCGCGAAATCGAACGCGCGATGAAGGCGCGCAGATAATCCTCTCTTTTCGTTCAGCACGAACTATCCGGGGACGTACCGGTTTCGACGGGGGCGTGGAATCTGGGATAGCGGGCCGCAGTGAGAATCTGCGTTAAAAGTCTCAAATGTCTAAATTTAACTGACAACAATTATTCTTTACAGGCAGCCTAATTAGGCGTGCCCGTTCTGCCTGAGAGTATCGCGGCTCGGGACAGAGCGTCATTTAGCGGTGAACGTGCGGCGGGTAAGCTTTGCCCCGCCCATGCATGATGAAGCTACCAACCCTGTAAGCCTGTCATTTGGCGTGCAGCAGCGGGAATTCCAATAAAATGACTGCGCCCGGAGAAGTCCTTGAGGAAGTACCTTCGGACAGGGGTTCGACTCCCCTCGTCTCCACCATAAGTCCACTGTAATTTCGAAATTACAGTGGACTTTTTCTTTTCCAATAAAATAATAAGGCTGCAGCAGACGTTCCTTTTCCGCAGGGAACATCTATTGCAGCCTGTTTTTAATGCCCGGCAATATCAGCGACAGAGAGAGCTTGTATACACTATCAACTCTCTCAGATTCGCCTGATGCAGACTTGTTAGATTGCTCACCCTCTCAGTCATTTGCTACGCAAATGCCAGCTCTCCCGAAGGGAGAGCCGAGGCTGATACTCAATACTTAATAGTATCTACGAACGGAATGCCAAGACCACCGGAATAGAAGTACACTGGAATGCGGTCGCCAACGGACAGAGACTGGAAGTCCTCTTCCGAGACCGCCAAATCCAGCTCCTTTCCGTGAGCATCTACTGTGATGGTATAATCATTTTCGCTTTCGTCGTACTTATGGGTCACGTTGCACACGTATTTTTCGTAAGGCTCACAGCTATCCAGCAGATAATTCGCCTCGCCAACACTGCCAAACGCAAAAATCAGGCAGTAAATTACAGCCGCAATCCTGACGTTATTGGTCTTTGTACGGTCACGGATAAGAAAAATGATTGATAGAATGATGCCGAAAATGGCAGAAAAGACAATCAGCTTGGTATACGACAAATAGTTGACGTCAAACAGTGCTCGGAAACACAAAGCAATGACCGGAGATCCAAAGGCAATCTGCATAGACACCATAGATAAGCCGCTGTTTTCCGATGTGGTAAACCATGGCGTAAAATACAGCGGCTTGCACACGCAGAGAAGAAAACAAATCAGTGCAAACACGAAGCAGGCGCCGACCCAAACATCATATGGATCGCAGATGACAAACGTTCCGATCATGAGCAAAGCACCCAAGACCGTACAGATACCGCCGATGATTTTACACTTGCGCAGGGTTTCTGGGTTCTGCTCCGCAGAAAGAGCCTGTTCTCGTTCTGTATTTTGGGATTCCTGCTGTTCTTTTGCCAATTCCTTATCGGATTTTGGCGGATAAACAGCAGAAACATCGGACAAGAAGTCCATCACCTGCTGTTCCGCTGGCTTTTCCAGCACAATAAACCGCTGTACCTTTCCTTCATATGTAAAGTGGAAGGAACCACAGTTTTCCAGCTGTGTCGATGCGCTGAGCTTGCGTGACAGCCGACAGCTGGAGATGTCCTGTTTGCGATACAGCTTGTCTTTTTTGGCTACCTCTATGTGGTCAGCATCCGGCGTCTGCGCGAGAAGCAGTTCTGTATCAATGCCGAATGTCTCGTTGCCGAGATAGCGGAAGTAATACACCTCACCGCAGTCATATACCATATAAATGCGGTCACTTGGAAATCCCATGAGCATCAGACTGGACAGCTCACCCTCCGGCGGATAATCCAGTTCGGACACCTCTTCCTGCTCGGTGTCCTCTACCATGTCGTGTTCGTTCATAATATCCTCCTGATAAGTTTTGTAACAAAGATTATACAGGAGGAGTTATATTCTGTCAAATAAAAAAGAAACTGCCGCAGAGCAGTTTCTTTTTTGGGAATATCCGAACTTATCGCTCTCGATACCGCCACTGAAAGTTTTGTATGCTCCCACTATAGCAGAAAGACACAGAGACGTCAATAAATGTACACACAACTTAAGAATTCTTAAGAAATGCACCTGCGCGCAAAAAAAGAATCCGTATGCGCGCGGGCACACGGATTCTTTGCGTTTGTTTACTTGTGCGTGTCCGGCTGCTTCTGCTTGCCGTTGTACTTCTGCGTTGCGGCAGGCACACCGTTTGCAATCAGTTCAGACACTGCGAGTACAGCGCGTTCCACCGCGTCGTTCATCGCAGGCAGCTCTTCCTCCGTGACGTTGGACAGCACCCAATCCGCCAAATCATAATCCGGATGCGGCTTGGCGCCGACACCGACCTTGATGCGCGGGAACTGCTCCGAGCCCATCATGGCGATGATGCTCTTGACGCCGTTTTGTCCGCCGGCAGAGCCTTTCGGACGAATGCGCAGGGCGCCGACAGGAAGTGAAATATCATCAAAAATGACGAGGACATGCTCCGGCGGAATCTTATAAAAATCCGCCGCTTCCGCCACGGCATCTCCCGATGCATTCATGAAGGTCTGCGGCTTCATCAGCAGGCAGCGATGCCCGCCGAGAACCGCTTCACCGGTCAGCGCATGAAACTTGGAGCGGTCACAGCGCACACTGTGCTTGCTGCAAAGCGCATCCATCACGCGAAAGCCGGTGTTATGGCGGTTGTTTTCGTACTTTTTTCCGGGGTTGCCGAGACCGACAACCAACCAGTCGATGGGCTGGGCGGCAGGCTTGTTTTTCTGCTCCTGCTCCAGCTTTGCAAAAATATCAAAAATAGACATGAATTAACCTTCTGCTGAAACAATAAAATAGTATACCGGCTGACCGCCGTTGATGATGGTAACTTCCGCCTCCGGAGAGTCGCGGTGTACCATCTTTTCGACGCGGGCTGCGTCCTCCTCGGTCATGTCCGCACCGTAAATGATGTTGACAAACGCGGTATCCTTTTTGCACATTTCACGCAGCATCTTTTTGACGGCGTCATCCAGCTTGCGGCTGTTTGCGCACAGCTTGGACTCAACCAGAGCAAGGTATTCGCCTTCCTTGATTTTCTTGCCGTCAAAATCCGAGTTGCGGGCAGCATAAGTAATCTGACCCGAACGAACATTGGCAGCTGCATCCAGCATTGCCTCACGGTTCTCGTCCATCTCCGCGCCCTCGTCAAACGACAGCAATGCAGAAATGCCCTGCGGGATGTTCTTGGTCGGGATGATAACAACCGTCTTTTTCTCGCACAGCGGAACAGCCTGCTCCGCTGCCATGATGATGTTTTTATTATTGGGCAGAACGTATACAATTTCAGCCGGAACGGCGTCAATCGCGTGCAGAATATCATCTGTGGACGGGTTCATGGTCTGACCGCCCTGTACCATTTCATCTACGCCGAGATCTTTGAATACGTTGACCAAACCGTCACCGGCTGCAACGGATACAAAACCATATTTCTTTTCCGGTTCTGCGATCTTCCGCGCGGTGCTTTCCAGTCCGGCAGCTTCCTCTACAATCTTTGCGGAATGCTGCTGACGCATGTTCTCGATTTTTACGGTGAGCAGCTGACCGAATTTCAGTCCGGCTTCCAGTGCCTCGTTCGGCTGGTCGGTGTGCACATGCACCTTGATGATGTCATCATCTTCCACGACAACCAGACTATCGCCAATGCTGTTGAGGAACGTGCGCAGGCGCTGTACATTGCGCGACTTGTCGCGGCGCTCTGCGATAAACTCGGTGCAGTAGGTAAAGGTAATATCTTCATCCTTAATATCGCTGAAGGTCGCGCCGCTCTTTGCTTCCGGCTCCGGCTCTGCGATTTTGCGCTGCTTGTGAATGCCGTTGTATGCGTCGCTCATGCCTTCCAGTACTGCCAGAAAACCAAAGCCGCCGGCATCGACAACGCCTGCCTTTTCCAGCACCGGATTCTGATGCGTGGTTTCAGCCAGTGCTTCGTGACCCTTTTCCAGTGCAGCACGCAGCACATCTCCGCAGCCTGCATCCGGATTGGACTGGCACAGCTCAACCACGTGCTGTGCTGCCACGCGGGACACGGTCAAAATCGTGCCCTCTGCCGGCTTCATGACTGCCTTATATGCGGCCTGCACGCCTTCCTGCAGCGCAAGTGCCAAATCCTGACCATTGGCTTCCTTGCAGGTTTTGAGCTGCTTGGACATGCCGCGGAACAGCAGGGACAAAATGACGCCGGAGTTTCCGCGCGCACCGCGCAGCAGAGCCGAAGCGGTCATCTTGCTTGCAGTTGCTAAATCAATGTCCTTGTCCAGCTGCTTGGACATCTCGTTCTTTGCGGATGCCATCGTCAGCGACATATTGGTGCCGGTATCACCGTCCGGCACCGGAAAAACGTTCAGTTCGTTTGCTTCGTCTTTTTTCTCTTCAATGGACAGCGCGCCCTCGATGACCATGGCACAGAACAACTGTCCGTCTATCAGTTTTGACAATTCGTTTTGCCTCCTTATTTAGTCCGCACGGATTGCGTCCACGTAAATATCGACATTCTTTACGTCAACGCCAGTCATTTTCTCTACATTGTAGCGGACTTCGCTAATAATCGAACGGCAGATGGTCGCAATGTTGACGCCATGTTCCACAGCAAGATGCAGGTCAATGTTTACGCCGCCGTCCTCTGCCTCCGTGATGCGCACGCCGCGTGACATGTTCTCTCGGCGCAGCAGGTGAGCAATACCGTCCGAAACAGAACGAATGGTCATTCCCTTGACGCCGAAGCAGCTCATTGCTGCGTAACCAGCTATATCAGCCAGAACCTCTGGCGCGATGTTGATAAATCCGAGATCGGCTTTGATCGTCATCACTATTCCTCCTCTAACCAATCTAATGTAAGGTCTCCATTTTTTTGCAGATTCCTGTTTTCTTGCAAAATTACTCAATCTTATTTTATATTATTTTTACGTCCGGGACAAGAGGATTTTGCAATTGTCCCTGCAATATTACGGACTATCCATCACTTTCCAATAGAACGTTCAAAAACTTTTGTGCGTATGGCAAAAAACCAAACATCCGTTTGCTTTTTATCTCGCTCTTCGGTACAATAGAAATAGAAAATACATGAAGGGAAGATTTGCTTATGCGTCCGATTTCTGAAAAACAGAAACAGATCCTGCAATTCATTCAAGAATATACCGCGTCCGAAGGATACCCGCCAGCCGTGCGGGAAATTGCGGCAGCTGTGGGGCTGCGCTCTCCCTCCTCTGTTCATGCGCACGTCAAGCATTTGCGCGAACTAGGCTATCTGGAGCAGTGCGCCGGAAAAACGCGAACCGTCAAAATAACCGGCCAGACCGGAACGACGGCTGTTCCCCTGCTCGGCCGTGTGGCCGCCGGACAGCCGATATTGGCGGTCGAGGAACAGCAAGCGATGCTGTACATTGATTTGCACGGAAAATCCGGTTCGTATTTCGCCCTGCACGTTCGCGGCGATTCCATGGTAAACGCGGGCATTCTCAGCGGCGACACGATCATCGTGCGCAAGCAATCCTACGCCCAGCAAGGACAGATTGTCGTTGCTCTCATCGAAGAGGAAGCGACGTGCAAGCGATTGGAGAAACAAGACGGTCACGTCTGGCTGATGCCGGAAAATGAAGCCTATGCGCCGATTCCCGGTGATGACGCACGCATTCTCGGCGTGGTTGTCAAAGTCGTGCGGGATTACGACGTATGAAGCTGACGGATGACGTTCGGTTTGTGCGAGGCATCGGCCCAAAAAAGGCGGAACTGCTGCACAAGCTCGGCATTGACACGCTGGCTGATGCCGTCCAGTGCTATCCGCGCGGATATGAGGACCGCACCGCTGTTGTACCGATTTTTGAACTGCTGGACGGAGAAAAATTCTGTGTCCATGCGATTGTCGGAGCGCAGCCGAAAACAGCACATATCCGAAAGGGGATGGACGTCACAAACTGCCGCGTGTATGACAAGACCGGCTTGCTATCCCTGCGTTTTTTTAATAACAAATACGCAGCGTCTGTACTGGAAGTCGGAAAGGAATATGCATTTTACGGAAAAGTACAGGCGGAAGGCAGACAATTCGTCATGATTGCGCCGGAATTTGAGCCTGTGCAAGCAAAAGAAAAAACCGGACGCATTTTACCGCTGTATCCGCTAACGGCAGGCCTGCATCAAACGGATTTTTATAAAATCACAGATGCGGCTTTGGCTGCTTTGCCGGAAAACTATCCGGACTTTCTTCCGGAGGCAATTCGAAAGCAGCAGCAGTTCCCTCCACTGGGGCAAGCCCTGCACAGCATGCACCGCCCGCAAACCCTCGAACAGGCGCAGCAGGCGCGCAAGCGCATGGCTTTTGAAGAATTGTTTCTGCTTGCCTGCGGCATGAAGTTTTTGCGTACCGGCCGAGCCGACAAAAAAGGGGCACATCTGCGCGATTTGAGCCTGCGGGAATTTTACCGTGTTCTGCCGTTCTCTCTGACCGGTGCACAGCAGCGAGCCATTGAAGCGTGCACGATGGATATTGCAGAGGGAAAGCCGCTCAGCCGCTTGATACAGGGCGACGTCGGCTCCGGCAAGACCATGGTAGCTGCTGCCCTGTGTTATCTGGCTGCAAAAAACGGTAAGCAGGCCGTGATGATGGCGCCGACAGAGCTGCTCGCCCGCCAGCACATGGAAACTTTGCAGCCGATTCTGCACAAGCTGGGTATTTCCTGCGGCTTATTGGTCAGCGCGATGCGCGCCAAGGAAAAACGAGAAATTGTAGATGAGATTTCTTCCGGCAAACTATCCGTGATTATCGGCACGCACGCCGTCCTCAGTGAACACGTGCAGTTTTGTGATTTGGCGCTTGCCGTTGTCGATGAGCAGCACCGGTTTGGTGTAAACCAGCGCGCCGCCTTGACAGAAAAAGGCGAAAATGTTCATCTGCTCGTCATGTCCGCAACCCCGATTCCGCGCACGTTGGCACTGCTGATTTACGGCGATTTGGACGTTTCTATTATAGATGAGCTCCCGCCGGGACGACAAAAAATCAAGACGTATGCCGTCGGAGAACAAACACGCCCGCGCATCGACCGGTTTATCGACAACCAATGCGCCGCAGGCGGACAGGCTTACGTTGTGTGCCCGCTTGTCGAGGACAGCGAAGCGACGGATACGCAGCGGCACAGTGCCGAACAGACCGCGCAGCGGCTCAAAACGGTTTTGCCGCATCGGCGCATCGGGTTAGTACACGGGCGCACGAAAACCGCAGAAAAAGAGCAAATCATGCGCGATTTTGCGGACGGAAACCTAGATATTCTGGTTTCTACCACGGTGATTGAAGTCGGTGTCAACGTGCCGAACGCAACACTGATGGTCGTGGAAAATGCCGATTGCTTCGGCATGTCTCAGCTGCATCAGCTGCGCGGACGCGTCGGACGCGGAAGCAGACAGTCATTTTGTATCTTTTACGGCGCGGACAAGGGTGCCGATGCACGGGAGCGACTGCGCACGCTGGTGCATACCGGCGACGGCTTTGCCATTGCACAAAAAGATCTTGAAATGCGCGGCGCAGGCGATTTCTTCGGCACGCGGCAGCACGGCCTACCGCCGCTGAAGCTGGCGGATTTGGCTGGTGATGCGCGCCTGTTGGAGCAGGCGCAGCAGGCAGCCGATGCGCTCATGGCACGCGACCCGCAATTGAAAACCGCTCCCCTGCTGCGCCAGCGCATTGTGCGCCTATTTGAGCAGCACGGAGAAGGGAGCTTTAACTGAAAAGAACCAGTCGCATGACTGGTTCTTTTGGCTTTTCTCATTCCTTCATCGGATTGACATGCACCATAATGTGCTTGACCTTCGGGAAGTTTGTTTCAATGGCATTGTGCACGATTTGTGCTGTTTCGTGTGCCTTTTCCAGCGTTTCCTGCGCATCGGCGGCAATTTCCACATCGACATAGATTTTATTGCCAAATTCGCGCGTGCGCAGCACATCCAAACGCAGCACGCCCGGCTGCTGCTCAATGCAGGCGCGCATTTTCTGTTCCAATTCCGGCTCGCAGGCATGATCCACCATCTTATTGGTGGCATCCAGAAAAATCTGCGTGGCTGCCTTTGCGATAAACACACAAATGATCAGGCTGGCAACCGGATCCAGCACCGGATAGCCCATGCGTGCACCAAAGATGCCGAGCAGGGCGCCGACAGAGGACAGCGCATCCGAACGATGATGCCATGCATCCGCCATCAGTGCCGAAGAATCAATCTTCTTTGCATTCCAGCGCGTGTACTGATACATCGCCTCTTTGGATACAATCGAAACAATGGCTGCAATCTCTGCCAAAATACCCGGAACCGCCAGCGATTGATAATCGCGGGACACAATATTTTTGACCGCTTCCAAGCCGATGCCGAGACCGGTCGCAAGCAAAATGCCCGCCAGAATAACAGCGGCAACACATTCCATGCGTTCATGTCCATATGGATGTTCTTTGTCCGACGCCTTTGCCGACAGCTTGACGCCGATAATCACGACAATGCTGCTGAATACATCGGATGCGGAATGCACCGCATCACTAATCATGGCGCCGGAATGCGCCAAGATACCTGCCATCAGCTTAAACAGCGACAGGATTATATTTCCGACAATGCTCACCGCAGACACGCGCATAGCCGTTTGCTCTGCTGTTTGTATTTGTTGTTCTCGCTTCATAGAAAAGCCCCCTTTGATATAAAAAACGCGGAACAGTTGCTTTCTGTCCCGCGGAATGTGTCCACTGTCATAACGACCCGGCTGCGGCGTTTTCGCCGTACCTGCTCAGTTGTTGTATTGTATGCTCCGTTTGTATTGCTTGTGATTATAGCAGGGTATGCAGCAAACGTCAAGAGGATTTTTTCAGGTTATAAGATGGTAACTCACATCGTTTTTACAGATTTTACAAACTTTTCTAGTTGTTTTATGCAAACAAATGCCAGCGGGTATTCCGCTGGCATTTTGCTTATTTTCGATTGGCAAAAAATTTTTTCCGCTCTCGCCGCAGTTCCGCATACATCTGCATGGCGTTCCATTCCAAATTTGTCGGCGTGGTAATCGCCTTTAAATCAATGGAAATTTTCGCCGCTTTCAGCTGTGCCAGCACAGCATCTACCATGTCATCCGGCAAGCCGTGCATGAGCAGCATCGGCTCTGCAAATTCCAATCCCAGCGATGGCAGCATGCGCCCTGCTTTGCGCAGACCGAGCAGCACGCCAAGCGGCACGGTATACTGTTCGCGGGAAATTGTGCGCACAGAGATGCCATACGGCCGCAAAAGCTGCGCCACCTGTTTTTCTGTCTTGAGCGGCACATGAAACAAGAATACCTGCATATGTCTCTCCTTTATGACGTTGCCGACCAGCTGCCCAGACCGTGGAAAATCTGATCCGGCCACGGGTCAAAGCCCTTTGGGAAATCCTCAACCGCAGAAATAAGCCGGCGCTCAAACACAATGGGAATAATCGGTGTTTCCTGTGCAAAGCACGTCAGATATGTCTGATACGCCGTGTCATACTCATCTTCCGTTGCATTGTTGAGGTCACTGAGCGCGCTTGTCATCGTTGTGCTGCGGTAATCGCCAAAATTGCGGTCACCATTTCGGGAAATAATCGAGGACAAATCGAGATCCGTCGTCATCTCATATTCTCCATAATACATCTGATATCTGCCGCGCGACAGGCGGGACTGACATTCCTCAAATTCCAACGGGATGACCTTGGTTTGAATGCCCATTTCATTGAGTGTCTTTGCGTACTGCTCCAGCACAGCGCCCTTGGTGCCGTACTGCTTATTATAGATAATCTGCAGCTTGAAATCGCTGCCGCCGCGGATTTCCAAATATCCGTCGTTGTCTCTGTCATAGATGCCCGCTTTTTTGAGCAGCTTGACTGCTGCCTCCTGATTGAAGGAGGGTGCCTTTACGCCGTCCGGAATCTTTTTCGCTGGCAGCGCCGCCGCATCTGCCCGCCCCGCAAAGCAGGTCTGTGCAATGGTGTCTCGATCCATCAGCATGGACAGCGCCGTGCGGACATTTTTGTTGTCCAGCGGCGTATCATTGCAATTGATGCCGAGATAATGCATGCGGCTTGTGCCTACCGTCTTGGTGTACTTGGCACCGGATGCCGCCGTTTCCTCCGCATCCCGCTGCACCAGCATAGAGAGCTGACCGGTACCCAGCAGATTGACTGCACCTGCACTGTTGGCAATTGGCTGCAGCGTGATGCTGTCACAGAACTGAATCACACCGCCGCTCCACTGTTCAAACGGAACGGCATGTATGCCGCCGTCATCGGATTTTGTAATTTTATACGGACCGGAACCGTCCGGAATCTCATCGTCCTCTGAGCCCTTGCAGAAAATCGGCACATCGAGCAGTGCTTCCAGCGCCTTTTCCGACTTTGCCGTCTTTAAGCGAATATAAATCTCGCTGCCGGAGTATTTCACGGACGAAATGCACGACAGCTGTTCCTGATAGGTCGAGTCATCGCGCAGACGCGCATTGTTGAGGGAATACACAACATCGGACGGCTTGAGCTGCTCACCGGAGTGGAACTTCACCCCATCGCGAATGGTCAAGGTATATGATTTGGCACTGTTTCGCTGCACGCTCGCGCACAGTTCCATCTGTGGTTCAAAGTTCTCATTTAACAAGAACAACCGTTCAAAGCACAGCTGACTGAGCAGCTTATTTTCCTCGGACGTACACGCCAGCGGATCCAGTCCATCGTTCTCGTTATATGCCAGCGAAAACGAGGCTACAGCCTGTACATTTTTATCCGCCTGTGCCACCGGTTCTCCGGAGCCTGTGTTCACGGTTCCGCTACCCGCATCCTGCTGCGCGTCTGTGCCTGCGCAGCCGGTAAGCAGCGCGCCCATCAGGCAGGCTCCCGCCAGCCAAGCAGTGATTTTTTGTCTGGTTTTCATATCTATTTCTTATCCCTCCAGCATGATGACGCCCGCCTGTACGCCGCGATTTCCATGCGTCGCACGGTGCGACCAAAACGTATCATGCATACACTTGGTGCACATACCGCTGTCTACGATATTTCGCACCCCGCAGCGCTCCAGCTGTTCTCTGTTGATTCCCTGCAAATCGAGGAAAAATTTCTTGCCGCGCGGCTGAATAAACGGCGTGACGGATTCGCCCATGGTTTCCGTCATGGCGTCCGGCACATCCGCATCGGTTTCAAAGCAGCATTGCCGAATAGACGGGCCAATGGCCGCTTCTATATTCTCCGGCTTTGCGCCGTACTGCTCCTGCATGCGCTGTACGGTTTTGCCGAGAATGCCGCTCGCCGTACCGCGCCAGCCGGAATGACAGACACCGATGCTCTTGCTCACCGGATCATGCAGCAGCGTCACCACACAGTCCGCATAGTATCCGCACAGCGGAACGTGCGGCAGGTTGGTAATGATGGCATCCGCCTTCCAGCTCATCGGCTGTCCCAATCCCATGCCCATTGTGTTCTCATCCACGACGCGAACAATGTCGCTGTGAATTTGTTTGGTCATGGTCATGCGCGCACGCGGCACTCGAAAGTGATCCGCAAGAATCTGATAATTTTGCAAAACATTGCTCCGCTCATCCCCGCGATTAAATCCAAGGTTGAGCGAGGCAAGATATCCCTTGCTCACACCGCCGAACTTGGTGGTAAACAGATGTTTTGTTGTAATATTATCACTGGTATAGTAAATCAGACTGCCTTCCTGCTGTCTGTGTATCCTTTGCTGCATGGTAATCCTCCTCTTATGCTGTATGTATTATACTATGCTTTTCCAAAAAAATATAGTGGGAAATTCCATACACAAACTTTACGAAAAATCGGCAGAATCTGTCGTTTTTTCCCTCCCATTATCCCTTTTGTATTTTTCTGCCATTCCTGCCGCCGGTTCCTGTTTCCCTGCCTGTTGACAAGACTTGGTTTTCAGATTAAAATGGTCTATGATGCCTTTGTATCAAACGTACGCGATCTATCGTTTAACCGCACAGGTAATCCTTAAAAATCAAGCTTTTTTTAGAAAAAATCACAAAAAACGGAGGTGTGTATCAGAAGAATGATTGGTTATATCATTGGCGCAGCCATCGTCGGCCTCGTCATCGGCGTTGTGCTCATGTTCATCTACTGCAATATTTCCAAGCAGACGGTGAATGATGCCAAGCGCGAAGCCGAGAGCATCAAAAACGAGGCGGAAGAAAGCGCTGCGCGAAAGAAACGCGAAGCTTTATTAGAAGCAAAAGAAGAAATTCACAAGAACCGCGCCGATCTCGAGCGAGAAATCAAAGAACGCCGCGGTGAAATGTCCAAGACCGAACGTCGACTGACACAGAAGGAAGAAACGCTGGATCGTAAGACGGATGCAGCGGACAAGAAAAACGAGGAACTGACCCGCCGTCTGGCAAATGTCCAGAAAAGCCGCGAGGAAGCGGAGCAGTACAAGCAGCAGCAGCTGGAGCGTCTGGAAAGCATTTCCGGTCTAACCCGCGATGAAGCCAAGCAGTATCTTGTCGATTCCATCGAGCAGGAGGCACAGCACGATGCAGCCATCAAGCTGCGCGAGATTCAGCAGCAGACCAAGGATGATGCTGAAAAGTATGCGAGAGAAGTTATCTCCTCCGCCATTCAGCGCTGCGCTGCCGACCACGTAGCAGAGGCAACCGTATCGGTTGTTCCGCTGCCGAATGACGAAATGAAGGGCCGCATCATCGGCCGTGAGGGACGCAACATCCGCACACTGGAGACCCTGACCGGTGTCGATCTCATCATCGACGATACGCCGGAGGCGATTACTCTGTCCTGTTTCGACCCTGTTCGCCGCGAAGTTGCCCGTCTGACGCTGGAGAAGCTCATCATTGACGGCCGCATCCATCCGGCGCGCATCGAAGAAATGGTCGAAAAGAGCCGCCGCGAAGTGGATCAGATCATCAAGCAGGAAGGCGAACGCGCAGTTCTCGAAACCGGCGTGCACGGTCTGCATCCAGAGCTGGTCAAGCTGCTCGGACGCATGCGTTACCGCACAAGCTATGGTCAGAATGTGCTGCAGCACTCCATTGAGGTTTCTCATATCGCCGGCATTCTCGCCGGAGAGCTGGGCATCAATGCCACACAGGCAAAGCGCGCCGGCTTGCTGCATGATATCGGCAAGGCGGTTGACCGCGAGATGGAAGGCTCTCATGTCGATATCGGCGTAGATCTTTGCAAGCGCTATCACGAGCACGCAGACATCGTCCACGCCGTACAGGCACATCACGGTGATATCGAAGCGAAAACGCTGGTTGCTTGTCTTGTACAGGCCGCAGACGCCATTTCCGCAGCGCGCCCTGGCGCACGCCGCGAGAATCTGGAAGCATACATCAAGAGATTGGAAAAACTGGAAGAGATCGCAAATACTACGCCGGGTGTCTCCAGCTCGTATGCCATTCAGGCAGGCCGTGAGATTCGCATCATTGTCAATCCGGAGCAGGTCAATGATTCTCAGATGATTCTGCTCTCCCGTGAGATTGCGAAGAAGATTGAGGATGAGCTGGAATATCCGGGTCAGATCAAGATCAATATGATTCGCGAAACCCGCGCTGTTGAATACGCAAAATAAGCACAAGTTCGTGCATGCAAAAGCCCCGTACCGATTGGTACGGGGCTTATTTTTTACGTTACGGCCGTCTGCATGTCAGCAGAATAACCTGTCTTTCGTGCGCGATTTCGCGCAGCAGCTTCATGCCGCACGCCACGCGCTGGTCATCATAATTGACGAACGGATCATCCAAAATCAGCGGAACGCTCTCATCCGTCTTGTCCAGCAGCACCTTGCACACGGCAAGACGCAGTGCCAAATACAGCTGATCGCGGGTGCCCGTGGACAGCCGCAGGCGATCCATTTCCACCGCGCTGTTTTCTCTGCGGCAGGTCGCTTCCAAATCCGTATACAGCTGCATCGCCGTATAGCGCTCTGCGGTCAGCGTGCGCAGATACTGTTCAGCGAGCTTGTTGATCTGCGGAGATACGCGGCCGGTCAGCTCGGCATGCGCCTGCACCAGCGATTCCTTTGCCAGCCGGATGGCATCCAGCTGCCAGAGAATGTTTTCGCGTTCCTCCTGCAGACGGCTGCGCTGTGCACACAGCGAACTGCGCTCACCGATTTCTTCTTTTTTGCCCTTGCACAGTGCAATGGCTTCGTGCAGCGCATTGTTGTGCTGCCGCGCCTGCTCTGCCTGCTCTTTCGCTTTGTTCATGCGGACACGAACTTCGCCGTCCGGACCCGTCTTTTCCAGAATATCCAAATACTGGTGCTTGAGATCTTCATGCTCCTGCTGCCGCGCGATGTACTGTTTGTTGCGCTCTCTCGCCTGCGCGATAAAGACAACCAGTTCCTCACTGTCATCGGCGCAAAGTTCCGGACTCATCTCCCGCAAAACCTTTTGGAATTTATCCTGTATATGTGTGAGCTTTTCCGTCGTCTGTTCGACACGGGCAATGGCCTGCTGTCTGCGCTTGTGCAGCTTGACGCGTTCTTCATCAAAATCCATCGGCGGCGTGTCCAGCGTCTGTGTGCTTCCCATAAACGTTACAATGAGAAAGACAACCGCCAGCACGGAGAATACGTATGGCATATACGCCGTCAGCGGACCGAACGGCACCAAGCCCAACAGGCTGACAACCGCCAGCACACCGAGCGCAATGGCAACTGCCATCGACCATCCACGAATGTGAATGTCCGAAATGCTGCTGGAGCTTTGGCTGTAATCTTCCTCTGTGTGGTCAATATCTTCCTGCCACTGTTGATAATTCTCTGTGACTTCTTCCAGCTCTGCACTGGCGGCATCAAACGCCTGCTTTGCCTCCGCATAAATCGGTGCCAGCGTTTCCGCCTCGTTCAGCAAAGAATCCGCAACCAGATGTTCTCTCAATTCTGCGAGCTTGTCCCGCGCTTGGCGTTCTTCCCGCTCGGCAGCTTCTCTCTTTGCCACAAACAACAGCGTAAATGCCTCTGTCGCTTCCTGCTGCTTTTGCTCGGCATCTGCGACATTTTTTTCCGCCGCCGGTATCTGCGCCTCATATGCTGCAATCTGCGCCGTCAGATCATCCAGCCGCGATACGGCGTGGTTGATGTCGTCCAGCTCCTGCTCGACCGCCGCATATCTGCCGCGTTTTCCCGTTCCGCGCAGTGCATTCTTCCACTGATCCAGCTGAGAAATTGCACTGGAGTACGCCGCCGCATTGTCGCCTGACGTCGAAAGCTCCAGCATGCGCTGTTCCAGCTCCTCCGCGGAAAGCGCCTGATCCTGTCCGTCCAGCATAGCAGAGGACTGAAAGCCCTCCTCGCTGACACCGGTTAATATCTTGCCGCAGTCTTTTGCCGTCAGCTCCTCACACGGTTCGCCGGTGTCGGCATATACCGCCGAAAATTCCTGCATCGGCGCCGTACCCTTGCCGGTCTGTCTGCTGATAATAATCTCTCTGCCCTTCCACTCCAACTGTAACAGACCGCTCATCGGATTTCCGTCCACCGGACGGAACCGCGTCTTGTCCGACAGTTGATTGCGGGTGTCGCGCTTGCTGGTGTTGATGCCGTACAGCATCACGCGCAGAAAATTGCACAGCGTCGTCTTGCCGCCCTCGTTGGGGAGATACAATACATTGAGACCATCCTCAAACCGGATTTGTCTTCCGTCAAGCACACCGAAGTGTCCCTGTGCTGTTAAAAATTTCATATTTCGTCACCTATTTGCATTTCCAATTGCATTGAACAAGTATGATTCTTAATTATACCATAGAATTTGTATAAGACAACCAACTGTTTGGAATTTCTTTTGCTCCGCCGGCATCCTGCACTGCGCATAAGGAATAAATCCCAGTCCGGTGCAGAAAATTCGTCTCTCCGACAAAATTGTACCATTTTTCCGCCGCATTCTGCGCAATCTTCCCGTATATCACCATCATGTGCGCATGAATCCAAATGCTTTTACCAGAAAATCAGGTTTTTCTGGTAATTGTCTCCACGTTTTACACAACTTTTTTTGAAAAAATGATTTACAAAGTTGTAACATTAGTATAAAATGTAGGTACATAGGAAGGTGCGGGTTTCCCTTCGCCGATTGTGTCGAGGCGGCAAGATATTTTTTCTTGTAACTTTATCACTTTCTGTTGAAGTTTCGTTTATCTTTTGATACAATTAGAAGCGAGGGTATCAAACAATCCGCTCAAGTTTTGGACAAAAGGTTCGTCTGACCTTTTGTTCTACAGAAATTTTTATAGGAGATGTTAAATATGGATGCTTTTAGCAAGGCTCTGCAGGCCGACAAGAGAGAAATCGTAATCGCGCCGACCATTTACAAGTTCGATGATTTCAAGGGATTCGCTGAGGAATTCAAGCTGGGTGAGAGAGACTGCGTTCTGACCAACGAGTTTATCTACAAGCCGTTCATGGAGGAACTGGGTCTGAAGTGTAACTTCGTATTCCAGGAGAAGTTCGGCGGCGGCGAGCCGTCTGAGGCTATGATCGAGACCATGTACGAGGCTATTCCGTACGATTCTTACGATCGCGTTATCGCAGTAGGCGGCGGCGCTATCATGGACCTGTGCAAGCTGCTGGGCTGCAAGCGTCCGAATTCCGTACATGAGCTGTACTTCAAGCGCGAGCCGGTTGTACATGAGAAGGAAGTTATCGCTATCCCGACCACCTGCGGCACCGGTTCCGAAGTTACCAACATTTCCGTTGCTATCGTAAAGGACGAGAAGGACGGCAAGCTGACTGGCGGCGACACCAAGCTGGGTCTGGTATCCGACGATATCATCCCGAACAAGGTTTGCCTGGTACCGGATCTGCTGAAGACCCTGCCGTACAAGCCGTTCGCAGCTTCTGCTATCGACGCGCTGATTCATGCAACCGAGTCTTTCCTGTCCCCGCATCGTAAGACCACCACTTCTGAGATGTTCTCCGTAAAGGCTATGGAGATGATTCTGGAAGGCTTCCGCCGCATCGCTCTGGAAGGTCCGGACGCTCGCATGGATTACCTGGGTGAGTTCGTACATGCTTCCCTGTTCGCAGGCATCGCATTCCTGAAGGCTGGCTGCGCTACCGTTCATGGTATGTCCTTCCCGCTCGGCGGCACCTATCATGTACCGCACGGCGAGTCCAACTACGCGCTGTTCGGCAAGATTCTGGAGATGTACGAAGAGTACGAGCCGGCTGGCGAGCTGGGCAAGTTCAAGGAAATCGTTGCTCGCTGCCTGGGCTGCTCCAAGGACGACGCTCTGCGCACCCTGAACGTAACTCTGGAGAAGGTTCTGCATCTGAAGCCGCTGCATGAGTACGGCTTCAAGGAAGAGGACATCAAGGCATTTGCTCAGTCGGTTGATGCTAACCAGCAGCGCCTGATCACCAACTCTTACCGTCCGTGGAGCATTGAGCTGTCCGAGCGCGTATACAAGGAGTGCTTCTAAGCTCCCGTTCTGTTGGAACCCAACACTATAACCGTTAGCTTGTGAAACGCAGCGGGTATCGTCCGCGGTACTCGCTGCGCTTTTGCTACATAAAACACGTTGATTTTCGCTTGAATATATATTTAAGAGAGAGACGACTAGAGAAAGGATTTTGATCACCATGATGACCAAAGAACAGTATATTGAGTCCCTGCGCAAACTGCACCTCAATCTGTGGATGTTCGGCAAGAAGGTAGAGAATCCGGTAGACGATCCGGTAATCCGCCCGTCTCTGAACTCCTTCGCAGCAACCTATGAGGCAGCAGAGGATCCGCAGTACGCAGATCTGATGATTGCTACCTCCAACATCACCGGCAAGAAGGTAAACCGCTTCACCCACATGCATCAGTCCACCGACGACCTGATCAAGAAGGTTAAGATGCAGCGTATGCTGGGTCAGAAGACAGCAGCATGTTTCCAGCGCTGTGTAGGCATGGACGCAATGAACGCTGTTTATTCTTCCACCTACGAAATCGACGAGGCATGCGGCACCAAGTATCATGAGAACTTTGTCAAGTTCCTGACCCGCGTACAGGACGAAGATCTGGCAGTTGACGGCGCAATGACCGACGTAAAGGGCGACCGTGGTCTGGCTCCGTCCAAGCAGGCTGATCCGGATCTGTTCCTGCACGTTGTAGAGCGTACTCCGGACGGCGTATATGTAACCGGCGCTAAGGCACATCAGACCGGTTTCGTAAACTCCCATGAAGTTCTGGTTATGCCGACCATCTCCATGCGTGAGGGCGACGAGGATTACGCAATTTCCTTCGCTGTTCCGACCGATTCCGAGGGCATCACCCTGATTTACGGCCGTCAGTCCTGCGACACCCGTAAGATCGAGGAGTACAACGACATCGACGTTGGCAACAAGGTTTACGGCGGCCACGAAGTACTGGTTATCTTCGACCATGTATTCGTACCGAACGATCGCATCTTCCTGAACGGTGAAGTAAAGTTCGCCGGCATGATCGTAGAGCGTTTCGCAGGCTATCATCGTCAGTCCTACGGCGGCTGCAAGGTTGGTGTAGGCGACGTCCTGATCGGCGCTACTCAGCTGGCAGTTGAGATGGCAGGCTGTGCAAAGGCTTCCCATGTCAAGGACAAGATCATCGAGATGATTCACCTGAACGAAACCCTGTATGCTTGCGGCATCGCTTGCTCCTCTCAGGGTGCTCCGACCAAGGCTGGCAACTACCTGATCAACCTGCTGCTGGCTAACGTCTGCAAGCAGAACGTAACCCGTTTCCCGTATGACATCGCTCGTCTGGCACAGGATCTGGCAGGCGGCCTGATGGTAACCCAGCCGTCCGAGGCTGACTACCGCAATCCGGAGCTGAAGCCGTACATCGAGAAGTACCTGAAGGGTGTTGCTTCCGTTCCGACCGAGGATCGCATGCGCGTTCTGCGTCTGATCGAGAACATGACCATGGGTACTGCTGCTGTTGGTTACCTGCCGGAGTCCATGCACGGTGCTGGTTCCCCGCAGGCTCAGCGCATCATGATCGCTCGTCAGGCTAACATGGAGCAGAAGAAGGCTCTCGCTAAGGCGATTGCTCGCATCGACTAAGTGTTTCTGACAAACGGTGCTGAATCTTAGACAATAATTTATTGTGACAACAGGCACTCATAGGGTATTCTCTGTGGGTGCCTGTCTGTCCGTTTGTTCATTCTTCCTAATTATTTGAGGTTTTTTATGCTTCACTGTGCTGTAAAATTCTGCGGCGGCTGCAATCCGATGTACGATCGCGGTGCTGCCTACCGCAACATTGCCGAGACCCTTGCGGGTGTGGCCGATTTCTCCTTGCCCAGAGATGGCGAACAGTACGATGTGCTGCTCATCCTGCGCGGATGCACCGGATGTCCATATCTGTATGAGGACATTTCGGCAACCCACCGTATCGTCTGTGCCAGTCAGAACGAAGCGGATCATGCCGCACAGCGCATCACCGCGCTTTGTGCGCATTAAGTTGTAAACAGGATTTATTTTCAGATGCTTGTGTCTGAAATGAATCGTTTAATAGAGAAAGGATTTGATACCAATGAAGAAAGTACAGATTGTCTCTCCAGAAGAGGCTGCTCTGCGCGTAAATGACGGCGATACCATCGCTACCGGCGGTTTTGTAAGCTGTGCCTGCCCGGAAACCTTGTCCATCGCTCTGGAGAAGCGTTTCCTGGAAACCGGTCATCCGAAGGATTTGACCCTGTTTTTCGCAGCAGGTCAGGGCCATCGTGACGGCACCGGCGGCGACCACTACGGCCATGAAGGCATGGTTAAGCGCGTTATCGGCGGTCACTGGGATCGTGCTCCGAAGCTGGGTGAACTCGCTCTGAACAACAAGATCGAGGCTTACAACCTGCCGCAGGGCATTATCTCCCACATGTATCGTGACATTGCAGCTCACAACATCGGCACGATCTCCCATGTTGGTCTGTACACCTTCGCTGACCCGCGCAACGGCGGCGGCAAGCTGAACGACTGCACCAAGGAAGATCTGGTTAAGCTGATCGAGATCGAAGGCGAAGAGCGCCTGCTGTACAAGGGCTTCCCGATCGACGTTGTATTCCTGCGCGGTTCCTACTGCGATGAGTTTGGCAACTGCACCGTACATCGCGAAATCGGCCCGCTGGACGTTACCGCTATGGCTCAGGCTTGTAAGAACTCTGGCGGCAAGGTTATCGTACAGGTTGAGAAGATCGTTCAGGGTGGTTCTCTGGATCCGAAGCTCGTTGCTATCCCGGGCATCTATGTTGACTGCGTTGTTGTCGGCTCTGACGAAGAGAACATGCAGTGCCTCGGCATGCCGTATGACGGCGCACTGACCGGCGAATTCCGCATTCCGGTTGACGCTATCCCGTCCATCCCGCTGGATGCAAAGAAGGTTATTGCTCGCCGTGCTGCTATGGAGCTGCCGAAGGACGCTATCGTAAACCTTGGCACCGGCGCACCGGAGAAGATTGCAAACGTTGCTGCTGAAGAGGGCATTTCCGATTCCATGACTCTGACCGTAGAGGCTGGTTCCATCGCAGGTGTACCGTACGGCGGAACCCAGTTCGGCGCTGCTGCAAACTCCATGGCTATTCTGCCGCACAACGTACAGTTTGACTTCTATCAGGGCGGCGGTCTGGACATCGCATTCCTGGGTCTGGCTGAAACTGCTCCGAACGGCGACCTGAACGTATCCAAGTTCGGCACCCGTCTGGCAGGTGCAGGCGGATTCATCGACATCACCCAGAACGCAAAGAAGGTTTGCTACTGCGGTACCTTTACTGCAAAGGGTCTGCGCACCAAGTGCGAGGACGGCAAGCTGGTTATCACCCAGGAGGGTGGCAAGAAGAAGTTTGTAAACCAGGTTGAGCACATCACCTTCTCTGGTATCTACGCAAACAAGGTACATCAGCCGGTTCTGTACATCACCGAGCGTGCAGTATTCGAACTGCGTCCGGAAGGCGTTACCCTGATCGAGATTGCACCGGGCATCGACCTGCAGACTCAGATTCTGGATCAGATGGAGTTCGAGCCGAAGATCGCTTATCAGGAGGACGGCACCATCAAGCTGATGGATTCCCGTATCTTCCGTGACGAGACCATGGGTCTTGCTAACGACTAATCTGCATTTTGCAGTATCGTCATAGGATTTCGCACGATTTTCAATGGTAAAATTTCGTCAATTTTGAACCTTTTGCCATAAAAACCTTGTGAATTTCCGTTTTATCATGTACAATGGTATCGGGGACAGGGTTCAAAACCGATCCTGTCTCCGATATTTATTTTCATTAGCTTTCTGTATAGAAGAAAAAGGAGAATTGGGCAAATGAATGTTTATATTTGTTCTGCCAAGAGAACCCCGATCGGTTCTTACGGCAAGACCCTCAAGGGCGTAACTGCAAAGACCCTCGGCGTAACCGCTGCTAAGGCTGCTATCGAGCAGGCAGGCATCGACGTAAACGACATCGACGAGACCCTCACCGGCTGCGTGCTGCAGGGCGGTCAGGGCCAGAACATCGGCCGTCAGATCGCTGTAGGCGCTGGTCTGCCGATCACCACCCCGTCTATCACCGTAAACAAGGTTTGTGCATCCTCTATGCGCTGCATGAGCTTGGGCGCTCAGCTCATCAAGTCCGGCGATGACCAGGTTGTTCTGGTTGGCGGCGCTGAGTCCATGTCCACCGCACCGTACGTTCTGAAGGAAGCTCGTTGGGGCGCTCGTATGAACAACGTTACCATGGTCGACCTGATGGTAAACGATGGTCTGTGGGACATCTTCAACGGCTACCACATGGGTATCACTGCAGAGAACGTAGCTGAGCAGTACGGCATTACCCGCGAGATGCAGGACGAGCTGGCACTGGCTTCCCAGCAGAAGGCTGTTGCTGCCATCAAGGCTGGCAAGTTCAAGGACGAAATCGTTCCGGTTGAAGTAAAGCAGAAGAAGCAGACCATCGTATTTGATACCGACGAGCATCCGCGCGAAGGCACCACACTGGAAGGTCTCCAGAAGCTGCGTCCGGCATTCAAGAAGGACGGCGGCACGGTAACCGCAGGCAACGCTTCCGGCATCAACGACGCTGCTGCATACATGGTTCTGGCATCTGAGGATTACGTAAAGGCTCACAACCTGAAGCCGATGGCTAAGATTAAGTCTTACGGTTCCGTAGGCTGCGATCCGTCCATCATGGGTATTGGCCCGATCGAGTCCACCCGTCAGGCTCTGAAGCGTGCAGGTCTGACCGTTGACGATCTGGATGTCATCGAATCCAACGAGGCATTTGCTGCTCAGGCTTGTGCAGTAAACAGCACCCTCGGCTTCGATATGGACAAGGTAAACGTAAACGGCGGTGCTATCGCTCTGGGTCACCCGATCGGTGCAGCTGGCTGCCGTATCTCTACCACCCTGCTGTACGAAATGATCAAGCGTGATGCTACCTATGGTCTGGCTACCATGTGCATCGGCGGCGGCATGGGCGAAGCTATCATCCTCGAGCGCGACGAGCTTTGCAAGTAAGTATCGTGAAATAAGAACACGGGAGGGTGCTGTGCACCCATCCCGCTTTCTTAGCATATTCGTTTTTCCAAAACAAACAACATAAAAATATGAAGGAGAGCTACAACAATGACTGACGTTAAAGTTGAGAAAAAGGGTAATGTAGCAGTCATTACCATCGAGCATATGCAGGCAATGAACGCACTGAGCACCGACATGTACACACAGCTGGAAGAGGCTTTTGATACTGTCGCTGCAATGGAAGACGCATATTGTGTTGTCCTGACCGGTTCTTCCCGTGTCAACAAGAAGGGCAAGACTGTTCAGTCCTTCGTAGCTGGCGCTGATATTTCCCAGATGTCCACCATGACCGTTGAAGAAGGCAAGTTCTTCGGCAACAATTCCAACCGCGTTTGCTGGAAGATTGAGAACTTCAAGCGTCCGGTTATCGCTGCTATCAACGGCTTCTGCCTGGGCGGCGGCGTAGAGCTGGCTATGTCCTGCGACATCCGTATCTGCTCTGAGAACGCTACCTTCGGCCAGCCGGAAGTTGGTCTGGGCATCACCCCGGGCTGCGGCGGTACCCAGAGACTGGCTCGTCTGGTAGGCATGGGCAAGGCAAAGGAAATCCTGTACACTGCTCGTGGCAACTATACCGCTCAGGACGCTCTGGATATGGGTCTGGTTAACTACGTTTACCCGATCGAAACCCTGATGGACGAGGCTATGAAGCTGGCTGACGAGATCGCTGCACAGGCTCCGATCGCTGTTTCCCTGGTTAAGGAAGCTGTTAACGTTGGTATGCAGACCGACATCAATTCCGCTCTGAAGTTCGAGGGCAACTGCTTCGCACAGTGCTTCGCTACCGAGGATCAGAAATACGCTATGAAGCACTTCGTTGAGAAGAGCCGCGAGCCGAAGGTATTCAAGAACAAGTAATTTTTTAGGGAATTGATCGATAAATAGAGGAGATTGAAATAATGAAGGTTTCTGTATTTGGCGCAGGTAACATGGGTGCCCGTATTGCAGAAGTATTCCTGAAGGCCGGTCATGCGGTTACGATGATCGATATCAAGGAACAGTTCTGCGAAGGCGGTAAGAAGCGTATTGAGGGTGACCTCGCAGGTGCTGTAAAGCGCGGCAAGATGACGCAGGAAGAAATGGATGCTGCACTGGCAAACCTGACCCTGTCCATCAACCGTCAGGACGCAGCTGGTTCCCAGTTCGTCATGGAAGTTATTCTGGAGAGAATGGATCTGAAGGAAGACCTGCTGAAGGATCTGGATGCCATTCTTGACAAGGACTGCATCATTGGTACCAACACTTCTGCGCTGTCCATCACAGAAATTGCAAGCGCTGTTCCGGCACGTGCAGCAAAGGTTATCGGCGTACACTTCTTCAACCCGGCTCACATCATGAAGCTGGTTGAGGTTACCCGTTCCATGCTGACCGACGACGAGACATTTAAGACCACCTATGAGCTGATGCAGACGCTCGGCAAGACCCCGATCGCTGTTAACGAGGGCGCAGGCTTCGTTGTAAACCGTATCCTGATCCCGATGATTAACGAGGCAATCGGCATTTACGCTGACGGCATCGCTTCCCCGTCTGACATTGACCTGGCTATGCAGCTGGGCGCTGGTCTGCGTTCCGGCCCGCTTCACACCGGTGACCTGGTTGGTCACGATGTAAACCTGGCTATCATGGAAACGCTGTACCGCGAGTCCGGCGATGCAAAGTATCGCCCGCATCCGCTGCTGAAGAAGATGGTTCGCGCTGGTCTGCTGGGTCAGAAGACCGGCAAGGGCTTCTTTACTTACGACGGTCCGTTCGGCAAGGAAATCCCTGGCGGCGACCTGACCATCAAGTAATCTACGGTAGACAGGAAGAGGCGATAGTATGAAAATTAGCGTCATTGGCGCTGGCGTAATGGGCGCTCGTGTCACGGAAGTACTGATCAAGGGCGGTCATGACGTTGTCATGATTGATACCAACCGCGACCATGCAACCGGAAGCCTGAACCGCATCGTTGCCGATCTGGCAATCGGTATAGAAAAGGGCAAGCTGACCAAGGAAGAGAGCGACGCAGCTCTCGCCCGCATCACAATCTCCAATATGTGCTCGGATGCCGCCGGCTCCACACTGGTTCTGGAGTGCATCAACGAGCATCTGGATGATAAGGTTACCCTGCTCAAGCAGCTGGACACCATTCTGGATGAGGACTGCATCATTGGCACCAACACCTCCGCGCTGCCGATCTCTGAGATCGCTCGCGCTGTTCCGCATCGTGCCGATCACATCCTCGGTGTGCATTTCTTTAATCCGGCTCATATCATGAAGCTGGTTGAGATTACCCGCACCATCAGCACCGATCAGTCTGTTATTGACACTGTTGTTGACATCATGAAGGGTGTTGACAAGCATCCGATCGTTGTAAACGAGGGTGCTGGTTTCGTTGTAAACCGTATTCTGATTCCGGAAATCAACGAGGCTATCGGCATCTATGCAGACAACATTGCAAGCCCGTCTGACATTGACCGTGCTATGCAGCTGGGTGCCGGCATGAAGGTTGGCCCGCTTCATACCGCTGATCTGGTTGGTCTGGACGACATTCTGTCCGATCTGTCCAACATGTATGAAGAAACCGGCGATCCGAAATATCATCCGCATCCGCTGCTGCGTAAGATGGTTCGCGCTGGCCTGCTCGGTCAGAAGTCCGGCCGTGGATTCTTTACGTACAAGTATCCGTTTGGTCCGGAAGTTCCTGGCGGCGAGCTGAAGATTAAGTAAAAACATTCCTTTGTTTTCCATCCCCTGTAACACCTCGTTACGGGGGATTTTTTTCGTTTTGCACGTTGCGATGCCGCACAGGATTTTCTTCAAAACTGTTTTATTTGAGACATTTTTCGTATATTTTTTTGAGATTTTTTCGCAATTTTGCGCAACTTTCTTTACAGATTTTTACATATTTTTCTATTAAATTTTACAACTTTTCCTTGATTTGGAAATTATTTTATATGTTTTTTACAATTTATTCCTTGTTTTCATTGTCATCATTGTTCAATATCAGAAAATTCCCTATGCAAAACAGGATAGTTCGTTTTCATATTGAAACAGACGAAAATCTACGTCATAATAGAATACATACTTGGAGATTCCATCCATTTTCTCCAGTTAATACAATATACGAACAAACCACGCCGCGCAAACAAAAGCGGCAAAATCTGCAAGTAATGCCGCAGGAATGGCGTACCGCGTTTTCTTCAATCCCAAGTATCCGCAGTACACACTGATGGTATACAGACTCGTTTCTGACGCGCCGAGCATCACCGCGGCAGTTCTTCCCTGCACGCTGTCTACGCCGCAGGTGCGCATAATGTCCTGTCCGAGCGCCAGCCCGCCGCTTCCGCTGATTGGCTTGAGCAAAAGCAGCGCCGTGCATTCTTCCGGAATGCCTGTCAGCTGCAGCAGCGGCCGACAGGCCTGTCCCATCAGGTCGACAAATCCCGACACGCGCAGCATGCGCACTGCCGTCAGAATGACAATCATGGTCGGCAAAATATGCAGCGCCGTGTGCAATCCCTTTTCTACACCGCACAGCAGCGTCGGAAAGAGGTCTACACGCCGATACAGGGCATATCCCGCCGTACACGCCAGAAGCAGCGGGAGAAACAGGTCTGTCATATGGTTTCCCCATGCGCCTGCAGGCGGGCAAACAGCCGCGCTGCTGCCAAGCCAACAGCAACCGAGCAAATCGACGCGCCCCATACCGCCGGCATGATATCAAACGGCTGGGCTGCCCCCAGCGCCGCACGCACTGCGGCAACCGTTGTCGGTATGAGTTGGATAGATGTTGTGTTAAGCACAACAAACGTCAATACTTCATCCGGCGTTCCAGCCGCACCGTACAGCCCATACAACCGCTTTCCGGCACGCAGGCCAATCGGCGTCGCCGCATTGCTCAGCCCCATCAGATTCGCCGTGACATTGGCCGCAATGCCTTCCATGGTCTCTGTGTCCTGCGAGGCACGCGGAAACAGCGGGCACAAAATCGGGCGCAGCAGGACTGTCAGCCCCTTGCAGATGCCGGATTTCTGCATCAGTTCCAGAATTCCCGACCACAATCCCATGACGCCGACCAGTGCCAGACAAAGCGTGACGGCCTGCTCCGTCCCTTGCGTCACGGCCGCGGACAGCTCTGCTGTTCTCCCCGTTATGCAGGCAGTTGCACAGGCAAGGATTATCATGCCTGCCCATAAACCATTCATCATGCGTTTCACGCCTTTCTACCGCCGATGTTCGGCTTTCTTCTTATCGTATCATTTATACTTAAACTATGTGTTTTCTATGGAGGAATATTACTATTATGAAATCAACAGGAATTGTCCGCAAAGTTGACGAGCTCGGCCGCATTGTTCTTCCCATCGAACTGCGAAGAACCTTAAACATTGCAGTCAAGGATTCTCTGGAAATTTATGTGGACGGCCCGCAAATCGTATTAAAAAAATATGAACCGGACTGCATCTTTTGCGGCAACACCAAGGACATTGTCCAATTCAAAGGCAAAAATATCTGCCGCAGCTGCATGCACGAATTGTTTGAACAGGACTAATCCATTTTATCTCATCTTCTCTTGATTATAATACGGGAACTGCTGCCAGTTCCCGTATTTGTTATTCTCCGCGATATTTCTTTCTCGTTGCCATGCCGCCGCGGATATGTCTCTCCTCTTTGTTTTTCATCAACACCTCATGCGCCTGCGTATACAGCGGCAGATTGAGATGATATAATCTCTCCGTAATATCTTTGTGCACGGTGGACTTGCTCACGCCGAATTTCGCAGCGGTTTGCCGCACAGTCGCTCCCGTTTCTACCAGATACTGTGCCAGCTGGATGGCTCGTTCTTCCGGCTGTCCTTTCACAGAGTTCCCTCCTGACATTGCTTTGTGCTCTATGTCTATGCGGCAGACGGCGAAAAAAGACGTAATTTTTTTCGAAAAAATCAGCATGTGCAGTTTTTGTTGTTTTTCCATATGATGCAAAAGCACGCAGGTTTCCGAAATGGAACCTGCGTGCTTTGCTTCTCCGTTTTTGTGCCGTTTCTCTCGAATGCTTATAAATATACCGAGCGGATCGGCAAAAATTTCTTGAAGCGACACCAGCCCGTTCATGCGCCGACTCCTTCCTTCAGACGGCGCAGATCATCCGCAACGGCACACGTGCGGGCATCGTCCTCTCCGAGCGCCTGCGCAAAAATTTCCCGCGCTTTTTCCAAATAATCAATGGCTGGCTGTAAGTCCTCCAGCTCTCGATAGACCAGCGACATACTATTGAGCACGCTCGCATAAGCGTAGCTCTGTTCTTCTCCGGCACGAGCATAGATCTGTTCCGCCATGTGAAACAGCCGGAGCGCATCATCAAAATGTCCCATCAAACGGCAGGTTCCCGCCATATTGTTGAGCACTGTCGCATACTGCACGCTGTCCGTGCCAATCTCTTTCTCCACCAGCTGTCTTGCGTGATGAAACAATGAAGGAAGCGATTTACAAATCCTACTTCAAAAAGAAGGGTCAGAAGGTCGTTGACATGAACAACGCATCCATCGACCACGGCATCAACGAGCTGATTGCTGTTGAGATTCCGGAGGCTTGGGCTGCCGCAGAGGATGCCCCGAAGCAGGACAATGTACCGGAATTTATCAAGGAAATCGTAGCTCCGATGAACCGCCAGCAGGGTGACGCGCTGACGGTTGGTCAGATGATGAAATATGGTCTGGAGGACGGCACTTGGCCGGCAGGTACTTCTCAGTACGAGAAGCGCGGCATGAGTCTGTCTCAGGAAGCAGAAAAGGACGCCGTACAGTCCGGCTACTGGCAGCTGTACCGCTACAATCCGGATCTGGCAGAGCAGGGCAAGAACCCGTTCCAGCTGGATTACTCCAAGGAACCGAACGGTGAGTTCCAGACCTTCATCAAGGGTCAGAACCGCTACGCTTCCCTGAAGCTGTCCTTCCCGGAAAAGGCGGACGGTCTGTACGAAAAGGCAGAGGCAGATGCAAAGCATCGCTTTGAAACTTACAAGGAATTGGCTGACGACTAACCGATTCGTTCAAAGAACTTTCTTCAATATCACGTCTGGGTGGGCTGTTCTTACAGCCCACCCAAATGTATCTCTGCTTGCAATTCATGGTTTGTTCCAGTACAATACAGGCAGATGATTCGAAAGGAGTTGCGTATATGGATCTCATGCGCTTACAAAAAAATTTTGCGCTGCACGGTTTTTCCTATCGGTATTTTGAAACGCGCAGCGAAGCCGCTGCCTATCTGGCACAGCAGACAGCCGGAAAATTCGTCTCTTTCGGCGGTTCTATGACGCTGGATGAAATGAATCTGTACGACATCTTAAAGCCGCACGCGGATGTGCACTGGCACTGGAAGGGCGATGGCTACGTACAGGACGCAGAAATTTACATCACCTCTGCCAATGCGATCTCCGAGACCGGAGAAGTGGTCAACATTGACGGCGCAGGCAACCGTGTCTCTGCAACTCTATACGGCCCGAAGCAGGTATTTTTCGTGTGCGGCATCAACAAAATCGCACCGGATCTGTCCTCTGCCATAGAGCGCGCCCAAAACATCGCCGCGCCGAAAAACGCATGGCGTTTATTCGGCAACACGGACGGTGACGCTGTCTGTGTCAATGCCGATGATCCGGTTCCAGCCTGTACCAAGGCTGGCGGAGACAAATGCTATCACTGCACAGCACCGAACAGCATTTGCCGCGCCATTGTCATTCATCAGGGCCCGATGCGTTCGCAGGAGCGCTGCGAACTGATTCTCATCGGAGAAGATCTCGGCTACTAAAAAAATCAGCCTCTCACTTTTGAGAGGCTGATTTCAAATGTATTTATTCCCGCAGCTTCTGCACATCAATCCGATGCCGTTTGATGCGATACTGTAATTTTTGTCGGCTCATTTGCAGGATGCGCGCCGATTCCGAAATATTTCCGCCGGTCTCTTTGAGAACACGGCAAATGGTATTGTATTCCATGTCTTTCATGGTACTGGCAAGCGAATCTCTTTGCTTATCCGGCGCTGATATTCCCGTCTGTCCCGCTGCACCGCCGATGTGTTCCGGAATATATTCCGCTGTAATCATGGAGTATGCATCCGGCACCACATTCATCGCATGTTCCACTGCGTGCTGCAATTCCCGCACATTGCCCGGCCAGTCATATGCATAAAACGCATCCAGCACATTGCGGTCGGCATCGCGGATATTGCGCTCCAGTTTTTGATTGCACTGCATGACAAAGGTTTTAACGAGCAGCGGAATGTCCTCTTTTCTCTCGCGCAGCGGCGGAATGGTAATATTCACGACGCCGAGCCGATAGAACAAATCGCGGCGCAGCTTATTTTCTTCCATTGCCTGATATGGCGGAATATTGGTGTTGGACAGCACACGGACATCGACGGAAATTTCCGTCGCTCCGCCGACACGGCGCACGGTTCCTTCCTGCAAGACGCGCAGCAGCTTTGCCTGCAGCCCCAGATTCATGGAATTGATTTCGTCAAGCAGCAGCGTGCCGCCGTCCGCTTGTTCAAACAGTCCCGGACGGCGTTCCGCTCCGGTATACGCACCTTTTTCCGTGCCGAACAGCAAGCTCTCCAACAGATTTTCCGGAATTGCCGCGCAGTTGATCGCCAAAAACGGGCCGTCTTTTCTTCGGCTGGCATTGTGAATGCTTTGCGCGAGCAGTTCTTTTCCCGTTCCGGTTTCTCCATATATCATAACAGAGGAATCGGATTTTGCCACTTGTCTGCAGCGCGACACAACATGCCGCATCGGTTCACTGATATGCACGATGTCATCAAACGTATACTTGGCTGTCAGCTTGCTCGCCGTGTGGCTCTTTCCTGATGCCGTGTGATTGCGCAGTTTTTCCTGCAACTCTAAAATTTGCTTGTGCAGGCTGTCCATCCGGCTCCAATCCTCCATGACGCTGAATCCACCGAGAATCTGTCCATTTTGAACAATTGGATAATTATTGGACACAATGTCCACATCTTTTCCGTACCGTGTGGTATAATACTGTCTGTGATTGAGTTTGGGCTTGCGCGTGCGAATTGATTTGCACATTAAATCCCCGTCCCATGAACGGGCTGGGCGTGCGCTCCGAGACGCCGTATATTTTACCGGATTTTTATATCACGGAGGAAAACGGGCAATTGCATATCATCATGAACGATTATTATCTCCCAAAGATTATCATTGACCCGACTTATCAGCAAATTATCCAGTCCGGCACGCTGGATAAGTCCGACCAAGAATATATCCAAAAAAATTATAAAGAAGCGGAAGAAATCGTAAATTTCATTTCTTACAGAAAAAGCACCATGCAAAAAGTCATGCAGTACATTCTGCATGCACAAAAGGCATTTTTCCTCTCCGGTCCGGGGCATCGAACCGCCATGAATAACGCACACAAGCGCGCATAACATGCAAAAGCGCAGACAGGATTTGTCTGCGCTTTCTTTGTATTATTTCTTGTCGTCATGTGCCAAAATATGAGAAATGCATATAATCCTTTGAATTTCTAAACGTGCCGCCCCACCGGAATCCGTATTTCTCAAAGGTCTTTACCACAATGCCGTCTGCCGGAATGGAATACGGATCTTCGTTCGGCTTCCAGTATTTGCCGACGATTGCCGTGCCGTCATTTTTGCACTGGTAGTTTTCGTTCGGATTGATGTCCAGTGCAGTACCTAAGCAATGCTCGGACGAGGAAGTATCTCCGCGCCAGTTGTATCCGCCGACAGAATAAATCGGGAATTGCTCGCCGCTGTCATAAATTTCTTGAAAGATCTGCTGTATGCTTCCTGCCAGCTCTTTATGTATTTGTACGTCTAGCGTACTGCTGTACTTGCTGCCGTTGGAATCTAATTTCCAGACCGGTACACGCACCCACGTCTGGTTCGCTTCTGCGGTCTGGCTGTTCGGATAACGACAGCTATCCACGGTACGACCGAAGATGCGGATTTCCCGTTCTTCCTCAGATTCCTCTGCGCTGGTCAAATATGCAATCGTCGGTACCGTCAAATAGCGCTGAAACATCGTTGCTGCTTCCGACCGCAGGGCACTGCCGAGCGGGTTTATGTGATTGTTATCGGTTCCGCTCATGATCTTTTGATGTACCGCCCACAAAATCGCATTTTTTGCCCAGCCGTCCACTTGATTTGCGTCGGAGAAGTACAGCTCGCCGCCGATATACGGCTGTCCGGCATCGCGATACAAAAACATCGCCAGCTCTTCCCGCGTCACCTGTCGTTCCGGCTCAAATCTTCCGTTTCCAACGCCGCTCGCCTTTCCGTTTGCATATGCCCACTGCACCGCTTCAAAGTACCACTGATCTGCCTGCACATCGGAGAATACCGGCGTTTCACTGCCCATTTCTCCTATATTGTCCGTCTCTTTTGCCTGATTGTATAGAATCTGCGCCACCATGCCGCGCGTCATGGTAGCATATGGCGAAAACGTTGTCTCCGATGTTCCCTGCATGATGCCATTTTCATACACGTACTGCACATACGGGCAGAACCAGTCCTGTGCACACACATCGTCAAAGACTTCTTCCGCTTTTCCCGTTATCCGCTCCGCGCCCTGTGCAAATTCCGGTACGCCGCCCGCGAGCAGACTCAGAGACAATGCAACCGCTGCACCTCTTCTTATAAAGTTATTTATAGCAAACACCCACTTTCTATTTTGCCCTTATGTAAAACGATACCTTTATTATACGGGATTCTATATCATCTCACAAGTTAATCCTTCGCTATTTTTCCAATAGAAGCTGTTTTTTTTACAGAAACATGGTATAGTATAGACAGATGTATTGATTCATCATCAGAGGAGTATCATTGTATGTTAAAGAAAAATAGTCTTGCCAGACACGGGCTTAACATCATCATTGTCGGCTGCGGCAAGGTCGGAACAACTCTCGTGCAGCAGTTGTGCAAGGAAGGTCATAAAATCACAATTGTTGACAAAGACCCTTCCACCGTACAAGAACTGACCAACCTGTATGATATCATGGGTATCATCGGAAACGGCGCAAGCTACAGCGTACAAATCGAGGCCGGCATCAGCAGTGCCGATTTATTCATCGCCGTCACGGCTTCGGATGAGCTGAATCTCTTGTGCTGCACCATTGCCAAGCGTGTGGGTGACTGCTCCGCCATTGCCCGCGTGCGCACGCCGGATTACAGCAAGGAAGTCGGCTACCTGCGTGACCGCTTGGGTCTTGCTATGATTATCAATCCGGAATTGGAGGCTGCCCGTGAGGCTGCCCGCATTCTGTATCTGCCAACGGCATTGGAGGTCAATTCCTTTGCACATGGTCAGGTAGAAATGATTAAATTTAAAATTCCGGAGGGAAATCTTCTGGACGGCATGACCGTTGCACATCTGGGCCGTCATATCACCAACGCCGTACTGATTTGTGTGGTACAGCGCGGCGCCGAGCTTCACATTCCGGGCGGCGATTTCCAGCTCGCCAAGGGCGATATCATCTCGTTTGTTTGTCCGCGCCGCATGACGCGTTCCTTCTTGGAATGCATCGGCGTCAAAACCAAGCGCGTCAGCAACACCATGATTATCGGTGGCGGCAAGGGCGCATACTACCTCGGCAATCAGCTGATTCAAATGGGCATTTCGGTCAAAATTATTGAAATCAATCGTGCGCGCTGTGAGGAGCTGAGTACGCTGTTGCCCAATGCCATCGTCATCAACGGCGACGGCACAGACGAAGAACTGCTAAAAGAAGAAGGCATCGAGTACGCCGAATCGGTCGTTGCGCTCACCGGCATTGACGAAGAAAATGTTTTGCTGACATTACACGCGCGTCAGGTGTCCAACGCAAAGGTTATCACCAAGCTCAACCGCATTTCCTTCCACGACGTCATCAGCCAGCTGGATTTGGGCAGCGTCATTTATCCGCGCCTGATCACTTCCGAGGCAATTATCGCTTATGTGCGCGCGAAAACCAACTCAAAGGACAGCAACAACATCGAAACGCTGTATCATTTGTTTGATTCCCGCGTAGAAGCCGTTGAATTCCGTGTCGAGAAAGAATCCGCTGTCATCGGTGTTCCGCTGCGCAAGCTCCCGATTCGCAAGAGCTTGCTCGTGGCATTTATCAATCGGAACGGACGCATCATCATTCCAAGCGGCAACGACTGTATTCATGTCGGTGACACCGTCATGGTTGTCACAACGCATCAAGAGCTGATGGACATCCGCGATATTTTGAGGTGACGGCGCAGCATGAATACTTCTATGATTCGTTATATCTTGGGTCATGTGCTCAAGATTGAAGCCATTCTTCTGCTGCTTCCCTGTTTGACTGCGGTTTATTATCAGGAAATACAAGGTGTGTATTATCTGCTCACCGCAGCCATTTGTATTGTGCTCGGCTTTTTGATGACGCTGCGCAAACCGAAAAACAACGTCTTTTATCTCAAAGAGGGCTGTGTTGCCACAGCGCTGAGCTGGATATTTCTCAGTGTGTTTGGCTGTCTGCCGTTTGTATTCAGCAGAGAAATTCCTTCATTTACCAATGCGCTGTTTGAGACAATCTCCGGCTTTACAACAACCGGCGCCAGCATTTTAGAGGATGTAGAAGCCCTGTCGCACTGTGCGCTGCTGTGGCGCAGCTTCACGCACTGGATTGGCGGCATGGGTGTGCTGGTTTTCCTGCTTGCGATTGTCCCGATGAGCGGCGGCTCCAACATCAATCTGATGCGTGCAGAAAGCCCGGGACCTTCCGTTGGCAAGCTGGTACCGAAAATGGTATCCTCTGCCCGTATTTTGTACGGCATTTATTTTGGATTGACTCTGTTGGAGATTGTGCTGCTGATTCTCGGCGGCATGCCGCTGTTTGACAGCGTGACCACCAGCTTCGGCACGGCCGGCACCGGCGGTTTCGGCATCAAAGCGGACAGCTTTGCCGGTTATGCCGTCCACCTGCAATGGATTGTCACCATCTTCATGATTTTATTCGGTGTCAATTTCAATGCATATTATTTTATTTTGTTCCACCAATTCCGCAAGGCATTTGGCATGGAAGAAGTGCGCGCCTATTTCGTCATTATTATTGCATCGGTTGCCTTTATCACATATAATATCCGCAGCATGTGCACCGGCGTCTTTGACGCATTGACACAGGCAGCCTTTCAGGTCGGCTCAATTATCACGACAACCGGCTTCGCCACGGCGAATTTCGACTTGTGGCCAAAGGCAAGTCAGGCAATTCTTGTCATGCTGATGTTCTGCGGTGCCTGCGCAGGCAGTACCGGCGGCGGCATCAAGGTTTCTCGTCTTCTCATCGCGGGCAAAACCGTTGTCAAAGAGCTGCGCTCGTATATCCATCCGAAAATCATCACCAAGGTCAAGATGGACGGCAAGCCGATCGAGCATGAAGTTGTCCGCGCGACCAACGTGTACGTCATGACGTTTGTTGTTATCTTTACGGCTTCGGTATTCGCCCTTTCCTTTGAAGGGCATGATTTGGTCACCAATTTCACGGCGGTTGCCGCAACCATCAACAACATCGGCCCCGGTCTTTCTTTGGTAGGACCTGCGGCAAACTTCAATTTCTTCAGCCCGATTTCCAAATACGTGCTGATGTTCGACATGCTTGCGGGCAGACTGGAGCTGTTCCCGCTGCTCATTCTGTTCCACCCGACGATCTGGCGCGAGCTGTTCGCCCACAAAGCGCAGGAGCGCAGAGCCGCCCGCGAACGCAGAAAAGAGCGAAAGCAAAGATGATACAACAAAAGCCCCGCATCGCGGGGCTTTTGCTCTATGTATTTCTATTTCTTACAAACCAGCGGTCTGTCTGATGTAGTCGCGTGCCTTCAGCGCATACTCGAACGGGTTTGCCTTTGCCGGATCCTGTTCCGCTTCCACAACAAACCATCCCTCATAGTGTGCATCGCGCAGGGCTTGGAACACATTCGGATAATCGACACAGCCATCTCCCGGAATCGTAAAGCATCCCTCCAGCACAGCCTGACGGAACGCAAAACCTTCCGCATATGCCTGCTTCATCTTTTCCGGCCGAATATCCTTCAAATGCACATGACCGATGCGCGAACCGAACAGCTTTGCTGCCTGTACGGCATCTTCACCGGAAAACGTAAAATGTCCGGTGTCAAAGCACAGATAGACGTAGCGCGGATCGGTATTATCCATCAGACGCTTGGTCTCCTCGATTGTCTGCACGACCGTCGCCATGTGATGGTGATAGCACAGCTTAAAGCCGCGGTCTGCTGCAATCTTTCCCAGCTTATTGAGGCCATTGCACAGCTTTTCCCATTCCTCTTCTGTGGCAACCGGCTTATTATCGCCAAACATGGAGCAAGTCTCTGCAAACAGGCAGCGGGTCAGCTCGCAGACATTGACGCGCGAAGCACCGACTGCTTCCAGAAAATCCAAGGTCTTGATAAATTCCGCTTCATTTTCTTCATACGGCTTGGAGCACAAAAAGCTGGAAAACCACTGCGAGGCAATCTTGATGCCGCGCAAATCCAAGGCGTGATTCAAGACCGCCGGATCTGTCGGAAACTTTCCGCCGACTTCTGTGCCCTGAAAGCCCGCGAGAGCCGCTTCGGAAATCATCTGTTCAAAGGTCAGCTCTCCGCCCAGCTGCGGCATATCATCATTCGTCCAACCAATCGGTGCAATACCCAATTTTACATTGTTAAACATGTTTATCTCCTCTCAGCACTGTTCCCACTGACCGCTCTTGACCGACTTGAGCACGGCATCAATCACACCGTCAACCTTTGCGCCCATGGCAAAATTACAAATATATTCTCCGCCGTGCAGCGCCTGCATCAGCGTGTGCGCCTGCAAGGTTTTCATATCGTCAAATGCAATGGCAATGCCGCCAGCCGGCTGGAACCATTTAAAGCCCTTGTGTTCCGGATTGAGCAGTACCGTGCGGAAACCGCAATCGCGTCCGCGGTCAACATCTGCATCCGACTTGAAATATACCTGTACCTCGCACATGCGCTCCAAGTCGTAGACAACCGAGCCTTCCGTGCCTTGAATCTCATAATAGAAATAATTCTTGCGTCCGGTTGCCACACGGGAGGACGAGAAGTCACCAATGGCACCGTTCTTATACTTCACAAGGAAGGAAATCACATCGTCATTTTCTACCGTTCCCATCTCAGACGAGCCAGCTTTTACCGGACGCTCTGGAATGACAATGGACTGCACCGCTGTAACGGCTTCCATATCGCCCAGAATCATCTGCGAAACAGAAAGCAGATGGCTGCACAGATCGCCCAGCGCGCCGGAACCCGCCAGCTTATTGATGTGTCTCCATGCCAGCGGAATCTTCGGATCGAGCAGCATATCCTGATCATATGTCGCATGGACGCGCATAATCTTGCCCAGTCTGCCGGATTTTACAAGTTCTGCCACATACTGGTTTGCCGGATTCATAATATTGGAAAATCCACAGTAATTGACAACGCCTTTTTCCTTTGCCAGCTGCGCCAGCTCTCTGGACTGCTGTGCGGACAGGCTCAGCGGCTTTTCACAGAACACATGCTTGCCATGCTCCAGTGCCGCCTTTGCCATCTCATAGTGCATACAATTCGGCGTCGCAACGTCCACCAAATCGACAGCCGGATCCGACACAACGTCGTGCCAATCCGCTGTATATCTCGCGTAGCCCATCTGCTCAGCAAATGCTTTCGCTGCATCTTCTGTCACATCGCTGACGATTTCGAACACCGGCATGTCATCTCCGAAAATCATCTTTGCATTGTGAAACGCTGTGGTGTGCGCTTTGCCCATCCAGCCGCCGCCAATCAAACCAATGCGAATCTCGTTCATGTTGTCTCGCTCCATTTCATATCAAAAAATTTTTATACTTACTATTTTTCCGCGATAAAAATCGCGTAAATTGTTGTGTTTTTTCATTCACAACCCTGTAATGCTATGATATACTATTTGTAAAGCAACTGCACTGCATTTTCTTGATAAAAAATATCAAAAAATTATACTTTTTTAGGAGCTGATGCCGTATGCGCATAGATGCGGGAATTCTTCCGGATTCTGTCCGTTTTTTTCACGAGCCGGATGCATTCACAGAGCAGGCACTATATCACACGCCGCACGTCGGCGTCTATCACTGTGACTCTCAATACAATTTTTCCCGCGCAGGAGAAACCTGCCTAGACATTTGCCAAGCGATTTTTATGGATCAAGGCACATTGACTGTGCGTTACCACGAGCAGGAAATTACTGCATCTCCCGGCATGCTGATTTTGCTCGACTGCCGAGAACCGCATGAATATTTTGCCGTCTCTCCGGAAATCCGTTTCCGCTGGTTTCACATCGTCGGCGCTTCCAGCTTTGCCTACATTGCCCACATTATTCAATCGCATGGATTTGTCATCCAAACCGCAAAGAACGCCGACATCGAACGGTTTTTCGCGCAGATTATCACGGATGCCAAACAGGATGCAAATGCCTATGTCATCTCTGCGCATGTAGAGCAGCTGCTCGCCGGTCTCGCATCGCTCGCCGTAGAGACCAAGCCGGATGCCGTGGAACAGTCGATGATCGACTCCGCCCAGTATATAGAAGCGCATTATGCCGAAAAAGAGGCAAAAATCCCCGCACTTGCCGCCCGCGCCGCGCTGAGCACCTGCTATTATCTTCGCAAGTTCAAAGAATATCACGGCGTCACCCCGCATCAATATTTACAATCGGTTCGCCTGCGCGCCGCAAAAGAGCAGCTCACCGTAACTGCGCACAGCATCGAACAAATCGCAGAGGACTGCGGATTTTGCAGCACATCCCATTTTATTATGGCATTTCGAAAGAACACCGGACTGACCCCGCTGCAATTTCGAATTCTTTGGAAATAACCGCGTTTCTCTTGACTTTATCGCTTTTATGTGATAAAGTATTCATCATGCAGATACTTTATTTATTAAAAGCATCAAAGTGTCTGCGCTACGTTTTTCAAAGGAAGGTTTACGTATGAAACTGATTGTTTTACTCGTGTACTTCGCCGTGCTCATTGGCATCGGCTTGTACTGCCGCCGACACGCCACCGATGTCAACGGCTTCGTCCTCGGCGGCCGCTCGGTCGGCCCATGGCTGACCGCATTCGCTTACGGTACGTCGTACTTCTCTGCCGTCATCTTTGTCGGCTACGCCGGTCAGTTCGGCTGGAAATACGGCATCGCTTCCACGTGGATTGGCATCGGCAACGCGCTGGTCGGTTCGCTGCTCGCTTGGGTCGTTCTCGGACGCCGCACGCGCATCATGACGCAGCACTTGGACTCCGCAACAATGCCCGCCTTCTTCGGCTCCCGCTTCGACAGCAAGGCACTCAAGATTGGCTCTTCCGCCATTATTTTCGTGTTCTTGATTCCGTACACCGCTTCGCTGTACAACGGCTTATCCCGCCTGTTCGGCATGGCATTCAACATTGACTACACCGTCTGTATCGTTCTCATGGCGATTTTGACCGCGATTTACGTCATCGCAGGCGGCTACATGGCAACCGCCATCAATGACTTTATTCAAGGCATCATCATGCTGTTTGGCATTGTGATTATCATTGCCGCTGTGCTGATGAGCAAGGGCGGCTTTATGGAAGCGGTCAACGGTCTGGCACAGGTTTCCGATCCGGCAGCCTCTGCGCAGCCGGGCGTCTTTGCTTCGTTCTTTGGTCCCGACCCGCTCAACCTGCTCGGCGTTGTCATCCTGACCAGCCTTGGCACATGGGGTCTGCCGCAGATGGTACAGAAGTTCTACGCCATCAAGGACGAATCCTCGATTCACAAGGGTTCTGTCATTTCCACGCTGTTCGCGCTGGTTGTATCCGGCGGCTGCTACTTCTTGGGCGGCTTCGGTCGTCTGTTCTCGGATCAGGTCAACATCGAGGCGGACGGCTTTGATTCCATCATTCCGACCATGCTCTCCAATCTGACACCGATTCTCATTGCACTGGTTGTCATCTTGGTGCTGTCCGCGTCCATGTCCACGCTGTCCTCTCTGGTTATCGCGTCCAGCTCGACGCTGACGATTGATTTCCTCGGCGGCACATTCATGAAGAACATGAGCCAGCGCAAGCTGCTTATCACCATTCGCGTATTTATCTTTGTATTCATCGCCATCTCTGCGGTGATTGCGATTGTCCAGTACAAGAGCAACGTGACCTTTATCGCTCAGCTGATGGGCATCTCGTGGGGCGCACTCGCAGGCGCATTCCTCGCGCCGTTCCTGTACGGTCTGTACTGGAAGCGCACCAGCCGTCTGGCGTGCTGGGTATGCTTCATCTTCGGCTGCGGTCTGATGATTGCGAACATGCTGTTCCGCACCAGCTTCCCGACGCTGCTGCAGTCCCCGATTAACTGCGGCGCTGTCGCTATGATTGTCGGCTTAATTCTGGTTCCGGTCATCAGCCTGATTTCTCCGGCACCGAACAAAGAAATTGTAGACGATGCGTTCTCCTGCTACGACAAGGAGACCACCGTTCCGCAGAAAACCGCTCTGGGAAAATAATCTATGACATTTTGCCAAGCCGTGCGCCTCCATGCGTGCGGCTTGGTTTTTCTTTGCCGCATAAATATGCACGCAAAATTTTCCTCTGCGCCGCCGCATTTTTGTTGATGTTTGTATCTAACAGGAGGCGGGCAATCATGTTATACTAGACATGTTAAACACATCATATAGTAGGAGGTCTTATTCCATGCCAATTTCATCAGAAACACTGAAACGGTATGCATTATGTATCTTGGGCCTGTTCTTCTCGGCGCAGGGCGTTGCGATCACCAAGCTGGGCGCATTGGGCGTTTCCCCGATTTCTTCGGTCGCCAATGTCATGAGCTTGCGTCTGCCGGCGCTGTCGCTCGGCAACTGGCTGATTATCTGGAACTGCGTGCTCATTCTCGGTCAGATTTTGATTTTGCGCCGCAAATTCCAGCCGATTCAGCTGCTTCAGATTCCGTTGTCTTTCCTCTTTGGTTATTTTACAGATTTCGGTATGTGGGCATTCTCTTGGGCTTGTCCGGAGCTGTATCCGCTGCGTCTGGTCAACATCTGCTGCGGCACGATCATGCTGGGTTTTGGCATTTCCTTCTGCGTCATTGCCAACGCCGTCATGAACTCGGGCGAGGCATTTGTCAAGGCGGTTTCCGACACCACGCGCAAGGATTTCGGCACACTGAAAATCTGCTTTGACGTCAGCTGCGTAGGCATCGCACTGGTTCTGTCTTTACTTTTCTTTGACTTTACCATTCAGGGCACCCGCGAGGGCACACTGATTGCCGCGCTGTGCACCGGCATGGTCATCAAATTCTTTACACCGCGTCTGCGTCAGCCGCTGGAGCGCTTTATCGGCTGCCATCGCGCACAGAAAGAGGAGATTTCCGCATGATTATTGATTTTCACACCCATACATTTCCTGCCAAAATTGCACATTCCGTCATCGCGCATTTACAGAGCAAATCGCGTTCCATGGCATTTACCGACGCGACCAACGACGGTCTGCGCCGCTCCATGGACAACGCCGGCATTGACCTGTCGATTTTGCTGCCGGTTATGACCAACACGCATCAGGTACCCAAGCTCAATGAAATTGCCGCCCGCACCAATGAACATTGGGAGGAAACCGGTTTGCTGTCGTTCGGCGGCATGCATCCGGAATACACCAACTACAAAGAGGAACTGCGGCATATTGCAGACATGGGCATCAAGGGCATCAAGCTGCATCCGGCATATCAGGGCTATGACTTTGACGACATTCGGTACATGCGCATCATAGACAAGGCAGCAGAGCTGGGATTGATTGTTTTGACACACGCAGGCATGGACATCGGCATTCCGGAACACAACTACTGTTCGACAGCACATATTCGCCATGTCATGCAGGAGGTCGGTCCGGACAAGCTGGTTCTCGCCCACATGGGCGGCTGGCAGGGCTGGCGCGATGTCGCCAACAATCTCGCCGATTTGCCGGTGTATTTTGACACCGCGTTTTCGATGGGTGATATTCTCCCTGCACCGAACACCATACGCGCAGAAGAAGAATCGCACAACATGAACAAGCAGCAGTTTGCCTTTCTTGCACACACGCTGGGAACCGACAAATTGCTGTTTGCCACAGACTGCCCGTGGAGCAGTCAATCGGAATCTTTGGCATTTCTGCGAGATTGCGAATTTACGGAGCAGGAGCTGGCGGACATTCTGGGGAACAATGCACAAAAGCTGCTGAAGCTATAATTTCCGATACAAAAATCCCGTCTTTCACGCGAAAGACGGGATTTTGTTATGTATAGCTATCAGTTTTTAAACAGATTTCTCTTGTCGATGATGCGAACAGCTTTGCCTTCGCTGCGTGCAATCGACTTCGGCGGCAGCAGCTTGACATCTACCTTGATGCCGAGCATAACCTTGAGCGCTGCAACCAGCTTCTTTTCACGCTCTGCGTCGGAAACCTTCAGGTCATTGAACATATCCAACGACATTTCGACATTGACCTCAATCGTATCGCTGTTGTTCACACGGTCTACGATCAGCTCATAGTTTGCCGGATAGCCTTCGTTGAGCAGAACTGTCTCAATCTGGGACGGGAATACGTTGACGCCCTTGACAACCATCATGTCATCGCTGCGGCCGAGCGGCTTGGTCATTCGAATATGTGTGCGTCCGCACGAGCACTTTTTGCGCGACAGAATGCAAATATCGCGGGTGCGATAGCGAATCATCGGGAATGCTTCCTTGGTCAGACAGGTGAATACCAGCTCACCGCGCTCGCCCTCCGGCAGAACCTCACCGGTGTTCGGGTCAATGACCTCTGCAATGAAGTGATCTTCATTGATATGCATGCCGTTCTGTTCCTCGCACTCGAAGGAGACACCCGGACCGGAAATTTCGGTCAGACCATAGATATCATACGCCTTGATGCCAAGCGTTTCTTCAATGTTGTGACGCATTTCTTCCGTCCATGCCTCTGCGCCGAAGATGCCGGCCTTGAGCTTGAGCTTATCACGCAATCCGCGCTCACTGACGCTCTCACCCAGATATGCGGCATACGACGGTGTGCAGCACAGAATGGTGGAACCGAGATCCATCATAAACTGCAGCTGACGTTCGGTATTGCCGGACGACATCGGCAGAGTCAGGCAGCCAACTTTATGAGCACCGCCATGTACACCAGCACCGCCGGTAAACAGACCATAGCCGTATGCAACGTGGCAGACATCCTCATTCGTGCCGCCTGCTGCTACAATCGCGCGCGCACAGCACTCTTCCCACAAATCAATATCATGCTGGGTGTAGAACGCAACCACGCGTCGACCAGTCGTGCCGCTGGTGGAGTGCATCCGCACGCAGTCCTTGAGCGGCTTTGCCAGCAGACCATACGGATACTGATCCTTCAGATCGTCCTTTGTGATAAACGGCAGCAGATGCAGATCTTCAATGCCGTGAATATCTTCCGGCTTAACGCCCGCTTCGTCCATCTTGTTGCGATAAAATTCTACGTTATCATATACATGCTTGACCTGTGCAACCAAACGCTCACTTTGCAGTGCCTGCAGCTGGTCAACCGGCATCGTCTCAATTTCCGGCTGGTAATACTTGCTCATCTTCCCATTAAACTCCTTGTTTTTACATGAAACCAGCCCTTCCCCATTCCTGCACTCCTTCCAAAAAGGCGAGAAAATGGCGACTTCGTTCTGATTTCTACAGAGAGACTGCCTGCTCTCCGATACAACTGCGACTCTCTGAGGGGCATTCCTCGTGCCCCTGCTCCGTGAGAGGGATTTCTCCTAAGATTTATCTGCTTACTCTACTCTTCCGAGGTGGAAAGCCTTTCTATTCAGCTCCAGGAACTTTGCCGGAACGCTTGCTTCCAGCGCGTCCAGCCAAGCCTGCTCGCTAATCTGGTCAAAATAGCGGGACAGTCTGCCCATCAGTGCAATATTGACCGCCTTGGCAGAGCCTGCTTCGGTTGCAATTGCCAGTGCGTCCATCGCATCGACCTTTGCGCCCAGCGCCTGCATTTTTTCTACCAGATCCGACGGGTACTCTGCCGCACCGGTAATAACCGGCATCGGGTCAATTTCCTGTGTATTGACAATGACGCGTCCGCCCGGCTTGAGATATTCCATCCAGCGAGCAGCTTCCAGCTTCTCAAACGAAACGATGAAATCCGCCTCGCCCTTATCAATAATCGGGGAATATACGTGATCGCCAAAGCGAACATAGGTTACAACGCTGCCGCCGCGCTGGCTCATGCCATGCACTTCGGAAACCTTGACATCATAATTCTGGTCGAGCAGCAGACGTCCGAGCAGCTTACTTGCCAGCAGGGAGCCCTGACCGCCGACACCTACAATCATTACATTTGTTGTCATGTTCGGCACCTCCTTACGCCTTCAGCGCGTCAAACGCACACATCTGCTGGCAGACACCACAGCCCACGCACAGGGTTGCGTCAACAACTGCCTTGCCGTTCTTGATGCTGATTGCCGGACAGCCCAGCTTCATGCAGCTGCGGCAGCCGCGGCAGGCATCATTGTCCACCTTGAGCGGCGGATTGTGCTTGACGTACTTGAGCAGTGCGCACGGACGGCGGCTGATGATAACAGACGGCTCCTGTGCTGCCAGCTCTTCCTTGAGAACGGTATCACACTGCTTGAGATCATACGGGTCAACCACACGGATGCGCGCAAAGCCCATCGCACGGCACAGAGATTCCAAATCAATCTTGCCGGCCGGATCGCCCTTGATGTTATAGCCCGTGGTCGGGTTCTGCTGATGGCCGGTCATGCCGGTGATGGAGTTATCCAGAATAATAACCGTCGAATTGCTCTGGTTATACGCAATGTTTGCCAAGCCGGTCATACCGGAGTGCATAAAGGTCGAGTCACCGATGACAGCAACCGTCTTGCCCTCGGATTCTTCGCCCAGTGCCTTGTTAAAACCATGAATGGAAGAAATCGAGGCGCCCATGCACAGCGTCATTTCGATGGCGTTGAGCGGAGCGACAGCGCCCAGCGTATAACATCCGATGTCACCGAGTACGGTGCACTTGTTCTTGGACAGTGTGTAGAACATGCCGCGGTGCGGACATCCGGCACACATAACCGGCGGGCGTGCCGGCATGGTCTCGTCCAGCTTCTTGCCTTCCGGAACCGACATGCCCAGCTTTTCTGCAATCAGATTCTGAGAGAACTCGTCCTCAATCGGCAGAACATCCTTGCCGGTTACGGTCAGACCCAGCTGCTTGCAGTGATTCTCAATAATCGGATCCAGCTCTTCAATGACAACCAGCTTGTCAACCTTTGCGGCAAAGTCGAGAATCAGCTTTTCCGGCAGCGGGTTAATCATACCCAGCTTGAGAATCGAAGCCTTTTCGCCAAATACTTCCTTTGCATACTGATAGCAGGTGCTGGAAGCGATGATACCAATCGAAGTATCGCCCCACTCGACGCGGTTGAACTCACAGTTTTCTGCGAAGGCAATCAGGTCGCGGGTGCGCTGCTCTACAATCGGATGACGCTTCTTCGCGTTGCCCGGCATCATAACGTACTTGCCGATGTTCTTTTCATACGGCTTTACCGGCGGCTCTACGCGCTCGCCCGGCTCTACGATGCTCTGGGAATGTGCCACGCGGGTGCACATCTTAATGATGACCGGCGTGTCGAACTGCTCAGACAGCTCAAACGCACGCATGGTAAACGCACGTGCTTCGGCGGAGTCGGACGGCTCCAGCATCGGAATCTTGGATGCAATCGCATGATGGCGGGAATCCTGCTCGTTCTGAGAGGAATGCATACCGGCATCGTCTGCGACAACGATAACCATACCGGCATTGACACCGGTGTACGAAACGGTGAACAGCGGATCCGCTGCTACGTTCAGGCCAACGTGCTTCATGCCGCAGAAGCTGCGCTTGCCTGCCAGACAGGCGCCGAATGCGACTTCCATGGCTACCTTCTCATTCGGTGCCCATTCGCAGTACATCTCATCATATTTTGCGGCTTCTTCGGTTACCTCGGTACTCGGTGTGCCCGGGTAGCTGGAAACGACCGCGCAGCCTGCTTCATACAGACCGCGGGCAACTGCCTTGTTGCCCAGCATAAGCTGTTTCATAAGTTAGGTTCCTTCCTTTGTATATACTTAGAGAGAGGAAATAAAAATTTCCCCTCTTACTTGTCCTCGTCCTCTTTTGCAATCTGTTCGGTCATGCTGCGCAGCACGCCGGTGCCGCCGGACAGCATGCGGCTGACGCGGCTGATGGTCGCGCTGCTCGCGCCGGTGCATCCGAGAATTTCATTATAAATTTTTCCCTCCGTCAGCAAAACCGCCACATCAAAGCGCTGCTCCATTGCACGCGCCTCGGATACCGTGCACAGATCTTCAAAGAACTGTCTGCACTCATCAACGTTTTTCAGCTTCAGGATGTTCTCATATAGAGCCATACTCGGCTTCTTGTGGTCTAATCTTGCCATGCGGCTTCCTCCCCTGCTGCTGCCGCAGACGACAGCTTGCTTGTGACGCTTTCAATAATCAGTTTAACACAATACTGCGCAACAGTAAATATTTTCCCGAAAAAACGGTCTCTGTTCGAGACAGAGACCGTTTTCTATTCCCATCTGTGCTCAGCCTTCGTTTTCTCTTGCCACCAGCTGTTCTACGCTGTACATCTGGCGCAGCTTGGGCTTTTCAATTTTGCCGGTTGGGTTGCGCGGAATGTCTGCAAAGATAATCTTGACCGGACGCTTATAGCGCGGCAGCTTCATGCAGTAGTCGCGGATTTCCTCTTCAGAGCAGGCAAAGCCTTCTTTTACCTCGATAATTGCCGCGGTAATCTCGCCGAGACGCTGATCCGGCATACCAATCACGGCAACGTCCTTAATGGCCGGATGCGCACGCAGGAAATCTTCAATCTGTACCGGATAAATGTTCTCGCCGCCGCTGATGATGACGTCCTTCTTACGGTCTACAAGGAAATAAAATCCGTCCTCATCCTGACGCGCCATATCTCCGGTAAACAGCCAGCCATCCTTGAGAGTTTCCGCTGTCGCTTCTTCGTTGCGGTAATAGCAGGTCATGACGCCCGGACCCTTGACGCACAGTTCGCCGACTTCTCCCTGCTGCACTTCCTTGCCGTCCTCATCGACAATCTTCGCTTTCCAGCCAAAGCCCGGCACGCCGATGGCGCCCACCTTGTCGATGTTTTCCACACCCAGATGCACACAGCCCGGGCCAATCGATTCACTCAAGCCATAGTTTGTATCGTACTGATGCTTCGGGAAGTATGCCTTCCAACGGCGAATCAAAGACGGCGGTACCGGCTGTGCACCAATGTGCATCAGTCTCCACTGATCCAATTCATAATCGGACAGCTTGAGATCTCCGCGATCCAGCGCATCCAGAATATCCTGTGCCCACGGCACAAGCAGCCACACAATGCTGCAATGCTCTTTGGAAACCGCTTCGAGAATATATTTCGGCTTGGTGCCCTTGAGCAAAACAGCCTTGCCGCCGGAAATCAAGCTGCCGAACCAATGCATCTTTGCGCCGGTATGATACAGCGGCGGAATGCACAGGAATACATCCTCCTTGGTTTGACCGTGATGATGCTGCTCCACGCGGGCTGCATGCATCAGCGATTCATGGTTGTGCAGAATGGCCTTCGGGAATCCCGTCGTGCCGGAGGAGAAATAAATCGCCGCATCGTCCTCATCGGTAATGTCGATGAGCGGTGCCTGACTCGAACAGTTTGCCGCCAGATGGGTGTAATCCTCCGCCCAGCTCGGACATCCGCCCTCGCCAAGATAGAACATCAGGCGATTGCGTCCCAACTCATCGGCAATCGGCTCCAGTCTGCCGATAAAATGATTGCCAAACACAATTGCGTTGACCTCTGCCAGCTCCGCACAATACTTGATTTCATCGGTATCATAACGGAAATTGAACGGCACCGCCAGCGCACCGGTCTTGAGAATGCCAAAATAAATCGGCAGCCATTCCAGACAGTTCATCAGCAAAATGGCAACTTTATCGCCCTTTTTGATGCCGCGGCTGAGCAGCAGATTGGCAAAGCGGTTTGCCTTCTCGTCAAACACATGCCACGTAATCTCTCTGCGGTAATCCGAAGCCGGTGTCGGCTCCATCAGATCAAATTCCTTCCATGTTACCCGTCGAATCTCTTTGATTTCCGGATTCAGCTCAACCAGTGCGACATCGTTGCCGTACAGCTTGCTGTTTTTTTCAAGTAAATCGGTAATTGGCATCGGGGATACCCTGTCCTTCCTCTAAAAAATCTCTACTCCGCGGGATTCTTTTCCCGTTTAAAGCGTAACTCTTTTACATATAAAAGTAACACAAACAAGGACAAATGTCAATTGCAAAAGCAAAAAAGCCCGCCAAATCCGGCGGGCTTTTGCTCAAAACAGCATCGTATCAGTCCGCTGCCGCGGTAATCTGCTGTGCCATCTCCAGCATTTGTGCGGTGGTCAGGCTGCCGTTCATCTGATACAGGCTATAGTGTACGTCGCCTGCCGTCCAGTTGATGCCATGATACTGTACGGTCTCTACGCCGTTGTCCGACGGACCGACATTGAATTCCACTTGTCCGGATGCCTCTTCCTTCCGGTCTTGTTCGGTCATCTGATAAGAGTCCGACACATATTTTTCAGTCTTTGTCGTCTCATAATAGGAAACTCCGTCCTTCTGTGCGGCACATCTGCCGGTTTCCTTCTCCTGAGCAGCGCCGCTGTCCTGCATGAGCGAGACGGTCTCGTCACCTTTTTGATAGTCAAATTCCAAAGACGCATACTTGTTGACGGTCTGCCCGTCCTCGTTTTGCTCCTGATTATGAACAATCACGCCGTCTTTGAATGCAAATCCATTATCAAAGCTCTGTAACAGAGCCGGTGTAAAACCGGCATCCCGCTGACACTGCTGCGCACTCGGCAGGCTGGTGTAGTCCGCCGATGCGGAGCATGTTGCAATGATCTGACTGATTGCCGTGCCGCCAAAGGCAAAGGCGGAACCGCCTACGACAACTGTTGCGGCAATGACAGTCGCAGCCATTCTCTTTTTCTTGTGTTTGAACATAGAAATCGAAACCTCCTTGTGTTCGTTTTCCTGTGCCATGCGCTGTGCGATGCGCGCCCGCATGTCGTCGGGCATATGCATGGCTCTCATGGTTTTGATATAGTCGTTCTTTCTCATATCCCTTCGCTCCCTTTCAGCTTCAGCTGTCCGCTTTCTTCCAGCTCAAACTTGAGCTTTTTTCGCCCATACTGCAATCGTTTGCGCACGGCTGCGGCAGAAATATGCAGCATATCTGCGATTTCCTCCGATGTGTATCCTTCGATATAATAGAGATACATCACGGTTTTCAGCTTTTGCGGCAGCCGCATGACTTCCTCCAAGACGTCAACCTGCTTCTCGTCTGCGCACAGGTTATAGGCATCTTCCAAGGAAACATAGGTGTGACGCAAATGAAAGCGGTGCATGTCTCGGCAGATATTTGCCGCCACGCGCAGAAGCCATGCTTTTCGGTGCTCCTCACTGTCAAACGCAGGGGCGCGCGTGATATATCGAATCATGGTTTCCGACACAGCATCCTCTGCGTCTGTCTGATTGCCCGCAAGGGTAAAGCAAAAGCGGAACAGCGTATCTGCATATCTGCGAAAAATCTGTTCTGCATCCTCACCCGTCGGCCGTCCGGAATGATTCTGCATGGTTCTCAGCCTCCTTTCACTATACACACGTTTCACACCGCGTTTGTGTGATAAAAGCAGAAAAAATTGCAAAAAAATCGGGAGCGTTGCCGCTCCCGCCTGTTCATTGTTATGTTTCGTCTATCGTTCCGTTTTTGACACGCGACAGTGAAAAAACTGCCCGCTGTCGCTTCCGAACCAAATCCATCACATATTCTACCAATCGTTCCGAGGCATCCGGATGCCCCAGCGCCCGAATGGTATCCTGCATGGTCTGCACCCGCACCGGATTGTTGAGCAGATAATACAGTACCTCATCCAACGGAAATGTCTTGGTGACAAGCATCGCCATGCCGTTGTTGAGCAAAAATTCCACGTTGCGTTCTTCCTGTCCCGGAATCGGATTCGCCAAAATCATCGGCAGTCCCTTTGCAATGGCTTCCGTGACCGTCAAGCCACCCGGCTTGGTAATGATGCAGTCCGCCGCACTCATCAGCACATCCACGTTGTCCACAAATCCCATCACACGAATGCTGCACACACCGGTATAGTCATCCAGAAAATTTTGCAAATGCTGATATGCCTTTTTATTGTTGCCGCACACGGCGAGAATTTGAAAATCTACGCCGGCATTGGTAATATGCTGCACGGTCTCCGCACAGTCTCCGTATCCCATGCTGCCACTCATGACGAGCAGTACCGGACGCTCGGCATCCAGTCCAAGCTGTCGGCGCGCCTCCGTCTTTTGTATGTGCTGATTGAATTTCGGATGAACCGGAATGCCAAACGGCAACAGCCGCTGCTCCGGAATGCCGCGCTTTACCGCGCTCTGGGTAATCAGCTCGCTCGCTATGACGAGTCCATCCATGTACAGCACATCCTCCCAATACGGATGGATGCAATAGTCGGTTGCGATGCCGATGCTCGGCGCTGTGACCATGCCGCGCTGCTTCATCTGGCTGACCAGATGCGCTGCGAGCACATGTGTGCACACAATCGCATCCGGCTCAAAGTTTTCCACAAACGATTCAAACCGGAAGGCGCCCAGCGTATTGACCAGCTTGACTATGTTCATCTTATTGAGTTTTTCTTTGGTTTGCGAGGTCTTATCGTAAAACAGCCGATACAGCTCCGGCGTATACTTGGAAGATAACAGGTAGCCTTTTGCCAACGCCTGCTGTATCATTTTGCTGATATATTCATACACATCGACAATCTCGACCTCTGCGCCCTTCTGTTCAAAAAGATCGGCCAGTGCTTTTGCTGTGGCATAGTGTCCATAGCCCGCTGTAACCGACAATAATAATATCTTCATGCGATTCCTCCACTTTATTGTTTTCATTGTACCTTATTCCCATCAGAAGTGCAACGTATAGCGGGCGAAATCCACTATTTTTACCGTATTGTAACCATTTTTCTGCATTCTGACTATTTATCTTCTACGGGATTTGTCATATAATATATACGATGTATTTTGTAAGACAAGTCGAAATATATTCTATGATCAGAAAAATCTGCGAATCCATCTTGTCATTTGGATTCCGCCATTTTAATTGGAGGCATTTGACTCATGTCTGACTTTTCTTTAAAGTCCTATGTAACAGACCATAAGACCATCCACCTCGTCGGCATCGGCGGCGTGTCCATGTCTGCCCTTGCCGAGCTGCTTTTACACCTCGGTGCAAAAGTAACCGGCTCTGACCGCACGGAAACCGACGTCACAGACAAACTGGCCAAGCTGGGCGCCAGCATTACATACGCACATCTGCCGGAAAACGTAGACAGCGCAGACCTCGTAATCCGCACCGCCGCTGTTCACGATGACAATCCGGAAATCGCGCACGCACGCGAGCTGGGCATTCCGGTTATGGAACGCGCACAGGCGTGGGGCAAGATTATGCTGGAGTACAAGCATGCCGTTTGTGTATCCGGCACCCACGGCAAGACCACAACCACTTCCATGCTGACGATGATTGGTATCGAATGCGGTTCTGACCCGACGGTCATGGTCGGCAGCAATCTGGATGCCATCGGCGGCACGCTGCGCATCGGCGCGCATGATTACTTCATCGCTGAGTCCTGTGAGTACACCAACTCCTTCCTCAGCTTCCACCCGACGGTTGCCGTTGTGCTCAATGTCGATGCAGACCATCTGGACTTCTTCAAGGACATTGATGATATCATTCATTCGTTCCACCGCTTCTGCGAGCTGGTTCCGGAAAACGGCGCCATTGTCGTCAACCACGACTCCGCCAACGCCATGAAGGCAGTTGCAGGCATCGACCGCACCTGTATCACGTTCGGCACCACACCGGAGGCAGATGTTTATCCGGAAAATGTCACCGACAACCACGGCTACTACAGCTTTGACGTCATGCACAAGGGCAAGCTGTTCACGCATGTCGATCTGTCCGTGCCGGGCCGTCACAACATGCTCAATGCGCTGGCTTCCTGTGCGGTATGTATTTTCATCGGTTTGGATCCGGAGAAATCCGCAGCAGGTCTCAAGAAGTTCACGGGTTCTTCCCGCCGCTTCCAGCTGACCGGCCATATGGCAAACGGTGCAACCGTCATTGATGACTATGCACATCATCCGACGGAGATGACGGCAACGCTCAAGACCGCCCGCGAGATGGATTTTGACCGCATCATCTGTGTTTTCCAGTCTCACACGTATTCCCGCACCAAGGCACTGCTTCCGCAGTTTGTCGAGGCGCTCAAGCTGTGCGACAAGGCGATTGTGGCAGACATCTATGCTGCCCGCGAAAAAAACACGTTTGGCATCAGCGGCAAGGACATTGCAGACCAGCTGGATGGCGGCGAATACTATCCGTCTTTCGAGCAGATTGAAGCGCGTGTCCGCGAAATTGCGCAGCCGAACGACCTCATCATCACGATGGGCGCCGGCAACATCAACGGCATCGGCCCAAAGCTGTGTGTTGACGCAAAGTAACTTGTTCTAAACAGCAAAAGACTGCATTTCACGCGAAATGCAGTCTTTTTTTATGCCAATCCCTGTCTACGGCGCGCGAGATTGATCGGCCCGTCATGCAATTGCTTCAGCCGGTTCAGGGTGCGGCGCGTGCCGAGAATCACGCAGGTTTCCGGCTCGTCCGATGTATGCGCCTCCAGCCCCAGCGATTGCGAAAGATACGCCGCCATGCCGTACAGCTTGGATCCGCCGCCCGCCAGTGCCATGCCGGTCTCCGTCAAATCTCCGACCAGCTCCGGCGGCGTGCGCTCCAGCAGCGCACACACGGCTTGCCGGATGAGCTCCGCCTGTTCCCGCAAAAGCGGCATCAATTCTTCTGACGTCACGGTTTCGCAGGCGGGCAGCCCTGTAGATACGCGCCGTCCGCGCACCGGCACCGAACACAGCTCGTCTCTCGGCAACACGCTGCCGATGGTCTGTTTGATTTGTTCTGCTGCGGAAATTCCAATGAGCAGGTCATGCTGCTGCTTGACATACGCTTGAATGGCATCGTCGCAGCTGTCTCCGGCGATGCGAATGGATGCGGCGCACACGACAGCGCCCAAGGAAATCACCGCCAAATCCGTCGTCCCGCCGCCAATGTCAATGACCAGCGTGCCTTTGGGGCTGTCCGGATCGACACCGGCACCGGCAGCAGCGGCAACCGGCTGTTCCATCAGATATACCCGTGACGCGCCCGCCTGCATCCCCGCATCTATGACCGCGCGTTCCTCCAACTCGGACACCAAGGGCGGCACACAGACGAGCAGATTCGGACGCAAAAAACCGCCGCATCCGGCGCGCTTTAAGAATATTTTCGTCATGGCTCCGGCAATCGAACAATCGGTAATCACGCCGCCGCGCACCGGACGCACAGCCAGCAAATCCTCCGGTGTTCTGCCCAACATATCCCGCGCTTTTTGTCCCGCGCCGACAACACTTCCGGAGCTTCTTCGCATCGCCACCACCGACGGCTCGCGCAGCACAATTCCCTTTCCCTCTCGATACAGCAAAACCGACGATGTACCCAAATCCATCGCATAATCAAACATCCTGTGTTCCTCGCTTTCTGATTCCGAACGGCTATATCAAAGTATATGCCTGTCCGGTATGCGATGATACACAGGATGTTTATTTTTTGTTCGACAAATATTCAGGCTTTTGCCGCGGCAAGAACCCAAATTTTCTCCGGCTTTTTCTCGCGCAGCAATTGTGCGCAGTGGCTGACCGTGGCGCCGGTCGTGACAATATCATCAACCAGCAAAATGCGCTGACCGGCGAGCTCTCCCACATCTTTTCTGCGCACAAACGAGCGGGCTGCATTTTCCTGCCGCTGCGCGGCGGACAGCCGTGCTTGCTTGTGCGAGCGCAGCTTGCGTTGGAGCATTGGAACATACGGAACGCCCCACATCTCTGAGAGATACTTGGCAAATTCCTCGCTCTGATTGAATCCGCGCCGAAATTTGTGCCAGCCATGCATCGGCACACAGGTAATCACATCCGGCAGCGGCATCTGATGCCAATCCCACGCCTGTGCCATCAGCTCCGCAATCGGGTACAGGCGATATGGCTCATGCGCATATTTTATGTGCAGCAGGGCGGCGCGATAGCTGCCGCGGTATTGCGCCGCACAAACCAGATCACTGACATATTCCGGCGGATAACAGGTCAGCGTCTGCATCTCTGTCTCGATTTGCGCACGGCATGCTTTGCACAGCCCGCGTGCCTGTTCCGAAATCGTCTGTCCGCACAAAATACAATGGGTGGGAAACAGCAGTGACATCGCTTATTCCTCCTCCATGCGTGTCTGCGCGTCCTCCGGCATCTGCCGAATGAGCCGCGCACGCAGGGCACTATACCGCCGATTGCGCGTATTGGTGTGCACCATGGTTTCTGCCACATCCGAATCTCCGACGAGCACAAGCAGCTTCTTTGCACGCGTAATCGCCGTGTACAGAATATTTCGCGTCAGCAGACGCCTGCCGATGCCCGCGGGCAGAGCGACAATGACCGCATCAAATTCACTGCCCTGCGATTTGTGTACCGTCATAGCATAGGCAAGCTCCAATTCACCGAGCATATCAAACGTATAGTGTGCGAGCTTGTCATCAAACTGCACGCAGAGATTTTCATCGCGCAGAGAAATACCAACAATTTTTCCGACATCTCCGTTAAACATGCCGGTTCCTTCTTCCTCCGGATCGTGCTCTTTTTCCCACACAATGTCATAGTTATTGCGCACCTGCATGACGCGGTCTCCCAAGCGGAAAATCGTGTCTCCATATCGTTTTTCCGGCTTGCACGCATCCGGCGGATTGAGTGCGTCCTGCAGCATCCGGTTGAGCTGCTGGGTGCCTGCTGCCTGTCGGCGGGACGGAGTCAGCACTTGAATCTGCTCGGGAGAAAATCCATAGTAATCCGGCAGACGCTTGCGGCACAAATCCACGACCGTCTGCATGACGTCCTCCGCGCTGTGCTTGCGCATAATGAAGAAATCCCCATCGCGCCCGCCGCTGACCGGCATTTCTCCGCGGTTAATCGCGTGTGCATTGCGGACAATGGCGCTCTCCTGTGCCTGACGGAAAATCTCGTCCAATTCAACCGTATGAATGCGTTCCGAACTGATACAGTCGCGCAGAAAATTACCCGGGCCGACCGGCGGCAGCTGATCCGCGTCCCCGACCAGAATCAGACGCGTCTCCGGCGGCATCGCCTCCAGCAGTGCCTGCATCAGCACAATATCTATCATGGATACCTCATCCAGAATGACAACATCGCATTCCAGCGGGTTCATCTGATTGCGGGCAAAGACTGCCTTGCCCTCTCCGTTTCGATATCCGGATTCCAACAATCTATGGATGGTCTTGGCTTCGCGGTCACACAGCTCACTGAGGCGCTTGGCGGCGCGTCCTGTCGGTGCTGCGAGCACAACATCCAATCCCACGGCATCATAAAAATCCAGCATGCCGCGAACCGTTGTCGTTTTACCGGTACCCGGACCGCCGGTCAAAATCACCAAGCCATAGCGCGCTGCCCACTCAATGGCCTGCCGCTGGCGCGGCGCATAGACCACCGCACTGTTTTCCTCCAGTGTGGCGAGCAGCTCCTGTAAATTGAAATCATACTGATATTCCGTGTCAGAAAGCTCGGTCAAATAATCCGCGACAAAAACCTCCGCTTCGTGCATCGGATTCAAATACACCGCATCGCGGCGGCAAATATATTCACAAATCAATCTGCCATTGTCCTGCAGCTCGGCGAAATTATGCTCGAGCAGCGATTGCTCCGGCAGATAGCCATCTTCATCCTGCAATAGCTGCGCCGCTGTGGCAAGCAGCTTTTCTTTTGGAATAAATGTATGCCCGTTGTTCAAATTGAATTGCAGCGTGTATAAAATGCCCGCCTGCACCCGTTCCTCGGCGTCCCACGGCATACCCTGAGACAATGCCAGATCATCTGCCTGCTGAAAATCGACAGCAAATTCCTCGCTGCACAGCAAATAGGGATTGTCCAGCACATGATCAATGGCACTGTCCTTAAATCGCTTATACAATTGTGCGGCAAGCTGCGGCGGCAGCTGATTTTCCATCAAAAATTCCATCAGGCGGCGCATGGACGTCTGCTGACGGAATTGTTCGCCGATTTGCTCCGCCTTGCGCGCTGTGATGCCTGAAATATTGGACAGACGTTCCGGCTCGTTCGCCATGACGGCAAAGGTTTCTTCTCCAAAGCGGTCTGCGATTTTTTTTGCCAATTTGGGGCCGATTCCCTTGATAATACCGGAGGACAGATAATCTGCGATGCCCTTGACTGTCGCAGGCATACGCCGTTCAAAATATTCCGTCAAAAACTGTTCGCCATATGACGCATGGGTTGTCCAATGACCGGTCAGCATCAGCTCCTCGCCCAAGCAAATCTGCGGCATCGTGCCGACAGCCGTGACTTCTTCGCCGTCCTCTTCGACGAGCCGGATGACCGCATAGCCGTTGTCCTCGTTCTGATAGATGACGGCCTCCACGGTTCCGCTGATGCTTTGCAGTTCGTTTTCCATATGCCTTCCTCCTCTCTCGTCCTGTTTTATATGCTTTCCGTATTATAACACAACTGTTTTCCGAACGCAAAAAGTCCCGTCCGGATTTCTCCAGACGGGACAAAATGCACTTCAATAAGCGATCGAGTGTGTTCCGAAATTATTCGTAGATCTCGGTAACAACGCCGGAACCAACGGTACGGCCACCCTCACGGATAGCGAAACGCAGGCCCTTCTCGATAGCGATCGGGGTGATCAGAGCTACGTCCATATCAACGTTGTCGCCCGGCATGCACATCTCAGTGCCTTCCGGCAGAGTGATAACGCCAGTAACGTCAGTGGTACGGAAGTAGAACTGCGGACGGTAGTTGTTGAAGAACGGAGTATGGCGGCCGCCCTCTTCCTTCTTCAGAACGTATACCTGACCCTTGAACTTGGTGTGCGGATGGATGGTGCCCGGCTTAGCCAGTACCTGACCACGCTCAACCTCGTTCTTCTGGATACCACGCAGCAGGGTGCCGATGTTGTCGCCAGCTTCAGCGTAGTCCAGCAGCTTGCGGAACATTTCGATACCGGTAATAACGGTCTTGCGCGGAGCGTCCATCAGACCTACGATTTCGACTTCTTCGCCCATTTTGATCTGGCCACGCTCTACACGACCGGTAGCAACGGTACCACGACCGGTGATGGAGAATACGTCCTCGACCGGCATCAGGAACGGCTGGTCAGCCTTACGCTCCGGAGTCGGGATGTACTCGTCAACAGCGTCCATCAGCTCATGGATGCAAGCGTACTCCGGTGCATTCGGATCGGTGGACTCGCACTCCAGAACGCCCAGAGCGGTGCCGCGGATGATCGGAACGTCGTCGCCCGGGAAGTCGTAGTCGTTCAGCAGCTCACGGATCTCCATCTCTACCAGATCCAGCAGCTCCTCGTCGTCTACCTGGTCAACCTTGTTCATGAATACAACGATATACGGTACGCCTACCTGACGAGCCAGCAGGATGTGCTCGCGGGTCTGCGGCATCGGGCCGTCAGCAGAAGATACTACCAGGATAGCACCGTCCATCTGAGCAGCGCCAGTGATCATGTTCTTTACATAGTCAGCATGGCCCGGGCAGTCAACGTGAGCGTAGTGACGCTTAGCGGTCTTGTACTCTACGTGAGCGGTGTTGATGGTGATGCCGCGCTCCTTCTCTTCCGGAGCCTTATCGATCTCATCATACTTCATAACCTCAGCTTCGCCTTCCAGGCCGAGAACCTTGGTGATTGCAGCGGTAAGGGTGGTCTTGCCGTGGTCAACGTGGCCGATGGTGCCAATGTTAACATGAGGCAGGTCTCTTACGTACTTTTCCTTTGCCATTGTTGGAATCCTCCTTCAATATAGTTGAACTAGCGTAGTAAAATACAGCTATATTTTATAATAATACCCACAAAATTGCAAGCATTACCGCACAGATTTCACAGAGAAATCTGCAAAATCCGAAATCAGGCTCTCTCTCTCTTGCGAAAGAGAGCCTGTATTTTTAGAAATTAGCCCTGAGACTTGTTGCGGTTAGAGATAATCTTGTCCGCAATGCTCTTCGGGATTTCAGCATAGTGGCTCGGCTGCATAACATACTGACCACGACCCTGAGAACGGGAGCGCAGATCGGTAGCGTAACCGAACATCTCGGACAGCGGAACCTTTGCCGAGATAGCCTGTACGGCGCCACGCGGCTCCATGCCCTGAATCTGGCCACGGCGGGAGTTCAGGTCGCCGATAACGTCGCCCATGTATTCCTCCGGAACCATAACGTCAACCTGCATGATCGGCTCGGTCAGAACCGGATCAGCCTTCTTCATAGCTTCCTTGAACGCCATAGAACCAGCGATCTTAAATGCCATTTCGGAGGAGTCGACTTCATGATAGGAACCATCATACAGCGTAACCTTGCAGTCAACTACCGGATAGCCTGCCAGAATACCATTCTGCATAGCGCCCTGGATACCCTGGTTAACCGGCTCGATGTATTCCTTCGGAATAGCACCGCCGACAACTGCATTTACGAACTCGTAACCAGCGCCCGGCTCGTTCGGCTCCAGCGTGATCTTAACATGACCATACTGACCCTTACCACCAGACTGACGAGCGTACTTGGTCTCGACGTCTGCCTTGCGGCGGATGGTTTCCTTGTAAGCAACCTGCGGCTTGCCTACGTTAGCCTCAACCTTAAACTCGCGGAGCAGACGGTCAACGATGATCTCCAGATGGAGCTCACCCATACCAGCAATGATGGTCTGACCGGTCTCTTCGTCGGTGTAGGTCTTGAAGGTCGGGTCTTCTTCTGCCAGCTTAGCCAGCGCGATACCCATCTTTTCCTGACCTGCCTTGGTCTTCGGCTCGATAGCAACACGGATAACCGGATCCGGGAAGTCCATAGACTCCAGGATGATCGGGTGCTTTTCGTCGCACAGCGTGTCGCCGGTGGTGGTGTTCTTGAAGCCTACAGCGGCTGCAATATCGCCGGAGTATACCTTGGTGATATCCTCACGATGGTTTGCATGCATCAGCAGGATTCGACCCATTCTCTCGCGCTTGTCCTTGGTAGCGTTGAGAACGGAAGTACCAGCCTCAAGAGTACCGGAGTATACGCGGAAGAAGGACAGACGGCCAACGAACGGGTCGGTGGCAATCTTGAACGCCAGTGCAGAGAACGGAGCCTCGTCATCGGACGGACGCTCATCCTCTTCGTCGGTATCCGGATTGACACCCTTGATCGGCGGGATATCAATCGGAGCCGGCATGTAATCAACAATTGCATCCAGAAGCATCTGAACGCCCTTGTTGCGGTAAGCGGTACCACACAGTACCGGAACCAGCTTGTTGTCGATGGTAGCCTTGCGGAGTGCCTTCTTCAGATCCTCAACCGGAATCTCTTCGCCCTCCAGGTACATCATCATCAGATCTTCGTCGGTATCGCAGATCAGCTCTACCATCTCGTCATGGTACTGCTGTGCCTTCTCAACCATATCTGCCGGGATGTCCTCATCACGGACGTCCTTGCCGAGGTCATCATAGTAAACCTCTGCGCGCATGGTCATCAGGTCGATGATGCCAACGAAATCGCTCTCAGCGCCGATCGGCAGCTGAATCGGAACCGGAACGCACTTCAGGCGATCCTTCATCATCTGAACAACGTTATAGAAGTTTGCGCCCATGATGTCCATCTTGTTGACGAACGCCATACGCGGAACCATATAATCGTTAGCCTGGTGCCATACAGTCTCGGACTGCGGCTCTACGCCACCCTTTGCGCAGAATACACAAACGGAACCGTCCAGTACGCGCAGGGAACGCTGTACTTCTACAGTGAAGTCAACGTGACCCGGGGTGTCGATGATGTTGATTCGGTTGCCCTTCCAGTGGCAGGTAGTAGCAGCGGAAGTGATCGTGATGCCACGTTCCTTCTCCTGTACCATCCAGTCCATCTGGGAAGCGCCTTCATGGGTCTCACCGATCTTGTGGGTACGACCAGTGTAGTACAGAATACGCTCTGTAGTAGTGGTCTTACCAGCATCGATATGAGCCATGATACCAATGTTTCTAGTATTTTCCAGTGAAAACTCTCTTGGCATGGTATTTCTCCTTTCGTAAAGTCACCCGGTTACAGATTAGTATCTGTAATGAGCAAATGCCTTGTTAGCCTCTGCCATCTTATGGGTATCTTCACGCTTCTTAACAGAACCGCCCAGATTGTTCACTGCATCCATGATCTCGCCAGCCAGTCTCTCTGCCATTGTTCTCTCGGAACGAGCACGGGAGTACTTGGTGATCCAGCGCAGACCCAGAGTCTGACGTCTTTCCGGACGAACTTCCATCGGAACCTGGTAGGTAGCACCGCCGACACGGCGAGCCTTAACTTCCAGGGACGGCATGATGTTATCCATAGCCTCGATAAATACTTCTAACGGATCGCGGCCAGACTTCTCCTTCACGATGTCAAAAGCACCGTAAACAACCTTCTGAGCAACACCCTTCTTGCCATCCAGCATGATGGAGTTAATCAGCTTGGTAACGAGCTGGGAACCGTAGATCGGATCCGCCAGAACTTCTCTCTTGGGAACAAAACCTCTTCTTGGCACGATACTTCCCTCCTTCACAATAATGATTTCATAGGTACTTCAAAAGCCACCCCTGGCTTTTGTCATCGCCTGTCCGAGGTGTCTGAAATAAAATCTATTCAAACAACGCTCAGGACAAAGCTTTTTTTGCTTTGCTGAACTGTGTTCAAGTCAAACGCACGGGTGATGTGTGGGTTTTAGGCTCTTAGGCTTACTTGCCTGCCTTCGGACGCTTTGCGCCGTACTTGGAACGAGCCTGATTGCGGTTTGCAACGCCCTGGGTATCCAGAGTGCCGCGGATGATGTGGTAACGTACACCCGGAAGGTCCTTGACACGACCGCCGCGTACCATTACTACGGAATGCTCCTGCAGGTTGTGGCCGATACCCGGGATGTAAGCGGAAACTTCCATACCGTTGGTCAGCTTAACACGGGCTACCTTACGCAGTGCGGAGTTCGGCTTCTTCGGAGTCATGGTCTTAACAGTAGTGCATACGCCTCTCTTCTGCGGAGAAGACTGCTTGGTCTCCTTCTTCTTCAGAGAGTTCAGACCTACCTGAAGTGCCGGGGCAGTGGACTTGTACTCAGTTTCCTTTCTACCCTTGCGAACGAGCTGGTTAAAGGTTGGCATTTAACTTGCACCTCCTTCAAAAGATTGAATAGATTTATATTTCAGCGGGAATTTGTCCCGTTAAAATCAGTCGATAACGGTGACGACTGCTGCGCCGACTGCAATGCCGACCGCGCTTCCAAGTTCCTTCATTGTCGAAACTTCTGTCACCGGAACATTGTGTGCTTCACACAGTTCATAGATCGGTGCGGTAATCCGACGCTCTGCGTCCGCCGCAATGAATGCATGTGTTGCACTGCCGTCACGGATGACTTTTTTTGACTGCTTGACGCCGACGACCTTTGCCGCCGAGGACAGCTGAGAGAGCATAGATATACCTCCTTATCGCATACCCGTTTATTTTACCCCATAAGTCGCATCCTGTCAATGCTTTTTTTCCGAATTCTACGAACCTGAAAACAGGATGTCCTTCTTTTCGGAATTTATGCGTAATATTGCACAAACGACAAGAAACTTCCTATGAAACGGCAAAATTTTCCGGTTTTTCGCATATGCAGGACACGTTCTCTATTCCTGCATATAGTTATCGAAAAAGACCCTTCAGATCGTAGAAAAGTCCTTTTTCGTACAGCAATTGATATTTTTTCTGTGCGGATACCGTCGAACGCCGGTAGACCTCTGCATGATAGTCCTGATATCCCGCAGCCAAAAACGCACAGAGACACACTGCAAGCACCATTGTGCACGCGATTTGCTTTTTCTTCACAGCCTCCGCAATCCACAGCCATACGGCATACAGAAGCAGCGCCGCGGCTGTCAGACAAAACAGATACAGGCCATACGTTGCGAACCGGCTGTAATACAACTGTTTTTTGCACGCACCGTGCAGCACGGCATCTATGCGCGCGAGATGCACACCGTACAAAATCAGCGCCAGCGCCACGAAAAAGCACGTGTATTTCCAGATTTTCTCGTGTTTCATAACAAAAAACTCCCTCTCGGGGATTGTGTTTACTTGACACAGTATAGCACACCATACCGAAAATTTCATCTGTGAAAGTTGACAAAAATCCCCTCGGAGAAATCCGAGGGGATTTTCATATCTATAAAGATCGTTTAGTCCATATTGTGGATCTCTTCGTAATGACCGTTGCGGTATTCCTTCAGACCAGAGCCTGCCGGAATCAGCTTACCGATCAGAACGTTCTCCTTCAGACCGGTCAGCGGATCGATCTTACCCTTGATTGCAGCATCGGTCAGGACACGCGTGGTCTCCTGGAAGGATGCAGCGGACAGGAAAGACTCGGTAGCCAGTGCAGCCTTTGTGATACCCATGAGTACCGGAGAAGCGGTTGCAAAGGTCAGTCCGGTTTCGCCTGCGTCCATGCGCTCCTGTACCTTCTCGTTTGCATCTTCCAGCTCGAGAATGGTCAGCATTGCGCCCGGCAGCAGATCGGTGTCGCCTGCGTCCTCAACCTTGATCTTGCGCATCATCTGACGAACAATAACTTCAATATGCTTGTCGTTCAGATCTACACCCTGCTGACGGTATACCTTCTGAACTTCCTTCAGCAGGTAATCCTCAACGGCACGCGGATTCAGGATACGCAGAATGTCATGCGGATTCAGAGCGCCTTCATTGAGCTGGAAGCCCTGCGGAATGACATCGCCATCATGTACGCGAATGCCAGAGGAAGAAGCCAGCTGGTAGCTCTTGGTCTCGCCAGTCTGCTGGTTGACAACGTTTACGGTACGAACCGTGGTACGCTTGGACTCTTCAATGGTAACTACGCCGCCGATTTCAGCCAGAGTAGCAACCTTCTTCGGCTTTCTAGCCTCGAACAGTTCTTCAACTCGCGGAAGACCCTGCGTAATATCGGAACCTGCGATACCGCCGGAATGGAAGGTACGCATGGTAAGCTGGGTGCCCGGCTCGCCGATGGACTGTGCTGCGATAACGCCGACAGCCTCGCCCATTGCGCACTCTGCATTGAATGCCAGGTTGGAACCATAGCAGTGTGCACAAACGCCCTTGCGTGCACGGCACTGCAGAACGGTACGAATCTGTACCTTCTTGATGCCAGCGGCAACGATGCGCTCTGCATCCTGCTCGTTCATCATATCTTCCTTGTGCTGGAGAATCTCACCGGTCTCCGGATGAACCACATCGTCAACCGGGTAACGGCCAACCAGACGCTCAGCCAGCGGCTCGATGCAGGAATTGCCTTCCATGATGTCCTCGACCCAAATACCGATCTTCGCGCCGCAGTCTTCCTCACGGATGATAACTTCCTGAGATACGTCAACCATTCGACGGGTCAGGTAACCAGAGTCGGCGGTACGCAGTGCGGTATCTGCCAAGCCCTTACGAGCGCCTCGAGCGGAGATGAAGTACTCCAATACCGACAGACCCTCACGGAAGTTTGACTTAACCGGAATCTCGATGGTACGGCCGGCTGCGTTTGCCATCAGACCTCGCATACCTGCCAGCTGACGGATCTGGTTGATAGAACCTCGCGCACCAGACTGTGCCATCATGTGAATCGGGTTAAAGCGGTCGCTTTCCATCTTTTCCTGCAGTGCGTCGGTTACAACCTTGGTGGTCTCCTCCCACTCCTTAACAACCAGACGATAACGCTCGGTGTCCGTGATGAAGCCGCGCTTGTACTTGCGGTCAATTGCTGCAACCTTCTTCTCAGAAGCTTCGATCAAGCTCTGCTTCTGCTCCGGAACAGCGATATCAGAGAAGGATACGGTCAGCGCACCCTTGGTAGAGTACTTATAGCCCATTGCCTTGATGGCGTCCAGCACCTCAGCGGTGGTGTTAAAGCCATGCTTGCGAATGCACTTGTCAATGATCTTGCCCAGCTGCTTCTTGCCGCAAGTCTGCATGATTTCCAGCTTGAGCATATCTTCCTTGGTATGTCTCTCGATAAAGCCCAGATCCTGCGGAATCTTCTGGTTGAAGATCAGGCGGCCTGCGGTTGCATCGACGATGCCGGTAACGGTCTCGCCGTCTACGACAACGCTTCTGCGTACCTTAATCGGTGCATGAATACCGATAACACCCTCATCGTATGCCATCAGAGCCTCGTCCTCATTGCGGAATACCTTGCCAGCACCCTTTTCGGTGTCGCGGTCGATGGTCAGATAATAAGAACCAAGTACCATATCCTGAGACGGTACGGTTACCGGCTTGCCGTCCTGCGGCTTGAGCAGGTTGTTGGCAGACAGCATCAGCAGACGTGCTTCAGCCTGTGCCTCAACAGACAGCGGCAGATGCACAGCCATCTGGTCACCGTCGAAGTCGGCGTTAAATGCGGTACAAACCAGCGGATGCAGCTTGATTGCACGGCCTTCTACCAGAATCGGCTCGAATGCTTCGATACCCAGACGGTGCAGCGTCGGTGCACGGTTGAGCAGAACCGGATGACCCTTGATGACGGTCTCGAGTGCGTCCCAAACCTCCGGCTTGCCGCGCTCTACCATCTTCTTGGCAGACTTGATGTTGGATGCAACACCGGTCTGAACCAGACGCTTCATGATAAACGGCTTGAACAGCTCGATTGCCATTTCCTTCGGCAGGCCGCACTGATAAATCTTCAGATCCGGACCTACGACGATTACGGAACGGCCGGAGTAGTCAACACGCTTGCCCAGCAGGTTCTGACGGAAACGTCCCTGCTTGCCCTTCAGCATATCGGAGAGCGACTTGAGCGGGCGGTTGTTCGGGCCGGTTACCGGACGGCCGCGGCGGCCGTTGTCGATCAGCGCGTCAACTGCTTCCTGCAGCATGCGCTTCTCATTGCGAACAATGATGTCCGGAGCGCCCAGCTCCAGCAAGCGCTTCAGACGGTTATTTCTGTTGATAACGCGGCGATACAGATCGTTCAGGTCGGAAGTCGCAAAACGACCGCCGTCCAGCTGTACCATCGGACGGATTTCCGGCGGGATGACCGGAACAACGTCCATAATCATCCACTCCGGACGGTTGCCGGACTGGCGGAATGCCTCGACAACCTCCAAACGCTTGATAATGCGAACGCGCTTCTGACCCGTTGCATTCTTCAGCTCAGCCTTGAGATCTGCGCTTAGCTGCTCCAGATCCAATTCCTTCAGCAGCTTCTGGATTGCCTCAGCACCCATAGCAGCTTCGAAATCGTCCTCGAACTTCTCGCGCATGTCGCGGTACTCGCGCTCGGTCAGAATCTGCTTCTTAATCAGACCGGTGCCCTCGCCCGGATCGGTTACGATGTATGCTGCAAAGTACAGCACCTTCTCCAAAAGACGCGGGGACATGTCCAGAATCAGACCCATGCGGGACGGAATGCCCTTAAAGTACCAGATGTGAGATACCGGAGCTGCCAGCTCGATATGACCCATGCGCTCACGGCGTACCTTGGACTTGGTAACTTCAACACCGCAGCGCTCACAGATCTTGCCCTTATAGCGAACCTTCTTGTAGCGTCCGCAGTGGCACTCCCAGTCCTTCTGCGGTCCAAAGATGCGCTCACAGAACAGACCGTCGCGCTCCGGCTTCAGTGTTCTATAGTTGATGGTTTCCGGCTTCTTGACCTCGCCGTAAGACCACTCGCGGATGAGCTCCGGCGAAGCAAGGCCGATTTTAATTGCATTAAACGTATTGTATCCCATGCTTACTCCTCCGTATCGCTGTCAAAACCGTCGTCGCTGCCGAACAGATCGTCTGCATCTGCACTGGTGTCGGTGTAAGCCGCGTCATCTTCCATCAGCGGATGATCGCCGTCTTCTGCATCCGAAACACCGTAGCCGGCTGCTTCAAACTCCTCAGCGGTTGCATGAGAGCGGTTCTCGCGCTCAACCTGGCTGAAGTTGGTGGTTTCATCATCGTCGTCGGTCAGAATGATTTCCTCACCCTGCTCGTCCAGTACACGAATATCCAAGCACAGGGACTGCAGTTCCTTGATGAGTACCTTGAAGGATTCCGGAATACCGGCTGCCGGGATGTTGTGACCCTTGACAATTGCCTCGTAGGTCTTGACACGGCCGACAATATCGTCGGACTTGACGGTCAGGATTTCCTGCAGGGTGTACGCTGCGCCGTATGCCTCGAGGGCCCAAACTTCCATCTCGCCGAAACGCTGGCCGCCGAACTGTGCCTTGCCGCCGAGCGGCTGCTGGGTTACCAGAGAGTACGGGCCGGTAGAACGTGCATGAATCTTATCATCAACCAGATGATGCAGCTTCAGGTAATACATGTAACCAACGGTTACTTCGTTGTCAAACTTCTCGCCGGTACGTCCGTCATACAGAACAGACTTACCGTTCGGGTTCTTGCCAGCTGCCTTGAGGGCATCGGCAATGTCCTGCTCGCTCGCGCCGTCAAATACCGGAGTCGCAATCTTCCAGCCCATGCTCATTGCAGCATAGCCCAGATGTACTTCCAGTACCTGTCCGATGTTCATTCGGGACGGCACGCCCAACGGGTTCAGCACGATATCCAGCGGAGTACCGTCTTCGAGGAACGGCATATCCTCCTGCGGCAGAATGCGGGAAACAACACCCTTGTTACCATGGCGGCCTGCCATCTTATCGCCGACAGAGATCTTTCTCTTCTGTGCGATATAAACGCGAACCGTCATGTTTACGCCTGGAGACATGTCATCTCCGCCCTCACGGGTGAATACCTTGACATCGACAACGATGCCGGCCTCACCGTGCGGTGCGCGCAGAGAGGTATCACGCACTTCGCGTGCCTTCTCGCCGAAGATAGCGCGCAGCAGGCGCTCTTCTGCGGTCAGCTCGGTCTCGCCCTTCGGGGTAACCTTACCAACCAGAATATCACCGGAATGAACCTCAGCGCCGATGCGGATAATGCCGCGCTCGTCCAGATCACGCAGTGCGTCATCACCGACGTTCGGAATGTCACGGGTGATTTCTTCCGGTCCCAGCTTGGTGTCACGGGACTCGGATTCGTATTCTTCAATATGAATTGAGGTGTATACGTCGTCACGAACCAGACGCTCGTTGAGCAGTACAGCATCCTCGTAGTTATAACCTTCCCAGGTCATGAAGCCGATCAGTGCGTTCTTGCCCAGTGCAACTTCGCCGTTGCAGGTAGCCGGACCGTCAGCCAGTACATCGCCCTTCTTGACGCGCTCGCCCAGATTGACAATCGGACGCTGGTTGATACAGGTGGACTGATTGGAACGCAGGAACTTGGTCAGACGATAGGTCTTTTCGCCCATCGTGTCGTAGTTTACGGTCACTTCACGCGCGGTAACGCGGGTAACGGTACCGTCACCCTCTGCCAGCGGAACAATGCCGGAGTCTACACATGCCTTGTACTCCATGCCGGTACCGACAGCCGGAGCCTCGGTCTTGAGCAGCGGCACAGCCTGACGCTGCATGTTCGCGCCCATCAGTGCACGGTTTGCGTCATCGTGATCCAGGAACGGAATCATGGCAGTTGCAACCGATACCATCATGCGCGGAGATACGTCCATCAGATCGACATCCTGACGGTCTACTTCGACGATTTCTTCGCGGCAGCGGCAGGTGATACGCGGGTTTGCGAGGCAGCCGTTTTCATCCAGCGGCTCGTATGCCTGGCATACGGTGTATTCATCCTCGACATCAGCGGTCATGTACTGAATTTCATCGGTGACACGGCCGGTTTCCTTATCAATGAAACGATACGGTGCTTCTACAAAGCCGAAATCGTTGATGCGTGCGTAGGTTGCGAGGTAAGAGATCAGACCGATGTTCGGACCTTCTGGGGTCTCAATCGGGCACATACGGCCGTAGTGGCTGTAATGTACATCTCGAACTTCAAAGGATGCACGGTCACGGGACAGACCGCCAGGACCCAATGCGGACATACGGCGCTTGTGCGTCAGCTCAGACAGCGGGTTGTTCTGGTCCATGAACTGGGACAGCGGAGAAGATCCGAAGAACTCCTTGATTGCCGCAGTGACCGGACGAATGTTAATCAGGGACTGCGGGGTAACGATGTCCAGATCCTGAATGGTCATGCGCTCACGAATGACACGCTCCATACGGGAGAAGCCGATGCGGAACTGGTTCTGCAGCAGCTCACCAACGCAGCGCAGACGACGGTTGCCCAGATGGTCGATGTCGTCGGTGTTGCCGATGTCATGGCCAAGACCCAGCAGATAGCAGATGGATGCCAGCATATCATCAACGATGATGTGCTTCGGAATCAAATCATCCTTGGCAGCCTTGATGTCGTCAATCAGCTCGTCCTCGCTCTTGCCCTCGGTCTGTGCATTTTCCAGCAGCTCCTTGAGCACTTCAAAGCGAACCTTTTCCTTAATGCCGCACTTCTCCTGCGGGTTAAAGGAAACGAAGTCCTTCATGTCAACCATGCCGTTGCCGAATACCTTGACCTTGGTGCCGTCATTTGCTTCGATGATGGTGCCGTGTACGCCGCGGCGTGCAATTTCATTTGCCAGCTCGCGGGAACACAGCGTGCCTTCCTCTGCAATGATTTCGCCGGTCATCGGATCGGTGACGGTCTCGCACAGCGTGTGACCTGCCAGACGGCGTGCAATGTTCAGCTTCTTGTTATACTTGTAACGACCTACCGCAGAAATGTCATAGCGGCGGGTGTCAAAGAACAGCGCATTGAGCAGGCTGCGGGAAGAATCCACCGTTGGCGGCTCGCCCGGACGCAGCTTCTTATAAATCTCAATCAGTGCTTCCTCAACGGTCTTGGACGGATCCTTGTCCAGCGTTGCGAGAATGCGCTCGTCCTCACCGAACATCTCAATAATCTCTGCATCGGTCTCTACGCCGATTGCGCGGATGAAAGAGGTGATCGGAATTTTTCTATTCTTATCAATGCGGACATAGAATACATCGTTGCTGTCGGTCTCGTACTCGAGCCAAGCGCCGCGGTACGGGATAACCGTTGCGGACAGCAGCGGCTTGTCGGTCTTGTCCAGCGTCATGCCGTAGTATACGCCCGGGGAACGGACGATCTGGGATACGATAACGCGCTCTGCGCCGTTGATAATGAAGGTGCCGGAATCTGTCATCTTCGGGAAGTCACCCATGAACAGCTCCTGCTCCTTGATTTCGCCTGTCTCGCGGTAACGCAGACGCATGCGGACGCGCAGCGGGCAAGCGTACGTTGCATCGCGCGCCTTGCACTCCTCTACGCTGTATTTCGGCTCGTCATCGAGCTTATAGTCGATGAACGACAGTTCCAGATTGCCTGTATAGTCGGTGATGCAAGCGACGTCCTCAAAGACCTCGCGCAGACCATCGGTCAGGAACCATTCGTAGGATTTTTTCTGAACCTCGATCAGGTTCGGCATTTCCAGAACTTCCGGAATTCTGGCAAAGCTCTTTCTGGTGGTGCGTCCATATTGCACATCATGAACGTGTACGCCATTGATCGTTGCTTCATTTGCCATATTGTACCCATCACTCCGTTTCTCAAGTATTCGATACGCCCGGCTGCGTAGTGATTATTGCTTCTTCGTTTCTTGCATCTTCGGTGAAAAAATGCTAGAATATTTTTAGTGAACGTTTCCACCGTCCTATGTGGAAACTAATTTATAATACCACAAAACACCCATTTTGTCAAGAATCGGATGGGTGCGCTGTCCCGTCGCTTCCGCCAGTTTTCGGCGAAATGCGGCGTTTTCTTTTATCCACATTGTCGGATGTGTCTCAAATCCGGAAAAAAATTTTGCCCCGCTTTTGCTGTGCGCAGTGAGCGGGGCATTGTCGTCTGTCTTGTCAGATGTGCAATTTTTATATCCAAAAGGCAACAGATTGCAGTCATCAGACGTTTGTGCTGATTTTTTTCGTCTCTGCTTCCTTCCAGAACGGAGAATGAAATTGCAGCTGTTCCGGCAAATGGCTCTGATCATTCCAGAGCACCACGCGATAGCTGCCGTCTTGGTCAAATTGAATGCAGCTCACGGAAGCATTTGCCAAAATCTGCGGCGGAAGCGCATCGAACGGAATGCCCAAGCTGCCAATGCTGCACAGCAGCGCGAAGCCATGCGACACAATCGCAATGGTTTTGTCTCGTTCTTTGCTGACAATTTTTTCAATCGTACCCAGCACACGCGCATGCACCTGCTCCGCGCTCTCGCCGTCCGGCGGGTTAAATTTTGCCGGATGCTCACGGAAATTGCGCATGACATCAGGATAATCCCGTATATTTTCATCATTTGTTCTGCCTTCCAGTGCGCCGCCGTCTATCTCTCGCAGACCGTCGCAGCAAATCGGCTGCACAGGCAGATGCGCGCACACGCCCTCCGCAGTCTGATACGCGCGCCGAAGCGGACTGGTGTACACGGCATCCAGCGGAATATGGGCAAATCGTTCGCCCAAGCATGCCGCCTGCTTTCGTCCCTTCTCTCCCAGCGGGATGTCTGACCGTCCCTGAAACCGTCCGGCAATGTTATTCTCGGTTGTGCCGTGCCGGATAAAATACACGGTCGTCATATCACAATTCCTCCTCGTTTGCACGAAAGGCGACCTCTCGGCCGCCTTTTTCCAGTTATTGTTGATCTTTTTTCACCGGCATGCACTGCAGGTATTGTCCGTACAGCGTCTTGCTCAGCTCATCGCCCAAGCTGTGCACCTGCTCCACCGTAATCAGTCCCTGCTCACAGGCAATTTCCTCCGGGCAAGCAACATACCGTCCGGTGCGCGTCTGTACCTCTCGAATCCGATTGCCGGCCTCCAGTAGGCTCTCTGCGGTTCCCGCATCCAGCCAAACAAAATCGTTGTCCAGCGGCGCAACCTTTAGGCTGCCGCGGCGCAGATATTCCAGATTGACATCGGTGATTTCCAGCTCGCCGCGCGCCGACGGCTTGAGATTGCGCGCAATGTCCAGTACATCGCTGTCATAAAAATACAAGCCCGGAATGATATAGTTGGATTTCGGAAAGCGCGGCTTTTCCTCAATGCTCAGCGCATTGCCGTCTGCGTCAAATTCTACAACGCCAAACGGGCGCGGATCTTCTACATAATAGCCAAATACCAGCGCGCCTTCCGTCAGCTCTCTGCCCTTCTTGAGGAACAGATAATCGCGGCTCTCATCATAAAAGATGTTGTCGCCCAGCACCAGACAAACCGAATCGCCCTTGATAAAGTCCTCTGCAACGAGGAATGCGTCCGCAATGCCGCGCGGCACCTTCTGCACCGCATACGAAATATGCGCGCCCCATGCGCTGCCGTCACCGAGCAGCTTGCTAAAGGTTTCTTCTTCTCCCTCCGGAATAATGACCATAATATCCGTGATACCAGCCTGAAGCAGAATGCTGAGCGGGTAATAAATCAGCGGCTTGTCATATACCGGCAGCAGCGGCTTGCAAATCATACGGGTCATCGGATACAGTCGTGTACCCTTGCCAGCTGCCAGAATCAATCCTTTCATGTAATAACTCCTTCTACAATCCTATTTTTCAAACTACTTTCCTATGATGCGCATTTTTCTATGTATATGCGCAAACAGTTCCATTTTTATTATGGCACTCGTCTTACCACTTGTCAAGGAAACACAGCGCTTTTTGCGCAATATATATTACATCAATCCCATACTGCGCAGCAGGAAAATCCAGCCCGTCAGTGTGACGGAGGAAAGCAGCGTTGTCAGCACAATGATACTTGTGGAAAGTTCTCCGTCATTTCCCATATTGGTCGCCATGACATAGCAGGAAACCGTCGTCGGAGAGCCCAGCATAATCAAGGCAGCAACCAGCTCCGCATCCTGCAATCCGAGCGCAATGGCAAGCGGCAGAAATACTGCCGGCAAAAAGACCAATTTGATTGCGGTTGCCCAAAGCGTCGGTTTGATTTTCGCCAACGCCTTGGTTCCCTCAAATCCGGCGCCGACAACGAGCAGCGCGAGCGGCGTCGCCGTTGCGCCGACGCTTTCAATCATCTTGAGCGGAATGGTTGGAATCTCTATGCGCAGCAGGGAAAACGGCAGTCCGAGCACAATGCCGATAATAATCGGATTTTTGAGCACATTGATGCATGCTTTGCGAATCGCCCCTGTGCCATGCTGTCCGCCGTTGGCGGAAAATGTCAAAATAATGACCGAGTAAATATTAAACAGCGGCACGGCAGACACAATCATCAGGGGCGCCAAGCCGGCATTGCCGTACATATTCTCCACAAATGCAATGCCCAAAATCGCCGCACTGCTTCGCACAGACGCCTGTGCAAACGCACCGACCAAGCTTTTGTCCTTGAGAATATGCGCCGCCAAAAACCAGACGCCCAAAAACACCAGCGTCGTGACGCCCGCACAGTACAGCACAAACGACAGCTTGAAATCTTCATATAAATTGGTTTGTGCGATATCGCGGAACAGCAACACCGGCAGGGCAACCAAAAACACATACTTGTTGCCGACACGGCAAAATTCATCTGTAAACAATCCGATTTGCTTGAGTATATAACCGAGCACGATGACCAGAAACACCGGCATCGTGGCGTTCAAGCTAAAAATAAAACTATCCATGTCCACCTCTGAAAACGATATTTTTTCTTGTTCAGTATAGCATATTTTTTCAAGCCACACAGCTTTTTATCACAAACACACCATTTTTAGCCCAAAAATCTGCGAATTGCACAAAAATTTGACCAAAAAAGCCCGTACCAAGCTATTTGCACAAAAAAGTCCTCGTTATTTTGGCGGTTTTACCACTATAAATTACAAGGCAGTTGTGATATATTTACAATTGTACTTTTTAGCAGGAGTACTGCATGACCCGCCTTATACAGAAGGCGGGAGTGAAATGCCATACAGAGAAGAGAGAGAAACGAGACGGTTGGGTGAACCGTCTCGTTTCGTTTTTATCCGGCATATCAAAAGAAGTTCCGTCAATTGACGGAACTTCTTTTCTCATGCTTATTCTGTCTCGTCTGCATCCGCTTGATTCTTGCTGTTCGCATAGGTTCGCAGCATATGCAGCGTCAACGTGATAAAGATGACGCAGATACAGCCATCCGTCAGTGCTTCCAGCAGATGTCCGCCCTGCATCAGCAAAACAATTGCATCATACAGCCGACGCACAGCGAGCACAGCAAATCCAAACGCCGCCAAGCGATACCGCATACCCAGATACATACAGAAGCACAGCGCCAGCAGTACCTCTACATGCTGCACGCCAAACGCAGCGAACACGAGGGACGCCGCCACGATAACAACCGCAAAAACCGCGGTCAGCACACGCTGTTTGCGTTGTTCCGCCTGTTCCGGCGTCAGCTCCGGTTTTTGTTCCGGCGGCTCCGGTTGTTCGTCTGGCCGTTCCTGCGGCTCTGCCCGCTTGACAGGATTAACCGCGCCCTCATCGTCCATCAGCAGCTGCTCCAGCGAAAATTTTTCCGCAGGCTGCGCCGGCCGTTGTTCTGCCAAAACCGGTTCCGGTTCGTACTCCTCCGGCTCGTCCGCTTCTTCCTGAAACATATCAAACATATCGGCAAACAGCGACTTCTTTTGGTCCGGCTGTTCGTCCGGTTCCGGTTGTTCGTCTGGCTGTTGCATCTGTTCCGGTTGTTCCTGTTGTATGATGTCAGCTTTCGGCAGAAACATCGTGGACGTATCCACCTCTTCCGGCTCGTCCGGTTTCTCCGACAGCTCCGGCTTCGGAATTGCCATGGTGCAGTCCTCGGCCTGTTCCGGTTCCTGCACCTCTTGCTCCTGTTTCTCCGCAAAAAGAAACGGCGGACGAATCGAATCGGAAAATCCGATGTGCTGTGCAACCGTATCTGAAATAGTATCAATGGTATCCGGCTGTTCCGGTTCCTCTGCAATCTGCATATGCGGGTCGGTGTCCTGCATCGCTTCTTCCGCCCGTCTCAATCGCTCCTGCATGCAGTGCGGTATCAACGTCTGTGCCGCGAAACCTGCAATGGTCAGCACAACGCCCAAACCAATCTGCACCGGCACAGAAGCAATCGACAGCAGCTGCGCCAGTACAATGCCCGCCGGAATGCCCAGCAAGCTGGTTGCAATCAGATACGCCGGCACGCGGAACAGCACACCGGTCACACCGAACAGCACAAAGCATGCCAGCAAAACGAGCATCAGTCCGCCGTCAACGACCTGTTCCACAAACGCGCCCGGCACATATCCAATCAGCGCGCCGAGCATGCCGCACGCCAAGAATACGCCAAGGTGTGTCACACGGTACGCGATTATGCCGAGCACAATGCCCAGCACCAGCATCGCCGCAGAGGACCACGCCAATCCGCCATTGGCAACGCCCAGCGAACCGAGCACGCCGGTCAGGCAAATGCCCAGACACACGCCGGTTACCGCGCCATACAGTGCACTGACCCAGCGCACAATCCAGCACCCCGTGAAGCACAAGACTCCCAGCACAAGCAGCAACAGCAGCTTTGCCAGCGTGCCTTCGTACAGCGAGGCAGCTGTTTGCAGTGCGATTTCAAATGCACTGTTTATGCTAACATTCATAGTTCATCAAACCTCTTTATTTTTATTCTGATTCCATGCTCTGTTTCCACTGGCACACACCATTTGCAATGCCAACCGCAATATTCTGTCGATATTCCTGCTGTTTGAGCTGCTCATTTTCTTGTGCATTGCTCAAAAAGCCCATCTCCAGCAAAATACACGGTACTTCAGACCAGTTAAATCCGGTCAAATCGCTGCGCGGTGTCAATCCGCGGCTATCCGCACCGGTCTGCTGCGTCACAGCCTGCAAAATAATCTGCGCAGCCTGTGCACTCGGCTGTTCAATCGAGGGTGTGCCCAGCAAATCTCCCGCCGGCACCTGCATAGACATGCCGGACGGCTGACTGCTTTCCGAACCGTCCGCATGAATGCGAATACACAAATCTACATGCGCTTCATTCGCCATGCTGGCGCGCTGCTGATTGCTCACGGTTGCCGCATGGTCTTGACGCGTCATCACAACCTGCGCGCCGCGCGCCTCCAGCTCTGCGCGAGCCAGCTCCGCCACCGCAAGATTGAGTTCTTCCTCCGTCTGGCCATCGCCTTCCGCACCGCTGACATAGGCAGGCTTGGTCTCCTGCGACAGCGGTGACACGCGCTCGGATGCGCTGGCATCCGTCACGCCGTGACCGGGGTCTAAGCACAGAACGACACCGGCGAGCGGCTGCGCCTGCTCGTCTTGGACTGCCGCATCGTCCAGCGGCGGGTCAACAATCACCGCTTGCTGCGGTGCGCTGCCCGCATCCGCCGAACCGGCGTCTGTATCCGGCACACTGCCGCACCCGCCGAGCAGCAGCAGCGTGATGAAGCTGCCTGTTATCAGATGTCTTATCGCCATCCCTTGCTCTCCTCATACGAAACCAATGTGGCAATGTTCGTGCGTTCCACATCCGAGAGCCGAGAATCAATATTGCTCGATGTACAGGAGCTGTCTCTGTGATACCATGTCTTGCCGGAAAAATAATTCTGCCAGCGCGTACTGTTGAAGGCATAGCCATGCCGCGCATAAATTTCATTGCGAATGGCCGCCACGGTGTCCTGATTCAAACCGCTCAAATCACTGGTGACAATATATTCCGTATCTGACGGCCAGAGATAGCCGTTGTTTCCTACCTCATCGTAATAATCATTGGCATGCGCCGCATCGGCACCATAATAATAGTAATTGTTTGTCACTTGAGAATCAGACGATGCTTTCGCCTTTTCTGTTTGTTCGCTTTTCTTTGCTTCCCCGCTGTCCGCCGAAGCTGTTCTTTGTGTCGGCTGCTGTACCTGCTCGGACTGGCTCTGCTTGGACGCCTCCATCTGCGCCTGTTGATTGCCTCTGGTCACAACGGTCAAACAGATGATGCAGACAATCAAGACGATCGCCACCGCAAGAATCGCGCCAATGATGACGGAGTTGCTGCGGTGTGCCCGACGAATCGGAATGCCTTCCTGCATCTGCGCCTGTGCTGCCTTTCCGGAAACGCGGCATCCGCACTGTGGACAGAAATCCGCATCTTCAGGGATATGTGCACCGCACCGGTTGCAATACATATCTGCTTCCTCCTATTATTTCATTCGATAATTACATTCATTATATCATGTCACACCTGTCCTGTCACGTATTTCCTATTCCAGCGCAAAAAACCGGCTGATTCCGCACCAAAAACGGTATCAGCCGGTTTTTCCCTACAATTATTTTCCTACACTGATACGTGTCAGCGCACGTTTGAGTCTTGCCTGCGCCAATTCCTGATCGCGGGCATCTGCGCGCTGCTGCAGCAGCTGCTCTGCGCGCTGCCGTGCGCGCTCGGCGCGGTCGACATCAATGTCTTCCGCCCATTCGAACGTCGTAGCAGCCAGATTCACTTGGTTGTCCCGCACGGACAGCATGCCGCCGATACACGCCGCACGGCGCGTCTCACCGTCTGCGCCCGTCACGCGGCATTCGCCCATACCCAACGCCGTCAGATACGGAATGTGATTCGCCAGAATGCTGACGTCACCGTCAATCGTCCGGACAAGCACGCGCTGCGCCTCGCCATTGAAGAACTCACCGTCCGCCGTCACAATGCGAAGATGGAATACACTCATGCGTTATTCCCCCTTCTTGGCTTTTTCTACGGCCTCCTCGATGGTTCCGACAAACAGGAATGCAGACTCCGGCAGATCATCGTGCTTGCCTTCCAGAATTTCACGGAAGCCGCGGATGGTCTCCTTGAGCGGAACATACTTGCCCTTGATGCCGGTAAACTGCTCGCCGACAGTAAACGGCTGCGACAGGAAGCGCTGAATCTTACGCGCACGGGCTACGGTGAGCTTATCGTCCTCGGACAGCTCGTCCATACCCATGATTGCAATGATGTCCTGCAGCTCCTTATAGCGCTGCAGCACGCGCTGTACCTGACGCGCTACATCGTAGTGCTCCTGACCCAGAATTTCCGGCGTCAGAATACGGCTGGTAGACTCCAGCGGGTCTACTGCCGGATAAATGCCCTGTGATGCGATGCCGCGGTCGAGTACCGTCGTTGCGTCCAGATGCGTAAATGTCGTCGCCGGAGCCGGGTCCGTCAAGTCATCCGCCGGCACATAAACTGCCTGTACGGAGGTGATGGAACCGCGCTTGGTCGATGTAATACGCTCCTGCAAAGCACCCATTTCGGTTGCCAGTGTCGGCTGGTAGCCTACTGCGGACGGCATACGGCCGAGCAGTGCGGATACCTCCGAGCCTGCCTGCGTGAAACGGAAGATGTTGTCGATAAACAGCAGCACATCCTGATTCTCGCGGTCACGGAAATACTCCGCCATCGTCAGACCCGACAGCGCAACACGCATACGTGCTCCTGGCGGCTCGTTCATCTGACCGTACACCAGCGCGGTCTTATTCAGAACGCCGGACTCTGCCATTTCACCGTACAGGTCATTGCCCTCACGGGTACGCTCGCCGACACCGGAGAATACCGAGATGCCGCCGTGCTCCTTTGCGACGTTGTTAATCAGCTCCTGAATCAGGACGGTTTTGCCTACACCGGCGCCGCCGAACAGACCGATTTTACCGCCCTTTGCATACGGGCAGATGAGGTCAACGACCTTGATGCCGGTTTCCAGAATATTTACTGCACCCTCCTGCTCCTCAAAGGACGGAGCTGGACGATGGATTTCCCATTTTTCTTCGGTCTTTACCGGTTCGCCGTTGTCAATCGGCTGACCGAGCAGGTTGAACATTCGTCCCAGCGTCTCCTCGCCGACCGGTACGCGAATCGATCCACCGGTATTGACCGCCTTTGCGCCTCGAACCAGACCGTCCGTCGAGCTCATCGCGATGCAGCGGGCGGTGTTGTCGCCGATGTGCTGTGCCACCTCAGCGATGATGGTCTCGCCGTGGTTATCTACTTCCAGTGCATTGAGAAGGTTGGGAAGCTGTCCGTCTGCAAATTTTACATCAAGTACCGGTCCGATAACCTGCGACACGGTACCCACGTTTTGCTCGTTCATGCACATTTCTCCTTCTTAGTTTCTTTGCGCGCGCCGCGGAGCGACGTTATTCGCCCTCCGCGCCCGCTACAATCTCTGTAATTTCCTGCGTAATCGCGCCCTGACGAGCACGGTTGTACTTCAGGCTCAAATCTTCTATCATATCGTCTGCGTTCTTGCTTGCAGAGTCCATTGCCGTGCGGCGTGCTGCCTGCTCCGAAGCATAGGACTGGCACAGTGCGCCGTAAAAGATACCGGCGATATACTCCGGTACAATCGCGTCAAACACGCTCTCCGGTCCCGGCTCATACAGCGTCATCGCGCCGCTCTCGTTTTTCGCCTCACTCTTTTCATACGGCACCGGAAGCACCTGCATGACCGTTGCATGCTGCGTCAGCATCGAAGCAAAGTTTGTATACACGATATACAGCTTGTCAAACGAACCCTTTACGAACTCGTGTGCGAGAAAATGCGCGGCTGTATGGCAGTTGCCGATGCTCGTATCCTCCGCAATGGCATACGCCTCGGTCAGGACTTCCATATTCCGTCGCTTGCAGTATTCCATTGCCTTTTTGCCGACCGGAACGGTGCAGATTTCCGCGCCATTCTGCTGTGCAATATGGCGCTCCACCAGCTTCATCACATTGCTGTTGTAGCCGCCCGCAAGACCTCTGTCACCGGCAATGATGACATAGCAGACTTTTTTGATCTCCTCCCGCGGTTCCACGAACGGAGACTTGAAATCCCGCTTTCCGTAGGCAATACCCGTCATGGTTTCATACAGGATATTGAAAAACGGCTCCGTCCGCTCGATGCGCTCCCGCGCGCGGCGCACCTTAGACGAAGCAACAAGCTCCATCGCCTTGGTAATCTGCCGCGTGCTCTGCACGCTCTTGATGCGGTTTTTGATCTCCTTCATAGAGGCTCCCATGTTTCAGCCTCCTTATCTTGTCTTGAGAAAAGCAGTCTTGACCGTTACGATTGCATCTTTCAGCTTTTCTGCGGTCTCATCGCCCATTGTGCCCTTTTCGCGAATCTCTGCCAGAACATCCGGATTGGCATCCAGATGTGCGTACAGCTCGCTCTCGAAGTCCATAATATCCTCAACCTTGACATCATCGAGCATATTATTGGTAACGGCATAAATGATTGCAACCTGATTTTCTACTGCGATCGGCGCGGTGCGGTTCTGCTTGAGCACCTCCACGATGCGTTCGCCCTGCGCCAGACGGCGCTTGGTGTCCTCATCGAGGTCGGAACCGAACTGTGCGAATGACTGCAGCTCTCGATACTGGGAATACGCCAGCTTGAGCGTACCGGATACCTTCTTCATCGCCTTAATCTGCGCGTTGCCGCCGACTCGGCTGACGGAAATACCCGGGTTTACTGCCGGCATGATACCGGAGTGGAACAGCTCTGTCTCCAAGAAAATCTGACCGTCTGTAATCGAGATAACATTGGTCGGAATATACGCGGAGACGTCGCCCGCCTGCGTTTCGATGATCGGCAGAGCAGTCAGCGAACCGCCGCCGTTGTCATCATTCAGACGCGCTGCGCGCTCCAGCAGTCTGGAGTGCAGATAGAAGACATCGCCCGGATATGCTTCACGTCCTGGCGGTCTGCGAATCAAAAGAGAAAGTGCACGGTAAGCCACGGCGTGCTTGGACAGGTCATCATATACCACAAGGACATCCTTGCCCTTGTTCATAAAGTACTCACCCATGGCGCAGCCGGAATACGGTGCAATATACTGAAGCGGTGCCAGCTCGGACGCGGTCGATGCTACGACAATCGTGTAATCCATGGCGCCCGCCTTGGTCAAATCCTCTACCAGCGTCGCTACGGTCGAGTTTTTCTGACCGATGGCGACATAGATGCAAATGACATCCTTGCCGCGCTGGTTGATGATGGTATCCACTGCCAATGTCGTCTTACCGGTCTGGCGGTCACCGATAATCAGCTCTCGCTGACCTCTGCCAATCGGAATCATGGAGTCAATCGCCTTGATACCGGTCTGCAGCGGCACATTTACCGGCTGACGCTCGATAATGCCCGGTGCCGGAGACTCAATCGGACGGGTTTCTGTCGCTTCAATCGGGCCCTTGCCGTCTATCGGCTGACCCAGTGCGTTTACGACGCGGCCGAGAAGCGCCTCGCCAACCGGCACAGATACAACCTTGCCGGTGCGCTTGACGGTATCTCCCTCACGAACACCCTTGTCGGAACCCAGCATAACGATAGAGACTGAGTTCTCCTCGAGGTTCATTGCCATGCCGTATTCGCCGTTTGCAAACGATACCAGCTCGTTTGCCATAACATTTTCCAGACCGTCTGCACGCGCGATGCCGTCACCGATCAGGATAATCGTGCCGGTCTCGCTCTGCTCGATCTTTGTATCATAATTTTTTATCTGTGCTTTGATAACACTGCTGATTTCTTCTGGACGTAACTGCATAGTCTCACCAACTCTCCCAACTTATGCGATGGAATGCAGCAGTTTGCTGCGGATCGCATCCAGTTTATTCTTCACGGTGCCGTCCATCTGGAGTCCTTCCATTTGCAGACGCAGACCGCCCAATACGGACGGATCGACGCGCTTTTCCAGATGAATTTCCTTGCCGGTCAGACTGCGCAGTTTCGCGGTCAGCTCGGCCTCCTGTGCGGCATCGAGCGCAACGGCAGATACCACCGTCACGGTTTCAATCCCATGTTCCCAATTGTACTCTTTGCGGAACTGCTTCGCGGCATCCATAAATTCATGCACGGAATTGTTCTCGATGAGCACCTTGAGAAAATTGAGCAGATAGATGTGGAGCTTCCCGTCAAATGCCTCATCGACGAGGGCAACGCGCTCTTCTTTCTTGAGCGTCGGTGCTCCCATCAGCGTGAGATACTTGGGATTCTCCGCAAAAGCCTGTCGAAGGACGGCGATCTGACCGAGGATTTCCTCGGTCGCTTCACACTCATTTGCCAAACTGTACAGCGTCTTGCCGTATGCTTCTGCAATATCCGTCATGAAGCCTCACCTACACCCTTAATGAACTCCGAGATCAGCTCTTCGTGATCCTTTTCGTCGATTTCGCGCTCTACAACCTTGGATGCAATATCCACGGCGATACCGGAAATCTCGTCCTTGAGTTCGTTCATGGCCTTCTTCTTTTCCTGCTCGATCTGCGCCTCTGCCTTCTCGCGCAGGCGGGCAGCATCAGCCTTCGCCGTTCCCACGACTTCGTCATAATGCGCCTGTGCCTTGCGGCTGGCAGCCTTAGCGATGTCCGCAGCCTCTGCCTTGGCATCGCTGATGCGCTTTTCATATTCATCGCGCAGCTCTTCCGCACGGGTCTGTGCGGTCTCAGCATCGGCATAAGACTTGTCAATCTCTGCCTGACGTGCGTTCAGAATATTCTGTACGGGTTTGAAAAGAAAGTGTTTGAGCAGCAGGAACAACAACAGCAGGTTGATCAGCTGTGTAATAATTTCCCATGGTACGATGGAAACCAGATCTAAAGTACCCAAATTCATTCTCCTTTCCTGAAAGTATTCCCTGTTTTACGCAAAACAGGAAGCTCGGCTGTCTCTTAGAGCTTGCCGAGGAAAGGATTTACGAACATCAGGATCAGGGCTACTACGAAGCCGTACAGACCGGTGGTCTCTGCCAGTGCACAGCCAAGAATCAGGGTAGAGGTTACCTTGCCCTGCGACTCCGGCTGACGGCCGATTGCTTCACACGCCTTACCGGCAGCGTAGCCTTCACCAATACCAGGGCCGATGCCGGCGATCATTGCCAGGCCAGCGCCGATTGCAGATCCTGCGAGTACAATTGCCTTTTCCATAATTATTTCCTCCTGAATTTTCCTAATACATGTTTGTGTCAGTCGCGGCGTCTCATCCTCTCTTATGGTGAGCCTGCCGCTGAAAACATAGAGTTTTTGTTTGGTCTTATTCCTCTGTTCCCGCAGCCTGTGCGACGAACTGCATCGTCAGCATACAGAAAATGTACGGCTGAACGCAGCCGGAGAAAACAGAAAAATACACATTGAGCACAGCCGGAATACCGACCTGTAAAAACGGAATGGTGCCCAATGAGCCGGGCAGCCAGAAAAAGATCATCTGGCTGACTGCTCCCAATGCGGCATACAACAAAAGACCGATGACGTAGCCGGAGCAGATGTTTGCAAAGTGACGCAGAGACATCGAGACCGGCGTTGCGATCTCGCTGATGATGTTCATCGGCGTCATGACAAAAATTGGTTCCGTAAAGCCCTTGAGATACCCTCCGAAACCGTTTGCCTTGATCTTGTGGTACGTGATGAGGACAAACACCAAAATACCCCATGCAAGGAATGTGTTGAGATCATTTGTCGGGGAATACGCGCCGGTCAGGCCCATCAAAGAGCTGACAACGGACATGGACAGAATCGCTGCGATAAACGGAACAAAACTATCCCATTTCGCTCCCATATTGCCGCGGACCAGCTTCTGTGCCATCTGCACGATCATTTCCGCCACGACCTGCCGTTTGGTGCGCGCATGCACCTGCATCCCTCGTGTCAGCCAGATACACAGTCCCACAATGACAACCATTGCGATCCAGGCATTGACAACGGTCTGTGTGATCGGGTAGTTAATGCCGGGAATGACGTAGTATATCTTGGCGCCGGTGATGGATACTTCCATGAATCATTCTTCCTCCTTTCGATGAAAGATAGGCAATTTCATGAGTCCAATGGTGATTCTCGGGAAGAACATCGGAATAACGACGGCAACCCAATTGAAATACTCCACCTTAAAGCCGATGAGCAGAATCGCCACCATTGCCAAAAGGCGCTTGGTATAAGAGTTCTGCAAAACCAACTTTGCTTCCTCCGGCAATTCCTTTTTCACGGATTTCTGTACAGCCAGTCCCATGATAAAGAAATTTAAAATCGCCCAGCCGCCGCCGAGCAGATTGCCGAACAAAACGGTGCTGTCAAATCGTCCAAGAGCCAGAAACACAATCTCCATCACGACACTCATCGCCACAACGCTGAGTGCGATCCGCTTGGTCTCTGTTTTGACTGCCGGTTCAATCTTGATATGTCTCACCACCTGTCTCATAAATTCCACCTGTGACACGCTCACTTGTTCTCATCTCTCTCTTCACGCTTTTTGAGCTGCTTCCAAAACTTCCATACGTTAGAGGCTGAACCTCCGAGTCCCAGCACGAGCGCGACTATCATGATCCATAAGCCAAGCCCCCATTTTCCGCGCAGCCAATTCGCAGCCAGCAGGCACAAAATCGGCGGCACAGCAATCGAGACTCCCAGCTGTGTCAGCAGTGCCAAATTCTCCATGCATTCCTTTAGGATTTGATGCTTGTCCATCCTGTCCTTCATCCTTTCCAGCAGCGCACAGAAAATTCACACCATCTCAGGCATTTTCATTATAACAATTTGTTCTCCGGAATACAACCATCATTTGTACAGTTTACCCTGTTTAAAATATAACGAACACCAAAACGTGGTTATTTTGTGCCGAAAAATTACGTTAAGTTTATCAAAACTTTTCCATTTTATCTCTGCAATGTCTATTGTTTCCTATATTTCTTATCTTCTTTACAAAAATATTGCACATCGCATGGTTATTTTATGCGAGATACGGCAAAATCCTGCAAAAAACCAGATTTGTACAAAAAAAGCCCTTCCCGCCAAAATTTGGCGGAAAGGGCGCGCGCTGTGCAGTTTTTTAGAATACGCAGTACTTATCCATATAGGATTCCATCAACGGCAGAATGTCCTTGTACTGTTCCTGACTCTGAAGGTACTCGTGAACGTCGCGTACATCAATCAGAGAGTGTACATGGATGCCAAATTCTTCGCCGACTTCCATAACTGCGGTCTTGCCCGGGTTCTGACCAACCTCGCAGCGGTTGACGGAAATGAACATATCGGTCACCTTGACGTCAGCGGCGTTGAACAGAACCGGCAGAGTCTCGCGGATAGCGGTACCGGCGGTGATAACGTCCTCAATGATAATCACGCGGTCGCCGTCCTGCGGCTTGTAGCCGACCAGATTGCCGCCCTCGCCGTGATCCTTCGCTTCCTTGCGGTTGAAGAAGAACGGCTTGTCAATGCCGTAGTTTCTAGCCAGTGCGCCGGCAACGGAGGTAGCCAGCGGAATGCCCTTGTACGCCGGACCGAACATGGCGTCAAAGTCCTCACCGATGGTTTCCTTGACCATAGCGGCATAGAACTCGCCCAGCTTGGAGGACTGGAGACCGGTCTTGTAGTTGCCCGTGTTGACAAAGTACGGCGTGTTTCTGCCGGACTTGGTAACAAAATCACCGAAACGCAGCACATCTGCGCTCATCATAAACTCAATAAATTCCTTCTTTGCAGGAGTCAGCATCAGAAATCTTCCTTCCTTGTTTTAGGTTACGTTCAGTATAACAGAAAGTCGTAGATTGGACAAGTGGTCAAGCAAACGTAAATCCGCGTAATATGCCGCTCGCACCAGCTTCTTGGCTCTCCCTTCGGGAGAGCTGGCATTTGCGAAGCAAATGACTGAGAGGGCAGCACGCAAACAAGTCTGCACCAGAGCAAACGACCGAAAGGGCAAACACACTGACAAATTCGTATCAGAGCAAATCTTCAAAAACCATGCCAGCTGGTATTAGCCCTCTCTGTCGCTGCGCGACATCTCTCCCAAAGGGAGAGACAAGTTGGATTGCGCGCAAGGGCGAAAAAAACGCCAGAACCGGAGCTTTTCCGATTCTGACGTTTTCTGTATTTTCCCAAAATTACTTGTTCGGGTTCTCGATGGTGGTGATGCCGTCTGCGCCTGCGGAGATGATGAGGTCGGTGCAGTTGAGGAAGAAGCCGGTCTCCAGAACACCGAGGGTGCCCTTGAGGAATGCTTCCATGGCTGCATAGTCCTTACCAAACTTCGAGTTGGTGTACTTGGTATCCAGAATATAGTTATGGTTGTTGGTCTCGTAGATGGAACCGTCCTTGTTCATGCGGAGTACCGGCTCAAAGCCTGCATCTTCCATCTTCTTGACAACATGCTTGTAGCCAAACGGCAGAACCTCTACCGGCAGACCGAAATCGCCGATTTCTTCTACCAGCTTTGCGCTGTGGCAAACCCAGATGTTGTACTTTGCGCTGCGTGCAACGATCTTCTCGCGGAACAGCGCACCGCCGCCGCCCTTGATGCCGTTGAACTGCGGATCTACTTCGTCTACGCCGTCAATGCAGATATCCAGCTCCGGTGCGTCGTTGGTATCGAGCAGCGGAATGCCCAAGCTCTTTGCCTGCTCGGTGGAAGCGTCAGACGTGGACACACACTTGATGTTCAGTCCTTCTTCCTTAACGCGCTGACCCAGCTTTTCAATCAGGTAATATGCCGTGGAACCGGTACCAATGCCTACCAGCATACCGTCCTTGACATACTTCGCTGCTTCATATCCTGCCATCTGTTTCTCATTCATGATTCATTCACCTCAGTTGTCAATTTTCAAACCTAAATTTCTCATGCTTGATATTCTTATTGTAATACAGACAACAGGTAAAACGCAATATCTTTTCTTGTTTTTCTTTCATAGATAAAAAACAGCCCTCAAAGCCGCAGCTTCGAGGGCTGTTTCTCATATCTCGTCCAGTTCAATGACACTGACCGGACAGCTTTCCGCCGCCATCTGTACCACAGCATCCAAACCGGCTTCCGGCTGCTGCTCGACACGCGCCAATCCATCCGACGCCAAACAAAACACCTGCGGACAAATCTCCGCGCACTGCCCGCAGCCAATGCACCCTTCTCGAACAACTCTCACACGCATGAAACGGCCTCCTTTTTTACAGATGCACAAAGGTTTCCCTATTTTTTGCCGCATTATGCACAGATACCGCATTTGTTAGATTAAAATTCTGTGAATATCGAAATTTTTTGCCCAATTTATGACTTCTCTCTTTCTTTTTTCGTTTAAATATAGTATAACTAATAGGAACCACTGGTGCCCCTCTGCGGGCACACGGAGTTTTAAGAAGGGAGTATTTTTTTCATGAACAAAAAACGCGGTAGTTTCTCCAGCCGCATCGGTTTTGTCCTGGCAGCTGCGGGTTCCGCCGTTGGCCTCGGCAATCTTTGGAGATTCCCGTACCTCGCAGCAAAGTATGGCGGCGGTACGTTCCTGCTCATCTACATCATTTTGGCTGTGACCTTTGGTTATTCTCTGATGACAGCAGAGATTACATTGGGTCGTTCCACCCGCCTAAGTGCTGTCGGTGCGTATGATAAGCTCAACAAGAAGTTCCACTTTATCGGTCTGCTGACCTGTCTCGTCCCCATTATCATCGTTCCGTATTACGGTGTTATCGGCGGATGGATTGTCAAGTATATGGCTGTCTTTATCAAAGACGGCGCGGCTGCTGCTGCAACGGATAACTACTTTACAAACTTTATCACCAATCCGTGGCAGCCGTTCTTCTTCCTTGTTGTCTTTATTACAATCACCGCTGTGATTGTCTCCATGGGCGTCAAGGGCGGCATAGAAAAAGCAAGCACCTTGATGATGCCGCTGCTCATTGTGCTGTCCATCATCATTGCTCTGTATTCCATCACTCGTCCGGGTGCATGGGAAGGCGTCAAGTACTATTTCACGCCGCACCTGTCCGACGTGTCCCCGAATACCTTGCTCGGTGCTATGGGTCAGATGTTCTACTCCATGTCTCTGGCCATGGGCATCATGGTCACCTACGGCTCCTATATGCCGGATGGTGAGGACATTGAGAAGTCTGTCGGACAGATTGAGCTGTTCGACACGGGTGTTGCTCTGCTGGCTGGTCTGATGATTATTCCGGCAGTCTTTGCATTCTCCGGCGGTGACAGCGAAGCGCTGAACGCAGGCCCTGGTCTGATGTTCGTCACCATGCCGAAGGTATTTGCAAGCATGCAGCTCGGCACGCTGATCGGCATCACGTTCTTTGTGCTGGTATTCTTTGCAGCGCTGACCTCGTGCATCTCGCTGTATGAGACGGTTGTTTCGATTCTGGGTGACCGTTTCCATATGAATCGCCGCAATGCCTGCATCGTCACCTATATCATCTGCATTGTTCTGGGTCTGCTCAGCGCAATGGGTTATGGTACGCTGTCCGGCATCCAGCCGCTCGGCATGGCATTCTTGGACTTCTTCGATTTCATCTCGAACAGCGTTCTGATGCCAATCGTTGCTCTGCTGTCCTGCCTGTTCCTTGGCTGGGTTGTCGGCATCGATTATATCGCCAAGGAAGTCAAGAAAAATTCTTCTTTCCGCCGCGAGCCGATGTTCCGCGTTATGATTCGCTGGATTGCTCCGATTTTCCTTGTTGCAATTCTCGTTAGCTCGGTTATGAGTGCACTGGGAATCATTTCGATTTAACTATTCGCGAAAACACTGCAAAAGCCGCCTTTTCAGGCGGCTTTTGGTGTTTACTCTGTGTATGGCTTTTTGTTGTTCGTTCTCCCGAGCAAATAATCAACAGAAGTCTGATAATACTCTGCCAATTGTATTAAAATCGCAGTCGGAATATCATTTTCACCAGTCTCATATTTAGAATAACCGGTCTGCGACATGCCAAGGATTTGAGCAATTTGCGTCTGCGTCAAATCATGATCTTCTCTCAAATCTCGAATGCGTTTGTACATAGAATCACCCATATAGAACCTACATGGATTTTATTCTAGACATTGCTTTTTAACCTGAAACAGGTTAAAATATCTTATGAGGTGATGGTCTTGGATTTATATAATGAAATTCTCACACAAGTATTATCCGAAAAAATCTCAGATATTATACTGGAACACATATCAATCAATATAGATGCAAATCAATTAGTAAAAGAATCGTGTTATCAGACGTTGCAGCACATAAAAACTATCGTTGAAGACGATACGTTGGATGATCCAGAATGCTTTCATCGCATCGAAAAAATCATTTGCACGCTAGAAGAAAGGAATATATCTACAGGAAGCCGCCATGATTTTGGCTAATAGCAAATAGCCTTCCTCCTTGAGGAAGGTGGCGCGGCGCAAGCCGTGACGGAAGGAGCAGCTCGCGAGCAAGTCTGTATCAGGGGGCAGCCTGATGCGATACATATAGCTGCTTGCTCCCTCAGTCTTCGCCTGCGGCGAATCCAGCTCCCTCAAGGAGCCTACTTGGCTCTCCCAGAGGGAGAGACGAGTTTGGTCTGTGCGTAAGAGCAAATAGCAATTGCATTTTTTCTCTTTCATGTTATAATAAGCATATAGAAAGAGCACTACGGATAGACGGTGCGCCCTCTTATGTGATTACAAGATTATAACCGCCACAATTGGAAGCTGGGGCGGTTATTTTTTTTGCCCAAAAATATTTTCTCCCCTTTCAGCGGCTTTTCTATGCTCCTTACGCCGCCTTCACCAAAAGAACATTGAAATCACCAAGTAAAGAGATTATAATATTTCCATATCTAAAATGAGGAGCAGCGAAATGAAATTCAGTGTAGTGATCCCTGTATATAATGTGAAAGAATATTTAGAGCGGTGCGTCACCTCAGTGCTGAACCAGCCGTGCGAGGACTACGAGATGATTCTCGTCGATGACGGCTCAACCGACGGCAGCGGCGCATTCTGTGACCGTCTTGCTCTGCGCAGCCCCAAAATCCGTGTCATTCATCAGAAGAACGGCGGTCTGGGCGCCGCACGAAACACCGGCATCGAACACGCCCTCGGCGATTATCTCGTATTTATCGACAGTGATGACTACATTGACGCGTCGATGCTGCCGGATCTTGCGGCAAAAATTGACGAAACGCACGCCGACATCATCACGTTCGGTTTTCAAACCGACAACAACGGTAATACCTCGGCTGTTTTTATTGATCCGCTGCCGGAAAACCGCATCTTTACGCTGGCAGATACGCCGACGCTTTTGCTCGCGCTTCCAAACGCATGGAATCGCATCTACACCCGCAAACTGTTCTTGGAAACCGGCATCCGCTATCCCGGCCGCGTCTGGTATGAAGACATTCGCACGACAACCAAACTGTTCGCCAAGGCGCAAAGCGTTGTCTGCATTCAGAAACCGTATTATTACTATGTCGTGCGTGAAAATTCCATCACACGCAACAGCAATGTTGACCGCAATCATGAAATCGTTGATGCATTTGACGATCTGCTCGGTTGGTATCGGGAAAACGGCTTGTACGAAACCTATCGGGACGAGCTGTGCCGCCTCGCCATTGACCATCTGTTTCTCGCGGCTTCCGTGCGCGTGCTGATGGCAGATCCCAAGCATCCGCTGTTGCGGGAATTTTATCAGTACATGCAGCAGCATTTCCCGCAGTTCCAGAGCAATCGGTATGTGTCTCAGCTGCCGCGCGCCAAAAAGCTCGCATTTGATTTGCTGTGCAAAAAGCGCTATCGCATCGTGCGCGCGCTATTTCTCGTGAAAAACCGTCTGTAAGCAGACAGAAAGGACATCAATTTGAAACTCAACAAACATGCTCTCCATTCCAAAAAGGGCGTCCTGCTGAAAAATACCATTATGCTGTACATCATGCAGTTCTCCACGTACTTTCTCAGCTTTATCGTCGTTCCGTATGAGACCCGTGTGCTCGGCGCCACGGTATACGGCAAGGTCGGCGTGGCAACTGCCATCATGGTGTATTTTCAGCTCGTCATTGATTTTGGCTTTATTCTCAGCGCGACGGAGGAAGTTTCTCTGCACCGCGATGACAAACAGCGCGTTTCGCGTATTTTCACATCCGTGACCATCAATAAAATTTTATTGACCATCGGTTCGATTGTCGTGCTCGCCGTTCTGTGTCAGGCAATGCCGAGCTGGCGCGAGGATCGCACATTCTATATGCTGTTTCTCGTGGCAACCGCTGTCAACTCGATGATGCCGGACTATTTGTACCGCGGTTTGGAACAGATGGAGACCATCACCGTTCGCGCCGTTGTCATCAAGGCGTTTTTCACGGTTATGATTGTTCTGCTGCTCAAAAAGCCGGAGCAGTATTGCCTGATTCCGATTCTGAATATCATCGGCTACGCAGCTACGCTGCTGTTTGTCTATGCGCATCTGTCGCGCAAGCTGGACATTCATTTCACACGAGTACACGCCAAGGACGTCTGGAACAACTTCCGCCGTTCCAGCACATTTTTCTATTCCCGCATCGCAACGTCTATTTACACCGCCAGCAACACGGTCATCCTCAGCATCATTGCGGCGGGAACCTCTACGGTCGGTTATTATTCGCTGTCCGACAAGCTCGTGACAACTGCCAAGAGCGGTTTGTCCCCGATTTCCGACAGCATGTATCCGTACATGACCAAAAACAAGGATTTCAAGCTGGTTTGGAAAATTCTCAAAATTTTCATGCCAATCATTGTCATTGGCTGTGCGGTCGTCGCTGTTTTCGCCCGCCCGCTGCTGACCATTGTATTCGGCGCCGGCTATGGCGATGCCGCACCGGTTCTGCGCGCCATGCTGCCGGTTGTCATCGTGATTCTGCCGAGCTATATTTTGGGTTTCCCCACGCTCAGTGCCATGGGACTGTCCAAATACGCAAATTATTCCGTCGTTTTCGGCTCTGCCCTGCACGTGTTTAATCTTCTCGTCCTGTACTTTACCGGCCACATGAACATGGTCACGCTGGGCGCGCTGGTATCCATCGCAGAGTGTGCGATTCTGGCGTTCCGCATTGTCGTGATTTGGCGGCACAGAGACCGCCTCAACCCATCGAAGGGAGCATAAACATGTCAATCACACAGAAGCTCAAAAAGGGCGCTGCATGGACGCTGGGCCGTGCGCTGCCCATTCAAAAAAATAAAGTCGTATTTTCCAGCTTTTATGGCCGCGGCGCGTCCGACAATCCCAAAGCGATTGTCGATGCGCTGGCACAGCGACCGGAAAAGCTCGATATTGTTTGGCTGGCAAAAGACCCCGCGCATGCCGGCGTGCCGGACAATGTCCGTGTTGTGCCGTATGACACACCTGCTGCCATTCGCGAGCTGTCCACCGCACGGGTCTGGGTAGACAACTGCCGCAAAGGCGCCCATGTCAAAAAAGACGGGCAGTATTACATGCAGACATGGCACGGCTTTGCACTCAAGCGCATTGAGCGCGACGTTGCAGACAAACTCAACACGCCGGAAAACGCCGCATATGCCGAGTATGCGAAGCGCGATTCCGCGCAAATCGATGCAATTATCTCGAACAGCACCTTTATGACAGAGATTTATCAAAAATCCTTCTGGTATCACGGTGCCGTGCTGGAATACGGCTCTGCCCGCAACGACATTCTTGTAAATCCGCCGGCTGACGCAAAGCAGCAGGTACAGCAGGCGCTGCATCTGCCGAATGACTGTCAGATTATCATGTATGCGCCGACCTTCCGCGCTGACCACTCTTTGGATGCCTATCAGCTGGATTATCAGGCTGTGTGCCGCGCCTGCGCGCAGCGCTTCGGCGGCAATTGGGTGATGCTGGTTCGCCTGCATCCAAACGTCATGAAGCTCGCCAAGGATTTGAAATTTGACAACCAGACGACCTTTGACGCCACAGCGGTGGATGACATGCAGCTGCTGCTCGCCGGCTGCGACGCCGTTATCACCGACTATTCGTCTTTGATGTTTGATTTTGCGCTGACGCGCCGCCCCTGCTTCCAGTTCGCCATGGATATCGACGCGTACAAGGGCGACAGAAACTTCTATTTCCCGATTGATGAAACGCCGTTCCCGCTCGCCGTCAGCAACGAGGAAATGGTACAGAACATCTTGCAGTTTGATGCAGCTGCCTATCAGGCGGATTGGGATGCGTTCTACCAGAAGATGGGCTTCTGTGAGGACGGAAACGCATCCGAACGCTGCGTGAAGTGGATTTTGGAAAAGACAAAGTAAAAAATACAGATATGCGAAAGCACCGTGCAAAGTTGTTTGCACGGTGCTTTCTTTATGGAGAGAGTTCGGTAGCAATGAGAAAATCTTATTTGCAGTATCTCTGGATATGCTTTGCAGTCTCTGCAGCAGCGGTCTTGATGTTCTCGTCGGTGGTCATCTCGTAGTAATCCGGACGGAATACTTCCATGGTGATGAAGCCGTTCTCGAAGTCGTAACCGATTTCCTTCAACGTGTCAGCGAAACGCTTGTGATCCAGGCAGCCACGCGGGTCAGACGGCCACAGACGCTTTGCATCGGTGTTGTAGCCAGCGCCAGCCGGTACATCCTCGGTGTCGTTCAGATGCCATACGAAGATCTTGTCGCCGTCAGCCTTTTCCAGCTTGGACCAGTCAGAACGCATGCCATTGAAGTGATACTGGTCGAGGGTAACGCCCATCAGCGGGGAGTCAACCAGCTTAACAATCTCGTAAGCGTCATCAAAGGTGTTGATGGACATGGACGGAGCGCCGCAGAACTCGAGGGACAGCTTCAGGCCGGTCGGCTCGCACTTCTTAACCATTTCCTTCAGAACAGCAACAGCGTCGTCGCGGATCTCCTGACGAGTAGCCTCAATGCCCTTCTCGTTCAGGTCGCAGGACGGAACAACAACTACCATGTGGCAGTCCAGTGCAGCGCACTTCTTGATGATGTCGTCCAGCTCGTCCATAACTGCCTGCTTCTCCTCAGCAGTCTGCTTCATGTTGAAGAAGCACAGAGCGTTGTAAGACAGCGGAACGATGTCGTTTGCCTTCATGAAAGCGTTCAGCTCTTCCAGCGTGCCGCCTTCTGCCAGATACTTGTCCAGGCAGTCGAAACGAATGTCAATGCCCTTGAAGCCATACTTTGCACAAGCCTTCAGGTCAGCCATCAAGGACTGATCTGCACAACCGCGGTTGCCATCCCAAGTGCAACCCTCGTTAAAACCCATCTTAAGCATAATATGTAATCTCCTTTTCTCGTACAGATGAAATTCTTATATTTTTATCCTATCAAATTTGACGCACCATGTCATGATATATTTCTGTCGTAAAGTATCAAAAAACGATACTCGCACATTCTTATTTATCGTGCCAATCCCAGTGGAGAGAACAATGCATAAATGCAAAGCATAAGAACAAAACACAGAGCCGCAGCAGGCTTTACATGTTTCCACGGTGTCAGGTCAACAGCCTTAGAATCTTCCAATTCAAAATCCGTTTCGCGCGGTTTCAGCTTTCCGATAACCAGCATTAACAGCAAGTCAATCGGGAACAGCACGGACAGCACATATAAATAATGTACATGCAGCGGCAGGAACTTAGAGATCGAATACAAAACAACATGCGTGACCAAGGTAACTTTCGGTGCGATTGCCGGTACACGCTTGGTGTAGAATCCAACAAGAACAGTTGCCAAAATCGGCATCGAATAGAATCCGAAGCATTCTTGCAAGAAATCATACAGACCAGACGGTGCATTGATGACAAACGGAGCGACACAAATCGATACAATTGCCAAGCCAGTGCCTACGCGCTTACCAATTTTAACCAGATATTCATCACTTGCTGTCTTGTTGATAATTGCTCGATGGAAATCCAGCGTATACAGAGTAACACAGCTGTTCAATGCCGAATTAAACGAGGAAAGAATCGCGCCAAACAGAACTGCTGCCATCAATCCAAGCAGCCATGTCGGGATAACTGTTGTAATCAGGGTCGGATAGGCAAGGTCGCTTTGCGGTAATTTGTCTCCAAAGAAGCGGAATGCCAACAAACCACAAATTGTGATGAAGAACGGATCCAGCAGCTTTAAAAATGCAGTAAATACTGCGCCGCGCTGTGCTTGTCCCAAATTTTTAGCCGCCAATGTACGCTGAATAATAGACTGATTTGTGCACCAATAGAATAAGTTATTAAACAACATACCCAAGAATAAAACCGGCCACGGAATCATTGGCGGCAAAGAATTTGCCGGGTTGATAGAGTTGAACTTATCAGACGGCACATTGGTGATAAAATCACGGATACCGGCAATAAAGTTGCCATTTCCCAAAATACAGATAGCAAGAATTGGTACCAACAAGCCACCAATCAGCAAGCCTACACCGTTGATTGTATCGGATACAGCCACCGCTTTAAGTCCGCCAAATACAGCATAGATCGAACCAACAATACCAATGCCTGCGCACAACAGTGCAATCGCCTGAAATGTCGTGATCCCGAGCACTTGATCCAGATGAAAGATCTGATTAAATGCCAGCGCACCGGAATACAAAACTGTCGGCAGATACGTCAACATATAACCGAGCAGAAACAAAAACGAAATAATCTGCTTGGTCGTGCGATCAAATCGCATCTCCAAGAACTCCGGAATTGTTGTGATACCTGCTTTCAGATACTTTGGCAAAAAAATCAGCGCCAACGCCAACAGAGCCATACTTGCACCGACAGACCAGCTCATCGCACCCATATTGGTGCTGTAACTCTGTCCCGCCTGACCAACCAGCTGTTCGGTAGACAAATTAGTCATTTCCAGCGAGCCGGCAATGACTAAACCGCTTAAACCGCGTCCAGCTAAAAAATATCCCTCTTTCGTGGATAAATTGTCTTCCCGCGTTTTGTACCAAGACAATAACGCGACCAATCCTGTAAAAGCAATAAAGCTCAATACAATAATCAATGGATCTCTCCTCTCTTTCCTAAAACAGTAAAAAACCAGATTTGTCCATACCATATATATCTTCGGTTTTTTCTGCCTATAACCGCCAAAGCGATCGTGCCTCTTTTTTCTCACACACAAAATTGGATAAAACTTTAGGATTATTTTCTAAAATTCTCTGCATTTCGGTACCTTTTTCTGCTTTCCTTTTTTGCACCCTTATGATATACTATTTTCCACATGATGTCACGATACATTCTTGACAAGAAATAATAAAAAAAGATACTTTTCAGAGAGAAGGGATACCTATGCTTGATACCGGCGTATTGAGCGATTCTGTCCGCTATTATCATGAGGCAGATCCATTTACAGAGAAGAATTTATATTACATTCCACACGCGGGGCAATATCACTGCAACAGCGAGTACGAGGTGCGCCGCACGCACCTAGATGTCTGTCAGGCAATTGTGGTTGATTCCGGCGAGCTGACTGTTGAATATCACGACAAGACGTATACCGCGCCCTCCGGCGCAGTCATCTTACTGGACTGCCGTGAACCGCATTGTTATTACACCCGCTCTTCGGACTTGAAAATGCGTTGGTTTCATTTTCTCGGCAGCAGCAGTGAAGCATACGTCCATCAAATCACCAGTGTTCATGATATTGTCATGCAGGTCACACAAAACGCGGAGATCGAGCCATGCATTGCGCAGATCATGAAGGCAGTCGCACAAGCAGAGCCAAACCCGCATCTGATCTCTGTCAGCATTCATCGTCTGCTCGCGCTGCTGATTACTTCAACCGATACCGCTTCTAAGAGTGATCTGGAGCTTGTTATCAACTCCTCTGTTTCTTACATCGAATCCCACTACTCTGACCCCGATCTCTCTAATGAAAATCTCGCCCGCATGGCAATGCTGAGCACCTGTTATTATGTGCGCAAATTCAAAGAATTTCGCAGTGCTACACCGCACCAATTTATTCAAGCTGTACGTATCCGCAGTGCGAAGCAGAAGCTGTCTACCACCTCTTTGAGCATCGAAGAAATTGCCGAACAGTGCGGATTCTGCAACACCTCTCACTTTATTATGGTCTTTCGCAGAAACACAGGCATCACACCGCTGCAATTTCGTATTATGTGGAGATAACGCACAAAAGCCTCCCTTTCGGGAGGCTTTTGTTGTATTTGCATCTATACGTATTATTTTCCAAACAAGCCCTTGATTCTATCCCACAGGGTCTCCTTCGGCTGTTCTTCCTGCTTGACCTCTTGTTTCTCCTGCTTCTCCTCTACGGATGTGCGCATGATAAACTTGGTTGAGGTCTCTGTCGCAGACTTCGGTGTGCCGGTATAGCACTCGCTGTTCTGCGCATAGTCCTTCTGCTTCTCATACAGCTTTGCCGCTGTGCGGATATTCGTCAAATCCTCATTGTCTGTGATTTTGCTGATGCCTTCCTCATTGTACTTGACAATGCCGTCGCGCAGCTCACCGGAACCGTCCTTGAGCTGGGTACCTGCATCATCGAACTGCTGAATGGCATCGAGTACCTGTCCGCTCGCCGCATGCAAAGACTTCATACCGGCAGACAAATCGCCTGTGCCGTCCTTGAGGCTGGATGCGCCATCGTTGAGCTGGCTGACACCGTTGGTCAGCGTCGGCACCTGTCCGTTCAGTTCAGAGATGCCGCCGGACAGCGTTGCTGCGCCGTCCGCCAAGGTGCCTGTGCCCTTTGCCAGCTCTGCTGCGCCGGAAGCTGCGGAGCTGACACCGGCGGTGTATTTTGCCAAACCGCTGTCCAGTGCCGTTGCGCCCTCCTGCAGCTGCGAAACCGAGGAACCAAGCGTGCCTGCCAGATTTTGCAGACCCGCGTTCATCGTGGAATACTTGCTGGACGCCTCATTGAGACCTGCATCAATTTGATTCAGCGCCGTGCTGAGCTTGCTCATCTGTGCAGCGGTCTCATCCAGTCCATCGCTGACCTGTCCTGCCGCACTTGCAATGCTGTCCAGATTGTCTGCCAGTCCTTCCATCTTGTCGATAAGTGCCGCATTGGTCTGGAACTTCTGAATGATAGATGCGCCGCTCTCCAGCGTCTGTAGCTCTGCCATCTCGGATTCCGACAGCGACTGCTTGTTGGAGGCAATGGAATGCAGACCGCTGCCGACCTGCTTCGCGCCGCTCTGAATCTGTGCCAGCGCGCTCTTTGCGCTGGAAATGTCTCCTGTGCTCAGCGAGTCTACAACCTGATCCATGCTGGAGGACAGCGTCTTTAAGCTACTGTCCATTTTATTGGAACCGGAAAACAACGCCTGTACATCATCCGACTCCAGCGCTTCTGCCATCGAATTCAAACCCTTTGCCAGCTTTTTGGAGCCTGCGGACAAATTCGAGGAATTGTCATCCAACGTACTCAGACCGCCGGACAGCTTTTTCGCACCTGCATTGGCAGAATTGGCGCCGTTTGCCAGCGACTTCGCGCCGTCATCCAGCTGTCCCACACCGTTTGCCAGCTTTTGTGCGCCGAGTGTCAGCGTGCGCATACCGGATGCCAGCTGTGCCGCGCCATTGTCCAGCATACCCGCGCCGGATGTCGCGTCAATGATGCCATCGTTAAACACAATATAATTTGAGGTCAGCTCGCCGAGCTTATCGTTGAGCGTCTCACAGCCGTCTGCCAAGTCATTGGCACCGTCAATCAGCTGCTGAGTCGCGTCCTTCAGCTCGTCCAGCTGGTCAAATTCTTCGTCAAGATCCAAGTCGGATTCTTTGAGATCGCCCAAGTTGCTTGCGCAGGCAAAATACAGTGTCGGCACAGAGCCGTTATTCATATCGCACTCGATGGTCACGTCATCCAGCATCATATCCGTCAAATCCGAAAACTTATCGCCCAACAAGTCCGCATATGTGCTCTTCATGCCCGGCATCGCGAGGAATCCGACAATCTGATTGGTGCTGTCAGATTCCACCTTGCCGTTTTCCGCCTTGATATTGGAAAAGGCATCCGTGGACAGGTTGGTTCCAACCACCGTGAAATACGGGCGGCAGATCGTATAGCTTTTGCCGTCTACGGTGACTTCCTTGGTTTCTTTATTGGTCAGCTTGACATGCATCACGAGATGACCGCTTGCGCCGTCCAGATCCTTCGCTTCTACCTGCTTGCCGTCCAGCTCATAGGTAATCTTTGCCTGCACCGGCATTTCCTGATCTGTGGTACCCTGATAATATACGTCATTGCCCTTGACGTTCCACGTCAGCGCATCTCCGTTCTGGGTCGGTGTCTCATCGCCCTTCAAGTTCTTGATGTCTTGGAGTGAGCTGACATCCGCAAAGTTCGTCAGACCCTTATCCGAATGCAGCCAATCGCTGACGGTCTGGTGTGCCACGGTGCCGTCGCCGTTTAAGGTTGCGTACACCGTTTCATCCTTGCGCACGGATGCCGCAAACGCCGGTGTCAGTGCGCTGCACGCCAAAACGGCACTGAGCACGCAAGCTGTAATTTTATGATTTTTCTTGAACTTCAATGTCAACACTCTCCTTGGAATCGTCTAACCAGTGATACGTTGTCTTACGAATAATCGGTGCGAACAAAATCAGCATAGCCGGCAGCACAAACAGGATAACCAGCATGGAGATAATGGCGCCGCGGCTGATGAGCAGACACAGACCGCGAATCAGATCAATCCGCGATACAAAATACAAACCAATCGTCGCCGCAAAGAAGCTGAGGCCGCTTGTGATGATACTCGGCGCGCAGGTTTCAATGGCGGTTGCCGCCGCATCGTGCGGACTGAGACCGTTGAGCCGTTCCTCGTGGAAGCGTGTCGTCATGAGAATCGCATAATCGACGGTCGCGCCGAGCTGAATGGTTCCGAGCACAATGCTTGCAATAAACGGAATGACGGAACCGGTAAAATACGGAATGCCGAGATTTACCATAATGGCGCCCTCAATGGACAGGACAAGCAGGAACGGAATGGAAATAGATTTGAAGGTAATGACAATAATCAAAAATACCGCCAAAATGGAGAACACCGACGTCGAATTGAAATCGTGCGCCGAGGTCGTAATCAAATCCTTGGTCATCGCGCCCTCGCCGGTCAAAATACCATCCGCATCATATCGCTTGATGATTTTATTCATGCGCTGTACCTGTGTGTTCATCTCGTCTGTGCCTGGCTTATACTCCGTGGTAATCATCATCAATTCATGACCATTGGAGCGGAACAGCTCCGCCGCACTGTCCGGAACTGCGCTCTCCGGAATGCCGCCGCCCACAAATTTTTCATAACACAGTGTCGATTTGATGCCTTCTACGTTATCCAGTTCATCGGCAAGCGATTTTTTCTGTGCCGAGCTCATATTGTCATTGATAATGACAAAGTGAAAGCTTGGCATGCCGAAATCTTCATCCAATTTATTGGTGCCGGCAATGCCGGTCAAATCCTGCGGCAGCGAATCCGTCAGCGTATAGTATACGCTGGTCAGGCTCTGTGCGCGGAAGAACACCAATGCGATGACGACAAAAATCATAATAATGCGCTTGGGATGCTTGGTGACGACCGCCGCCACCTTATGCATATGCGGTGTAATAACCGGATGCCGCCGTTTTTCAATGATTTTGTCAAAGTACATAATGAGCGCCGGCAGAATGGTCAGGGTACTGATTACGCCGAGCGCAACGCCCTTCGCCATCACGATACCAATATCTGCGCCCAACGTCAACGACATCGTGCACATTGCCAAGAAGCCGGCGATTGTTGTCAGAGACGAGGACAGAATGGACGTACTCGTCAGACAAATGGCGGACACCATCGCATCCTCATTGGATTTATTTACTTTTTCCTCCTGATAGCGGTGCAGCAGGAAAATGCTGAAGTCCATGGTTACACCCAGCTGCAAAACCGCCGCGAGCGCCTGTGTAATATAGGAAATTTCTCCCATAAACACATTGCTGCCAAAGTTATATACAACCGGAAAGATAATGCCCAGCATAAAGATGAACGGCACGGCTGTGTTTTCCAAAAACAGGAACAGCACAATCAAGCTGAATACAACGGCACACAACACGTATTTCGGCAGTTCCTGATTGACCAGCTCCTTGGTGTCCTCCAAAATCGTGGACATGCCGCCGAGGAAACAGTCTTTTTTCATGATGCCTTTGATTTGCACAATGGCACGGATGGTTTTGTCCGATGCGCTGGACTCCTCGAACCGCACCATCATCATGGTCGAGTCGTTTTTGCCGTACATCATGTTCGTCACATCGTCCGGCAAAATCTCTTTCGGCACCGTGACATCGACCACATCACTGAGCCAGAAGCAACTGGTCACGCCGTCCACAGCCTCAATGTCCTGCTTCATTTTGAGCAGCTCCGCCGTGGGCATATCCCCCTCCACGGTGACCATCGCCGTAGATGCCAGACCGAAATCCTTGTCAAGATACCTCTCACCCTCCATAGATTCCAATTCTGACGGCAGGTAGCTCAGAATATCGTAATTTACTCTTGTATTGATGTAGCCAAACGCCGACAGCACCAGCAGCATACACGCCACTGCCAGCACAAAGCCGCGCCGCTTGACCACAAAACGGGCTACACGCTCCATAATTGATGCTTTACTCCTTTCCTTGCCGTCCGGCTGTGCGCCGAAATCAAAATTTGACCGATCATTATTTATCGCAGTTTTAGTATAATCCAGAAATGACCATTGGTCAATGTTCATCTTACAAACAATTTCTCTTATTTCAAAACTGACGTTTGGTCATTTTCCCAAAATTTATTTTTCCCCGTGTCGATTCTTGCCAAAGCCGGCACTTCGGGCTATACTGTTCTAAAACACGCTGTCATATGAAAGGAGATTGCTATGGGTCAGGCGTTGGAGCAGAAAAAAGAAGAAAAGAAAAGAAATCTATTGGAGGCTGCCCGCATCCTCTTTTCTCAGAAGGGCATTTCAAAGACCAGCATCAGCGAGATTGCCAATCAGGCGAAAGTGGCAAAGGGTACGTTTTATCTTTACTTCAAAGATAAGGATGAGCTGATGGAACAATTGGTTCTGCAAATTAGCCGGAATATTTTGACACTCGCTTACACATACACGGAACAGCACAAAGCAGAAAATTTTACCGAGAATGTTATCACTTTTGTCGATTATATCATCACCTATTTTTCTTCTCATCAGGACAGCCTGAGCCTCATCAAACGCAACTTTACTTGGTCTATGGTGCAGCACAGTCTGGAGCAGGAGGAAAACAACGCGCTGCGGCATCAGCTGCTCGAACGGCTGCAGGCTTCGCCCACATCGCACAACTACTCGCAGCGGGAACTGTTCAACATTGTATATATGATTGTGGAGCTGTGCGGTTCGGTCTGTTATACCAGCATCATCGAACAGGTGCCGGACACCATTGACCACATAAAACCGCTGCTGTACACCATGATTCGGAGGATTTTAAACCATGAACCAGACCAAACCAACCCTGATTTTTGATATGGACGGCGTCATTCTGGACACGGAACAGCTCGTGCGCCGATGCTGGAACGAAATTGCACCGGAATTTCACGCGGATGCTATTGATGCCGTCTTTCTCACCACCGTCGGCACCACACGCGTGCACACCTGCAGCATCTTGCGCGAGCGCTACGGTGCCGATTTTCCGGCGGAAGAATTTAACAACGCCGTCAGCCGCCGTTACCATGTGATTGATGACGCCGAAGGCGTACCGGTCAAGACCGGCGCACGCGAGCTGCTGCAATGGGCGCGGGACAACGCGTATACGATTGGTCTCGCCTCCTCCACCCGACAAGCCGTCGTGGAAAAAGAACTGTCCGAGAGAGGGCTGCTGCCCTACTTCGATTACGTCCTCGGCGGCGATCGGATTGCCCGCAGCAAGCCAGCACCGGATATCTACGAAACCGCCTGCCGCGCGCTGCACGCCGTTCCTGCCGACACCTATGCCATTGAAGATTCGTACAACGGCATTCGCGCGGCGCATGCAGCGGGCATGCGTCCCATTATGGTGCCGGATCTCCTGCCGCCGACCCAAGAAATGTACACGCTTGCCGCACACATCTTTCCGAATCTGACGGCGTTCCACGAATTTTTGAAACGACAATCAACGCACAGCCTGCCCCGATAGGGCAGGCTTTTTTGTCGAAATAAAAATTACAAATTCTTATCCTATAATTGCACAATTTTGCTGTGAAAAAACAATTTATTTATCATTTTTGCTCTCCGTTGTATAGACCTTTCTGGCCCTCAAATGAAAGTGTTCGTTTTTGTGCCGTCAATTTCAATCTTGTATAAATTTCTGCAAGCGTTTTCTTTTTCGTTCTTTATATGGTTAAATCAACCATTTTCCTTGTTTTTTTGATTTTTACTAAACAATTTTATTTTTTCACTGAATTTTTCTTTATTTTTTTAACACAGTTTTTCACATTTGTTTCTGCATAATTTGTTATTTCCGCCCTCAATTAGCTGTTCAAGTATGCTATTCTAAATTTCTGTAAAATCTGTAAAACAAATCCCTTCAATTTTTCTAATATTTCGGTGAAAATGCCACGTGACATTTGCGCGAAAAAAGTCTATTATACTTAACGAGGAAAACGAAAGCGCAAGAGTGCGCGGACCGCTTTCCATTATCAGAAAAGCCGACAGGCTTTCAGAAAGGAAGCGAATACAATGGGTATTCTTGGAACCCTGCACAACATGGCAAAATCCGGTCAGGTCAATGAGATTCACTCGGTTATCAATCAGGAGCGTGCCTCTGCAAATACATCTGCACAGACATCCGGAAAAGAACGCCGCAAGTTCCGTCATAACATGGAAATCTCGATCGCTTCTTACCGTTAATCAGCTTTTACCTATTTTTTTCATACCTATTTTTCCTATCTCTTTTCTTTGTAAAGTAAAACCCTACGGTTTCCCCGTGGGGTTTTGCTTTTTTATTTGTATCTTTCTTCATAAAATGTTAAGATTTTTATAGACTACTTCGAAAGGATTTCATTGTATCCTATACCCATAGACAGCAAGGAGGACACACATTATGACCTACCGCATCTTGGTATGCGATGATGACCGCGAGATTGCCCGCGCCATCTGTATTTATCTTCGCTCCACCGGCTACGAGGCGGTAGAAGCGCACGATGGCACGGAAGTGCTGGAGCTGTGCCGCACGCAGACATTTCATCTGCTCATTCTGGACATCATGATGCCGGGTTTGGACGGCATCCAGACGACGGAAATTCTGCGCCGCACGCACAACATTCCGGTCATCATGCTGTCGGCAAAGAGCGAGGACATCGACAAAATCGACGGTCTGACCGCCGGCGCGGATGATTACATGACCAAGCCGTTTCAGCCCGCAGAGCTGATCGCTCGCGTGAAATCACAGCTGCGCCGATACACGTCTCTCGGCGGCATGTATCAAAATCAAACACCGGCTGCAACTGTCTATCAAACCGGTGAACTGATTGTGGATGACGCCTCCAAGACGGTCACAGTCGACGGCGAGCCGGTCAGCCTCACGCCGCGCGAGTACGGCATTCTGTGCTTTCTAACCCAACACGCAGGTCAAGTGTTCTCTATTTCACAGATTTATGAGGCGGTTTGGCAGGAACCGGCTTATAATTCGGAAAACACCGTTGCTGTCCACATTCGCCGCATTCGAGAAAAAATCGAAATCAATCCAAAAGAACCGAAATATTTAAAGGTGGTATGGGGAATTGGCTACAAAATGGAAAAACTTCACCCGAAACAGCTGGGTTAAGGCTGTATGCTGGCTGCTCATCCTCGTGATGACGGCAGTCTCTGCCGGTATGACGGTCTACGCCGCAGAAAACGCGCAGAAAAACAATCTGAATGAACTCTCATCGTACAGCACGTACTCTTTATCGGACATACTCATACATGAACAACCGACCGCAGAATATCTTGCACAGCAGCTGTACTTTCCGATTTCAAATCTGTATACCGTGGGTGAAAACGGCACGACAGAGGAGAGCATCGAAAGGAATGTAACACCCGCCGATCTTCTCGGTGAGCTCACGACCGAATATTACCAGAGCGATACGTGGGAGTCCGGCGAACCGGAGCAATCCTATGATGCTTCCGCCCCAACGCTGGACGCCAAAACCGTCAGCGCCGTCATGGCGGCACTCGCATCGGACACCAGCGGCGAGTATTCCGACATCTCGGAGAGCGCATTTCAAGCGTGGCTGACACATCATCCCGAGGTGTATGCATCCTGCCGTGCACGCTACATCAGCGCGCAGCTTCAGTCTCTCACTGACACCCAAAGGTGGCTGGAAGGTTTGAAAAATTCTTTTGATTATTATTTGACCAATACTGTCACGGGAGATTGTTTCACTTCCCTGCCGGATGGAACCGCACAAAAAAACGCAGAATCACAGCTACTGCACACGACCCAATACGCCATGGCGCTGAAGTCCACGACGACCGGTGCAGCGTTCTATTCCAAGCACACGGATCTCGCGCAGGAATTGGAGTCACTGAATGCGTCCGATTACATGCTGGACAGCAGCCGAAACGGCACGGCAATCTGCGCCATGACAACCGATGCATACGACAATCTCTGTCTCTCTTGGTCTGAGATTCATCGTCTGTTTGCCAATCTCATCACAATCTATGCCATTTCTGCCGTGGTCATCGCGCTGTGCCTGCTTGTGCTGTGCTTTGGCGCAGGCCGCAGACCGGATGATGATACCTGTTATTTGCTCGGCTTCGACCGCATTTGGACAGAAGCGCAGATATTTTTCGGCATGTGTGCCTGCATCGCCTTTGCCGGCGTCATCTCCTTGTTCTTAAATTTCTTTGGCGATAATATAACCGTTTCGCTCTCTTTCACCGCCATCTGCACCGGTGTGTGCGCGGCATCTGTTGCATTTGCCGCCGTCTGCCTTGTGATCTTTCTGTCGCAGGTGCGCCGTCTGAAAGCGCGGCAATGGCTCAACGGCTGGATTATCTGGCGGCTGTTCCGCAAATTCGGCATCGCATCGCTGTGCTGGCTGAACAAGCAGTTCCGCAAAAGTCCGCTGCGCCGCCGCTTTATCATCCTGAGCATCTTGCTCCCGCTGCTGTGCGCCGCATGGATTCCCATTCCTGTTGTGATTATCGTGCTGCTCATCGTCTCTATGCGTCTGGCAGACAGCATAGAGGCTGTCAACCGCGGTGCGCACGACATTCGCGCCGGCAAGACGGATACGCAAATCACGGTCAGAGAGCACGCCCCCAAAGAGCTTGCCGCACTGGCAGCAGATTTGAACGGCATCTCTGAGGGCTTGCAGGAAGCGGTAGATACCGCGGTAAAATCCGAACGGTTAAAATCCGAATTGATTTCCAATGTGTCTCACGACATCAAAACACCGCTGACCAGCATCGTCACCTATGTCGATTTGCTCAAAAAATGCGACATTGCGGACGAAACCGCGCAGGAATATATTCGCATTCTTGAACAGAAGGCACAGCGCCTGCGCACGCTGACCTTGGATTTGTTCGACGCATCCAAAGCGACCAGCGGCGCGATGACGGTAGAGCTTGCCAAGACCGATTTGGACGCTCTGCTCCGCCAAGCGCTCGGTGAGCGCTCTGAGCACATCCAGCGCGCGGGCTTAGATGTTCGCATCACCTCGCACCCGCCGGTTTACGTCAACGCAGACGGCAGATTGCTGTGGCGTGTGCTGGACAATCTGATTTCCAACTGCGTGCGCTATGCCGTCCCGCACAGCCGTGTTTATGCAGACATCGCACAGGGCGCATCTCTGTGTACGCTGACGATAAAAAACATTTCTGCAACCGAGCTGAACATCTCCGCAGACGAGCTGATGCAGCGCTTCACGCGCGGCGACCGCTCCCGCCACACGGAGGGCAGCGGCTTGGGCTTATCCATCGCGCAAAGCCTCGCGGAGCTCATGCACGGCACCTGCCGTGTGGAGATTGACGGTGACTTGTTCAAGGCAATCGTAGAGATCCCGCGCTGGACGCAGCCGGAAACGCATGAAACAAATCAAACAACCTGATACACACGACAAAAGCACCAGTTCCGGAAATTTCGGAACTGGTGCTTTGCGTATAAACCAAACCTGTCTCTCCCTTCGGGAGAGATGTCGCGCAGCGACAGAGAGGGCTGCTGCCAGCCAGCACGTTCTTGAAAGTTTACCCTGATACGAATTTGTCGGCGCGTTACTCTCTCAGTCATTTGCTTTGCAAATACCAGCTCTCTCAAAGGGAGAGCCGAGAAGCCGGTGCGAACTTCTTGCTCTTACGCACAGGCCAAACCTGTCTCTCCCTTCGGGAGAGATGTCGCGCAGCGACAGAGAGAGCTGCTGCCAGCCAGCACGTTCTTGAAAGTTTACCCTGATACGAATTTGTCGGCGCGTTACCCTCTCAGTCATTTGCTTTGCAAATGCCAGCTCTCCCAAAGGGAGAGCCGAGAAGTCGGTGCGAAACATACAGGGCATCTATTTACTTCCGCATAAATGCGTCATCCACCTGCGTTCCCTTGGCAAGAATCGAGCACGGCTTGCCGATGGCAATCGGGCTGCCGTCCACACAGGTGACTGTGCCGCCCGCCTCTGTGACAAGCAGGCTGCCTGCAGCGAAATCCCACGGCTGCAAACGCAGCTCAAAGAACATTTCGGCACGGCCTGCGGCAATCGTACACAAATCCCATGCGGCGGAACCGCTGCGGCGAATATCCATCGCCTCATCGGCGCACAGACGCAGCAGGCGGAACGATTCGTCAATCAGCTCCCGATAATACGACGCCGAGCCATACAGCACGATGCCCTCATGCAGCACGTGATCCGAAACATGAATGGGAATGCCGTTGCACGATGCGCCCTTGCCCTTTTGCGCCGTATACATCTCATCGAGATAGGGATTGTATATCACGCCCAGCGTGACTTCCCCGTCCATTGTCATCGCAACGGAAATGACACTGCACTTATAATCCTTGACAAAATTTGTTGTTCCGTCAATCGGATCTACGACAAATGCGCGTCCTTTTGCAATGGATTCGTGCACATTCTCTTCTTCACCGAGAAAGTGTGCATCCGGCGCGATGTCCAGCAGCCGCTTTTGCAAAATATCCTGAATCGCTTTGTCATACCGCGTGACAAGATCATTATATTTTCCCTTATTCTCTACGCCGGCATGTGCGTGGTCTGCGCGCAGCATGAGTTGTCCGCATTCGCGGACGACTTCCTGAATTTCACTTAATATCATGATTTTCTCCATCCTTTCAACTCAAAATTCTCTTTGTTCATCATAGCACCGTTGTTTCTCTTTCGCAAGAATGTTCTATAAACACACGCAATTTTCTGGTATACTGATACCATCACACAAGGGAGGTGATGCTGTGTCAGCATCTAAGCACTGGGAACGCCGCATCCCAATTTATCTCATCGGCATGTTTCTCATGACCATCGGCGTCAATCTGTCTGTTTTATCCGGTATCGGCGTGTCTCCCATTGATACGCTGCCGTATATTGCCAGTCTGATTTCACAGAAAAGCCTCGGCCTATGTACCACGCTGGTCTTTTCGGTATACATTCTGCTTCAGATTGTGATTTTGCGCCGACGATTTCAGTGGAAAAATCTCCTGCAAATTGTGTTGTCTATCATTTTCGGCTGGTTTGTCAGCCTGTCCGGCGCACTGACGGCGCTGCTGCCGCAGCATCCATCGTATCCCATTCAGTTTATTTATATGCTGTGCAGCATTGTATTTCTCGGCTCCGGTATTTTTCTGTACGTCACTGCGGATATCATGTCAATGCCTGCGGACGGTGTTGCGCTTGCGCTGGCAGAAGTCAGCGGAAAGCCCATGTCCAGCTGTAAAATCATCTTTGACTGCACAGTCGTTGTGCTGACCGTGATTCTATCTGTCACCCAGCTTCACAACATCAGCGGCGTGCGGGAAGGCACACTCATCGCCGCCTTTGGCGTCGGCATGTGCATTCGATTCTGGGAAAAACGCATGACGCAGCCGCTCAAAGCCTTTTTATTTGGAAAATAGCACAAAAAATGCTCCTCTCCATGGTTTACCATGGGAGGAGCATCATTTTTTACTTGTTTGCCTCGTAAGCGGCGTAAGATTTCATCATCGTTGCAGCTTCAGCGCGCGTTGCGCCCTTCTGCGGATTCAATCTCAACGTACCGTTGTCCTTGGAGCCGTTGATAATCTTGTTTTGTGTTGCCCACAGCATAGCGGTCTGTGCCCAATCAGAAACAGACGATGCATCAGCAAAGCTGTCCAGAGAGCCTTCTGTCACTTCCGGCGCACCGGCTGCAGCATACAGCATCTTTGCCATCTGCTCACGGGTTACCAGCTCGTTCGGCGCATAGGTCGTAGGAGAAGTACCCGAAACAATCTTGTTTTCATATGCCCAGCAAACGGCGTTATAGAACCAATCGCCCTGTGCTACATCGGTAAATGGTGTGGTAGCTGTAACAGTCGGCTGACCGTTCTTCGCATACAAAATCTGCGCGATCTGTGCGCGGGTCAGCGTGCCATTCGGCTCAAAACGTGCCGGAGCCGTACCCTTCATCAAACCATTGTCATATACATACTGAACGGACGGTGCGAACCAGTCGCTTGCGCTGACATCACAGAACATCTCGTCATAGGTCAGTGTATACGGTGTGTTTTCGCTCAGCTTCTTGTACTGATACAGCGTATATGTACCGTCGCCCTGTGCATTCTGCAGATGGTCATAGCAATCCTCGTTGCCTTCGTTGCTATAGCTGAAGCGATACTCCACAAAATTCAGTGCAGCACCTTCTGCATCGCCGTTATCCTGATACCGTGCCTCGGTCACACGACCCTGTTCGTCATAGGAATAGGTCTGCCAGAACATCAGGTGATCCTTGCCGTCTATTACGGCGTATGCATTCTTTTTGGTCACCTGTCCGGCGTTGTTGTACTCGTAGCTGAACTTCTCCACATACGTTGCCTTCTGTCCATGCTCGGTGAAGTTCAGTTTCTTTGTCGTCATGTTATTGTGTGAATCATACGCATAAATAAACTCATACACGGCATTGCCGCCGGACTCGTTTACCGTTGCGACCTCTCGGGTAAGATTGCCGCCCTGATCATACTGATACACATTGGTCTGCTTCAGGCTGCTGCCGTCGTATCCGCTGATCTGTGCCAGCTGATTGCTGTTGTTGTAGGCATAGGCTTCCCATCCGGTCTGCTCGCCGTTGCCGTCATAATCAACCGCCTTGACGATATTGCCCTTTGCATCGTTCCAATACTTTGTGTATTCCTCCTTGGTACCTTGTTTCATATCATAGGTTGCCGATTCGGTCAACACATAATCTGCGCTATGGCTTGGTCTGTGCGTCGCGTCATACCCGCCTACACCGGCATCCTCTGCCAGCGCACCGGTGGTGAGGGCTGCTGTGCACAGCACACACGCCAGCACCGCACTTGTCAATCGTTTTGTCCATGTCATACGTTTCATTACCTCCTGTCACTTTTTGTATATATTTTATTATACTACAAAACGCGGCATTTTTCAATGAAACACGGACATTTCTCTATTACTTAACACAAAATAAGCAAAATCGTCAATTTTCCCGAACTTTTTCCTCGGTTTTTTTATTTCTTGTCATTTTTCTCATGATTTTTCTCATAAGAATACAAAGAGCCTTCTGTCATATGCGACAGCGCAGCAACGCGTTCGTTGACCATATCCCACATACACATCGGCAGATGGTCGCGATGTCCGCGGTGAATCGTCACACATTCAAAGCAGTTTCCGTGATGCGGACAGGCCTCCTGACACGGGCAGTGATCCCCGCTCTCACGCACCTGACGAAGAAACTCCATCTTCATCTCATACGCTTCTTTTTTATGTCCCTGCTGATCCAGCTCGTTCTGCTTGATTGCCAGTTCATTTCCGTCAATTTTCATTTTGGTTCTCTCCCTTGCATGTTCTTTCTATGAACTATCTTATCATTTCAGCAATTCGCCGTCAATAGAAAGGACCTGTATGCGGAGCGGAATATTTTTTCCGCTGGCGGCGACTGCTTTTTCGACCATGGCAGTCAGACCGCCGCAGCACGGCACCTCCATGCGCACAACCGTTATCGAGCGAATGTCGTTGTGCTGCAAAATCGCCGCGAGCTTGACGCTGTAGTCTATATTGTCCAGCTTCGGGCAGCCTATTACCGTCACACGATTTTGAATAAACCGCTCATGAAATCCGGCGCAGGCATACGCTGTGCAGTCTGCGGCAATGAGCAAGTCACAGCCCTGAAAATACGGCGCGTTGGGTGCGGCGAGCTTGATTTGCACCGGCCAGTTTTGCAGCCGGCTGCGCACCGATGCAGCCGGTGCATCCGTCTGCTCCGGCTGCACGCTTCGCGCGCGAGCGCCCGGACAGCCGCCGTTGTTGTGCCGTTTTTCCATGTGCCGTTTGACCGCTTCTGCATCATACGGCACAGTTTCCTTCTCAACAAACGAAATGGCACCGGTCGGGCAGTTTGGCAGACAATCTCCCAGACCATCGCAGTAGTCATCACGCATCAGCTTCGCCACGCCGTCCACCAATGCAATCGCGCCCTCATGGCACGCCTCGACACACAGACCGCAGCCGTTGCATTTTTCTCTGTTGATCTCGATAATTCTCCGTTTCATATGCTTCTCCTTTTATGATTATCCTGCATGGTTTGTTGCATTTCTTATTGAAACGTATTATACTGCAAACACAAGAAAATTTCTGTTGGATTTCCAACGAAGAAAGGCGATTTTATGTATCCATCTTCTTCCATTTTAGCCGACTGCTGGCTGTTTCGCGGTCTTGCTCCGCAAGAGATCTCTGCCGTGCTCGGCTGTATCTCTGCCAAACAGCAAAGCTATCCCAAGCACAGTTTTGTCTTTCGCGCGGGCAAACCGGTCACACACGCCGGTATTGTTTTGCGCGGCGAGCTGCATATCGTCCGTGAGGATTTTTGGGGCAATCAGACGATCCATGCGATCTGTCGTCCGGCAGATTTGTTCGGTGAAGTCTTTGCCTGTCTGCCTGACCACACTGCGGATGTCTCGGTTCTCGCCAAGCAGGACACAGAGGTCTTATATCTGGACATGCAGCATCTGCTGACCTCCTGTTCCAACAGCTGTGCCTTTCACAATCGGCTCATTCATAACTATGTCACCGTGCTGGCACAGAAAAACCGAATGCTCAATCAAAAAATTCGGCACTGCACCCAGCGCACCATTCGCGGCAAAGTATTGTCTTATCTGTCCGAACAGGCGGTTTTGACCGGCTCTACGACATTTCGTATCCCGTTTAATCGGCAGCAGCTCGCAGACTATCTCTCGGTAGACCGCAGCGCTCTATCCGCCGAACTCAGCCACCTGCAATCGCAGGGGCTGCTGACCTTCCACCGCAATCAATTCACCCTGTTCGCCTCCGCAGAAGTATAGGGAGAATAAAGCCTTCCTCTCTGAGGAAGGCTGCACGACGCAAGCCGTGACGAAAGGAGCAGCATGCGGGCAAGTCTGTATAAGCGTCCACTTGGTTCGTCAGGCGTGCGGTTCGCTCCGGCTTCTCGTCTCTCCCTTTGGGAGAGCTGGCATTTGCAAAGCAAATGACTGAGAGGGCAAACATGCGAGCAGGTTCGTGTCAGGGTAAATCTCATGCGTATTTTGTCAATTTGTAAAACTCCCTCAGTCTTTGCCTGCGGCAAATCCAGCTCCCTCACGAGGGAGCCTTCTTGGCTCTCCCTCCGGGAGAGCTGGCATTTGCGGAGCAAATGACTGAGAGGGCTGAGAAATTTACCCATTTCGCATCGAGTAAATCTGAGAGAATATGTAGCCCTCTCTGTCGCTCGATAAAATTTCTCTATGAGTAAAATCAATTACACCAACGCAGAACAAACTTTTGATACACTGTTTGTGAAAGCGGGTGATAAAAATGATAAACTTGAGTCATAGGCTCAGAAATTTACGTCTAGAGCATCATCTGAGCCAGAAACAACTTGCCAAACAAATGAATGTTTCCGTTAGTACTATCTCAGCATATGAAACAGGAAGATGCAATCCATCCTGCGCGGTATTGATTCGTTTTATTCGTATTTTTCATGTTTCGGCCGATTTTTTATTGGGATGATCTGAGCGAGATACAAGAATCTTTTCTCTAGACAAAGATGAACAAAACATATTGAATAAATTGGTATCTACTTTGCCCACAAAGTGAGATGCCGTGCGAGTTTTCTAAACGAGCCAAAAGCCCTCTCTGTCGCTGCGCGACATCTCTCCCAGAGGGAGAGACAAGTTTGGTCTGTGCGTAAGAGCAAAACAAAAGCACTAGTTCCGGAAAATTTCCGGTTCTAGTGCTTTTTCTCTGTTTATCTGCGAGTTATTCGCCTTCGTCCTCCGGCTCAGAAGATTGCTCTTCGTCCTTCTTATCGTCTACAAACAGCTTTTTTGCAGCTTCTTCCAAAGAAACCGTTGCATCCGCAGCCTGCGGAGCATCTGTGCCGTTTTCTTCGTCCTGCTTTGCAGTCTTTGCCATGCCCGACTCAATGTGGAACACCTGTGCACCGGTCTCATGATCCGGCACGGTCTCGCCATTGAACATCTTTTCAAAGGCATCGCCGTCCATCGTCTCATTGCGAATCAGGTACTCTCCCACAGCGGACAACTGATCCATATGTTCCTTGAGGATATCCTCACACTTGGCGTATGCCTCCAGAATAATACGGCGAATTTCTTCGTCAATCTTCGCTGCAACATCTTCCGAAATTGCATCGGTCTCTACCATATCACGGCCGAGGAAAATTTCCTGCTGACCGCTGCTGTAGTTAATCGGTCCGATCAGATCGCTCATGCCGTACTTGGTGACCATGCTCTTTGCCACAGATGTTGCGCGTTCGATATCATTGGAAGCGCCGGTGGAAATATCATCCATCGTCAGCTTCTCTGCGACACGGCCGCCGAGCAGAACAATCAAATCGTCCAGCATTTCATTCTTGGATGCATAGAACTTTTCTTCCTGCGGCAGACTCATCGTAAAGCCGCCCGCACGGCCGCGCGGGATAATCGAAATGGTATGCACCGGATCCTGTGTCGGCAGGCAGCGCGTTGCAATCGCATGACCTGCTTCGTGATAAGCGGTCAGGCGCTTCTCGCGGTCTGTCATGACGCGGGACTTCTTTTCCGTGCCCATGATAACCTTCAGGAAGGAATCCTCAATATCCTCCATGCTAATCAGGCGCTTGTTGCGACGTGCCGCCAGCAGAGCTGCCTCATTGAGCAGATTTTCCAAATCCGCGCCGGTGAAACCAGCGGTAGACTTTGCAATCGAGTCAAAGCGAACATCCGGATCAAACTGCTTGCCGCGCGCATGTACCTTCAAAATGTCCTCGCGGCCCTTCATATCCGGTGCGCCGACATAAACCTGACGGTCAAAACGTCCCGGACGCAGCAGCGCCGGATCCAGAATATCCTGACGGTTGGTCGCTGCGATGACGATGACGCCCTCGTTTGCACCGAAACCGTCCATCTCAACCAGCAGCTGGTTCAGCGTCTGCTCACGCTCGTCGTGTCCGCCGCCAAGGCCTGCGCCTCTGTGACGGCCAACCGCATCAATCTCATCAATAAAGACAATTGCCGGAGACTTTTTCTTCGCCTCGCCAAACAGGTCGCGCACACGCGATGCGCCGACACCGACGTACAGCTCTACGAAGTCGGAACCGGAGATGGACAGGAACGGAACGCCTGCTTCACCGGCAACCGCACGCGCCAGCAAGGTTTTACCGGTTCCCGGAGGGCCCACCAGCAAAACGCCCTTTGGAATGCGCGCGCCGATCTGCGTAAATTTCTGCGGATTTTTCAAAAATTCTACGATTTCTTCCAGCTCCGCCTTTTCCTCATCCGCACCTGCGACATCCTGGAATGTCACATGGCGTTTATCGTCCTCCGCGTTCTTGATGCGCGCCTTGCCAAACTGCATGGCACCGCGTCCGCCGCCATCTCCGCGACTGAACATCATATACCAGAACAGACCGAAAATCACGAGCATGATTACATACGGAATTGCACTTGCCCACCAAGGCACCTCGGTCTTGGTCCAGTTGTAGTCCTTGATGACGCCATCCTTCTTTTCCTGACGAATGGTGTCTCCCAGATCATTGAAGAACAGTTCCACGCTCGGCAGCTCATAGGACATTTTCTTTCCGTCTTTCAGGGTTGCTTCCAGAGAGCTGTCTTTGATGACAAATTCCGTGACCTGTTTGTTTTCAAACGCGTCCACAACCTGTGCATATGTCACCGTCGTGGTGTCGTTCTGCTGAAGCAGGACCGAAACCGTAATCACGAGAAGGACGACGATAATGGCATAAAATCCGTACCCTCTCATCTTGTTGTTATTGCTTTTGTTATCCAAGCGTATATGTCACTCCTTTCCGTAAAACGGAAATGTTATTTGCCTTCATATACCGACGACTTGAGAACGCCGACATACGGCAGGTTGCGGTATTTCTGGTCGTAATCCAGACCATAACCCACAATAAATGCATCCGGAACCGTGAAGCCCTTGTAGGCAACTTCAACCGGCACCACGCGGCGTTCCGGTTTATCTAAAAACGTGCACAGTGCGATAGAAGCCGCGCCGCGCGCCTTTAGTGTCTTCATCAAATAGCTCAGGGTGCGTCCGCTGTCGAGAATGTCCTCGACAATAATCAGATGACGGCCCTCGATGCTGACGTCAAAGTCCTTGGTAATCTTTACTTCACCGGAAGATGTCGTGCCGCCGCCATAGCTGGAAACCGACATAAAATCGACGGTGCACGGCACATCAATGGCGCGAACCAGATCTGCCATAAATACAAACGAACCGCGCAGCACGCTGACGATCAGCGGATTCTTGTCCGCGTAATCCTTCGCAATCTGTGCGCCCAGCTCTTTTACCTTCGCTGCAATCGTTTCCTCCGAAAGAAGAACCTTTTCGATGTCCTGCTTCATACTCGTTATCTCCTTTTTGTTTTGCTGCTTTTTATCTTTTACAAACGGCAAAAAATCCGCTCTGACCGCAGAACCGGACATCTGTTCCGATTCCCGCCGCCGCGACAATGCTGTCGCCGCTGCACAAAACCGGCAGACTGTCTCGTTCATCCGGCGCAATGCCGCGTTCCGCATACAGGCGCTTGAGGGAGCGCGCCCCGCGCGTCCCCGGCAGCTGCATCCGGTCAGATGACCGCCATGTTCGTACCGTCAGGTTGGACATATTGATTGTATCATATGCAATCGGATAATACTTGAACGAACTGTGAATATCCGATATTTTTCTCACGATGGACACGGTATATGCGCCAAATGCCATCGCTTGATTTGGTTTTATGTGTACCGGCGCTGTTTTGGGTGTCTCCGGCACCACAGACAGTGTGCCCTGTCTGTTTACCGCCCGAAATTGCCCCGGCAGGCTGACCGTGCCGCTCTGCTTATCCGCCAGCGTGCACACCGCCCGAATATGCCTGCGCGTAATTTCCCCCATGGGAACGCCTGCCTGTTCCAGCATGCTGCGCACGCGCCGCGCCTTGAGTGCCTCCGGCATTCGTGCGAGCGGCAGCGTTTCTTCCCGCGCCTGCGCGTCCAGATAAGCATTGTCCTGCCGCACAAGCTGTGCCGCCTCCAATGCGTGTCGCGCCGCACACGGCTCAATGTCGCGCAGCGCCGGAATGACATGATGCCGGATTTTGTTTCGCGTGCAGCTGTCATCCAAATTGGTGGCATCCGTGCACCAGTTCTGCCCGCGTTCGATTAAAAACCGTTCAATTTGCCGCCGTTCCACGGCAATCAACGGGCGGACGATGCTGCCGCGCACAGGCGGGATGCCCGCCAGACCGGCGCTTCCCGTGCCGCGGATCAAATGAAACAGCATGGTTTCCAAATTATCATCCGCCGTGTGTGCGGTTGCAAGATACGGCATCTGCATCCGTTCGGCGCACCGAGCAAAAAAATCATACCGCATTTCCCGCGCCGCGGTCTCTGCGGACAGCTTGCGTTTTTCCGCTTCTGCGAACACATCGCACCGTTCGGACACAAACGGAATGTTGTGTTTTTCGCAAAAATCGCGACAAAACGCCTCATCTGCATCTGCCTGCGTTCCGCGCATGCCGTGGTTGAGATGACAGGCACAAACCTGATACCCCAATTCCTGCAGGCACAGCACCAGACTGACAGAATCCGCACCGCCGGAAAGTCCGCACAGCACGCGCGCGCCGTCCGGCAGCATATGATATTGTCTGATCGTATGACGTACCAGTTGTTTCATTCGTGCCTTCGATCCTGATTATAGAATGTGGTGTACTGACCGATCCACTGCAAAAATACAGAGCCGGTCGCGCCGTGTCGGTTTTTGGCAATGATGACTTCGGCGTTGTTTTTTTCCTCGCTCTCGTCATCATAGTAATCATCGCGGTAGATAAACAGAACAATGTCTGCATCCTGCTCAATCGCGCCGGATTCTCGCAGGTCGGACAGCATCGGCCGCTTGTCCTCACGCTTTTCCACCGCACGCGACAGCTGCGACAGACAGATGACCGGAACATTGAGCTCCTTTGCCATAATCTTCATCGCACGCGAGATTTCGCCAATCTCATTGACGCGGCTCTCATTGCGTTTGCCCGACTGCATCAGCTGCAAATAGTCAATACAGATCAGACCCAAATTGTCACCCAGACGGCGGCACTTTGCCTTGATTTCCGCGACGGTAATTGCCGGATTGTCATCGACATAAATGTGCGTCTTTGCCAGCACATTGGCCGCACGCGCCATTTTTGTCCAATCCTCCGGCTCCAAATCACCGGTTTTGAGCTTTTGCGAGTCGATAACGGCTTCCTGCGACAGCAGGCGGGACGCCAGCTGATCTTTGCTCATTTCGAGCTGGAACAGCACGACGTCTTTATTCGTATGCTTTGCCGCATACAGCGCGACATTGAGGGCGAACGCCGTCTTGCCCATACCCGGACGAGCCGCAATCAAAATCAGATCGGATTTGTTCAAACCCGTCAGCCGTCTGTCCAGATCATGGAAGCCGGTCGGCAGACCGGGCAGACCGCTCTCGCTCTGCGACAGCTCATCCAGCCGATTATACACATCCATGATGATGCTTTTAATCGGAGACAAGCCCTGTACCTCTCGGCCATGCCGCACGGCATAGATTTTTTGCTCGGCAACTTCCGCGATGTCACTCGCTTCTCCGGCGCCCTCATAGGCGATAGCCTGAATATCTGCGCCTGCCGCTGCAATTTCACGCAGCATGCTCTTGTCTCGAATGATGTGCGCGTATTCGCGCACACCGGCAGCTGTCGGCGTGACATCCATCAGCTGTGCCAGATACGCTCTGCCGCCCGCATCATCATACAGACCGTTCATCTTGAGCTCATTGAGCACAGTCACCGCATCAATGCGGACGGAGTCCGTGAACATGGAGAAAATCGTCTCAAAAATGCGGCGGTTTTCCTCCGCATAAAAGTCCTCCGGCCGCAGCAACTCAATAACCTCTGGAATACACGATGGGTCGATCAGCATAGATCCAATGACCGCTTGTTCCGCTTCTACCGCCTGCGGCAGCTGCCGCGACAGCAGTTCATCCATCGCCATGCTTCTTCGCTCCTTTTGTGAAAGATGAAAAATCCACCTCCCCAATCGGGGAGGTTGGATGCGTTACTCTACTTCGGTTACCTGAACCTTCAGCTTGCCGACAACTTCCGGATACAGCTTGACCTTCAGCTCATATGTGCCAAAGCTCTTAATCGCCTCGTCCATGACAATCTTGTTCTTGCTGATTTCAATGCCATGCTCCTTCTTGAGCTGGCTTGCAATTTCCTTGCTGGTGACGGAGCCAAAGATACGGCCGCTGGTGCCGCCCTTTGCAGTCAGATGCACCATGATAGACTCGAACTTCTTTGCGTTCTCCTCTGCCTCTGCGCGCTCAACGGCCTGACGATGCTTTTTGGATTCCTCCGCCTGCTTCATCTGGTTTACGTTGTCTGCGGTAGCCGGAACAGCCAGCTTGCGCGGCAGAAGGAAGTTTCTGCCATATCCCTCAGAGACCTCTACGAGCTGTCCCTTTTTACCCTGACCCTTTACGTCCTGCTGTAAAATAACTTTCATATCAAAAACCTCCAATTGTTGGTATTGTTATTCGTCTTCCTGTGCGTTTTGATCCAAGTACGCTTCAATCGCCTTCATGATCTGTTCTTTTGCCTTGAGCCAGTCGGTATTCTGCAGCTGTGCACCGGCTGCCGTCAGGCTGCCGCCGCCGCCAAGCATCTCTGTGAGCACCTGAACATTGACCGCGCCCATCGAGCGCGCAGACACGACAATGTCCTCTCCAATAGGAAATGCCACAATGCTGGCGCGCACGCCAATGATGTTGAGCAGCTCATCCGCCGCCTGTGCCGCCGTCGGTCGGGTGACCGGAAAGTCTGCCACAGCAACGACAATGCCGCCCGGCGCATTTTCCGCACAGGAAATCACGCGCTCGCGCTGCATATAATCCTGAAACGAATTTTGGAACAGGCGCTTCACCGCGATCATATCCGCACCGGCGCGGCGCAGATATGCCGCCGCCTCAAAGGTGCGCACGCCCGCCTTGATGGAAAAGCCCTTGGTGTCCAGATAAATACCCGCCAGCAAGCTTTCCGCCTCTACGCGGCTGATTGTCTGATTGGGTACCATATATTGCAGCAGCTCACTGACCAGCTCACTGGCAGAGGACGCCGACGGTTCATGCATATTGACGGCGCAGTTTTCAATATAATCTGCGGCACGTCTGTGGTGGTCGATGACAGCGACCTTACGGAATCGGGACAGCAGCTCCGGCGCATCGACAAAGTCCGGCCGGTTGGTGTCTACGACAACCATCAGGCTGTTGCCGTCAATCAGCTCCGCAGCCTGTTCCGGCTCGATAAACACGTCGTCATAGTCGCCGCTCGCCTCTACGCGCTCCAGCAGCGGCTGGGCAAGCGTCTGCGCGCGGTGCAGAACCACGTGCACCTGTTTTCCTCTGCTGCGCGCCGCGCAAACGACACCGACAGCGGCGCCCAGCGCGTCAATATCCGTGTGATGATGTCCCATGACGAACACCTGCGAGGAATCGCGCATGAGCTGACCCAGCGCATTTGCCATGACACGGGATTTCACCTTCGTGCGCTTTTCGACCTCCTTGGCGCAGCCGCCAAAGAACTCAAAGGCATAGCGGTTTTTGATGACCGTCTGGTCACCGCCGCGGCTCAGCGCCATATCCAGTGCGAGCTGTGCAAACTCGTACTTTTCCTGCAGCGTCTTGCCGTCCCGCCCGATGCCAATCGACAGCGTTGCATTGATGCCTTCGCGCGACACAATCGAGCGCACGGTATCCAAAACAGAAAACTTATCCTGCGTGATTTGCGCCAAATTTCGTTCTTCCATCACGAAAATATATTTATCGCGGTCATATTTTCGCAAAACACCCTGAATGTCCTTTGCCCACTCGCCGATGCGGTTATCCACAGAGGCGAGCATGGTTGCCTTTTCCGAGTCGTTTGCGTTTTTGACCAGTTCCTCGTAATTGTCAATGGACACAATGGCGACGACCGGACGGGATTCGTCATACTCCTGCCGCAGCGAAACCAACTCGGTGCAGTCCAGCCAGTACAGCGTCATCAGCACGCTGGTGCTGCCGTCCATCGGACGCACGCGCGAGCCAATCACCATGTAATACTTATCGCCGATTTTGACCTCGGACGGATACACGGATTTATCATCTACCAGCCACGACGTATCAAATCCCGGAATAATATCCTCCAGCGTCTGTTCAAACATGCTGTCGTGCATGTCATACACCGAATGAAATTGCTCATTACACCAGATAATTTGTCCGTTTCCGATCATACAAACCGTAATCGGCAGCGGGATGTCAATAAAGTTCTGTCTCGTCTCATTGTCGGTTCCGCCGGACAGAGCCTCCAAATACTGCAGCACCTCCTGATTGCGGCGCCGCATGGTTACAACATAATAGATATACAAAGCGGCACAGACTGCCATCTCAAACAAGGCCAGAAACAGAGAAAAAAAAGCGCTCACACAGGCGAACACCAAGAACACGATAAAATACATACCGAATCCCGGCTCCAGAATTCTGGCCAATCGCTTATCCAAAACGTACAGCCTCCTTTCCGGTTTCTCGTCAATCGAAAAACCATGATGACACACTGCCACCAATACATACTGCATTATAGCAAAACGCGCCCCATATTGCAATCATCCTGTGTAAATTTAACGATAAGAAAAGTGCAGGAAAGCCATCAGTTTCCCTGCACCGTCTTGGTTTCTTCGGTTTTTTCCTGTTTTTTTGCCGCGTGAAACAGCCACAGCTTCATCTGTTCGATAAACGCATCATACGTGCGCACAACCGGCGGCGCACTGAGCAGCCACGAAATGACAAACGAATACAACACGAGCACTATCAGCTGCAGCACGCCGCCCACAAGCTTTCCGGGATATTTGATGTGCGCGAATGCCGGAACAAACCAGTTGATAATCTTACAGACAAAGCCCCAATGACCGACCATCCACAGCATCGGAAACGCGTGCAGCATATACACGGTCATGCTGCCCTTTCCGATACTCGTGAGCAAGCCGCGCCGCGCATGCACGATGCGCAGCAGAAAAATGCCGAGCAGCGGCGCCGCGATATACATCGCAAGCCGAAATTCCATGCCCGCCCACGGCGTAAGCCCCTGTCTGGCATACGAATTGACGAGCTGGAAGGGATGGCTGGAGCCTTTTCGAACCGGCAGCACATCCGTCATCCACAGCGCCAGAAACGCACCGGCAGCCGCACCGATCCACGCAACCGGCAGCGGAAGCTTTCGTATGCGCCGCATGTGCGCGGGCGTGCAAAAATAGCCGAGCAGATAAAACGGCAAAAAACAAATCGTTCGCGACAGCGACAAATCGCGCCCGATGAACGGATCTCCGCCCGCCAGCAAAGCGACAGCCAGCGAGATGGGCAGCAGCCAGCGAATACGCAGCAGTTCCGGCATGAGCACGCGGATGATGAGCAGCGTCAGCAAAAACCAATACATATTGAGCGGCCGAAGCAGCACATACTGCATCCCCGGCTCCTGTTCCGCGCGCACGAGATAATACAGCGTATTAAACAGCAAAAACGGAAGGAGATATTCTGCCCACGCGGCATCCCGCCGCTTTTCCGCATGTTTGCCAAAATATCCGCACAGGAACAAAAACAGCGGCATCTGCACGGCGAGCACGATTGTCCGGATCGTGAACAGCAGCGGCGTTTTCTGTCCCAGCATATCATATAGATGTACATATACCACACTGATGATGAGCAATCCCTTTAAATTGTCCAGTGCGGCATCTCTTCCCCTTGTCAAACCGATTCCTCCTACTCGTCCTGTGTCTCGTCTCCTGTGTCATCGGACGCAGATTCGTCTGATTTCTCGGATTTCTCAGAGGATTTCTGTTTGTTTTTCTCCGTGCGCACAGGTAAACGAACCGGATTGCCCTGTTCATCAATGGACGCCAGCCATGCATAATCGGTTGCCTGTACCGGCAGATTTTTCTGCCGCAGGCTGCGCGTGATGATATCGCTCAAAATGTGCTTGATGACGGCAAACAGCGGCACGCCGAGCAGCATGCCGACAAAGCCGAACAGGCCGCCGAACAGCAGGATGGAAAACAGCACCCAGAAGCTGGACAGACCGGTGGAGTTGCCTAAAATCTTCGGACCAAGAATATTGCCGTCAAACTGCTGCAGCAGCAGGACAAAGACCAAAAAGTACAGCGACTGCAGCGGAGACACGATAAAGATGATGATAAACGACGGAATCGCACCAATAAACGGACCAAAGAACGGGATGACATTGGTTACACCGATAATGACGCTGACCAGCATCGCAAACGGCATATCCATCACGTTGAGAATAACTACGGAAATCAGAAAGATAATAAACGAGTCGAGCAGCTTGCCTGTGATAAATCCGGTAAATGCCTGATTGGCAAATCTGCCGTACTCCACAATGACATTGCCCCATTTCTTGCCCAACACCGCATAAATGCAGCGAATAATCTGTCGGATAAAATTCTCTTTGCCCGCCAGCAGATAAATCGCAACGATGATGCCGATAAAAATATTCTTGAACACAGTTACCGTATTCATGACGCCGGCGGAAACATAGCCCAGCGTGTCTACGGACGGTGTGAACGAATTCTGAACGAATTCTTCGATGTAGCTGACCGCCTGCGCATAGGCGTTCATGACGGTTTCCTCGCCGCTCGGATAATACTGTACGACGAGATCCTGCACCGTGCGCGACAGGTGCATCATATTGCTCGGCAGCGTTGCCGCCAGACCCGCCACGCTGGAAATCAGCTGCGGAACAATCAGCGCCAGCAGACCGCCGATAATCGCCGCCGCGCCGAGAAATGTCGTGAGCATCGCAAAGATGCCCGCGCAGCGCACCGCCTTTCGGCTGCGCCAATGAAACGTGTGTGCGAGCAGGCGCATATATTTGTGCCGCAGCCAGTCATACGGCGCGGACAGCACGTAGGCGATGCCGATACCGATAATAACAGGCATCAGAATATTAACCAGCTTGCCGATGCCGGCCGCCAGTCCGTTGAACTTAAAAATACAGAAGAAAATAGCAATCGTCACGGCGCCGGTTATAATAATCGTCGCGCCCCAGCCGATGTATTTTTGCATTGCCTTTTTCACGGGAAAACTCCTTTCGGTTCCGGTTTTTCAACCATTCTTATATTGTAGCAAATTTTTCATGAAGTCAACGGACAATGAAGATATTTTAACAAAAAATTTCCACGTGCGCGGGCACTGCGTGCTTTCGTATAATCCGCAAAATAAATTTTTTGTGATTTTGTGCACAATTTCCATTGCTTTTGGACTGACGTCCGCCTATACTAAAAGAGTCAATGAAATATCCTGATCGAAAGACAGCGATGGAGACAGTACGTCTGTATGGAACTTCACAGCGAATCGGGGACAGTGCAAGCCCGACACCAGTACATGCAGTCCGAATATCACTCCGGAGTCGCAGACCGAACCAATGATACAGTTCTAGTAGGTTTATGCCGGTTTTCCCCGTTATCGGAAGCGCATATGTCAGTATGCAGTAACAGGTGGTATAACGAAGCAAATATGCTCTCGTCCTTTTACGGATGAGAGCTTTTTTTATTTCTTATTGGAAATCAATTTACGAAATTCTTTCGCTGAACACGATGGATGGAGGAGTTACACATGAAAGATATTGTCGAGATCCGCTGGCACGGCCGCGGCGGACAGGGCGCAAAAACCGCCTGTCTCCTGCTCGCAGATGCCGCATTCAGCTCTGGCAAATATGTACAGGGTTTTCCGGAGTATGGTCCGGAGCGCATGGGCGCACCGATCACTGCGTACAACCGCATCAGCGACACCCGCTGCACCGTACATTCCAACATTTATGATCCGGACTATGTCGTTGTCGTAGACGAGAGCCTGATTGAAACCGTTGACGTGCTCAAGGGTCTCAACCCGAAGGGTGCAATTATCGTCAACACCCCCAAGACACCGGCTGAAATCCGCAAGGAGCTGGGTCACTACGAGGGCCGCGTCTGCACCATCGATGCACGCCGCATCTCGGAAGAAGTTTTGGGCAAAAACTTCCCGAACACCCCGATGCTGGCTGCCACCGTCAAGGTTTCCGGCGTTGTCGATCCGGAACAGTTTGTTACCAACATGGAAGCATCGTTTAAACACAAGTTTGCGACCAAGCCGCAGGTCATCGCAGGCAACATGACCGTGCTTACCCAGTCTATGGAAGAGGTGCAAGAAGGATGATTCACGCGAAAGATATTAACGAACAGTCCAAGTGGCAGGAGCTGACCCCTGGCTGTGAAATTTACGAGCCGGCAACGGCGTCTATGACCATCACCGGCGAATGGCGCACGATGGTGCCGAAGTGGGATGCCACCAAGTGCAAGCAGTGTCTGCTGTGCGCACCGTACTGTCCGGATTCCTCGATTCCGGTTGTCGGCGGCAAGCGTCAGGACTTTGATTTTGACCACTGTAAGGGATGCGGCATCTGCTATAAAGTATGTCCGTTCCAGGCGATTTCTTTTGGAAAGGAGGAGAAGTAATCCATGTCGATTCGTGAAAGACTGTCCGGCAACGAAGCCGTTGCCTACGCAATGAAGCAGATCAATCCGGATGTTATGGGTGCTTTCCCAATCACCCCGTCCACCGAAATTCCGCAGTATTTTGCACAGTACGTTGCAAACGGCGAAGTTGACACCGAGTATGTAACGGTTGAGTCGGAGCACTCCTCCATGTCCACCTGTATCGGTGCCGCTGCTGCCGGCGCACGTGCGATTACTGCAACATCTTCCTGCGGTCTGGCTCTGATGTGGGAGCTGCTGTACGTCGCTTCCTCCTCTCGTCTGCCGATTACGCTGGCTCTGGTAACTCGTGCACTGACCGGCCCGATCAACATCAACAATGACCATTCCGATGCCATGGGCGCACGCGATGCCGGTTGGATTCAGCTGTTTGCAGAAAACAACCAGGAAGCATACGACAACTATATTCAGTGTATGCCGATCAGTGAGAATCCGGATGTCCGCCTGCCGATTATGGCATGTCAGGACGGCTTTATCACCTCTCACGCAGTAGAAAACATTGAACTGGAAACCGACGAGATGGTTCAGAACTTTGTCGGCACGTACAATCCGGAAAACTACCTGCTCAAGCATGAGAATCCGCTGGCTGTCGGCCCGTATGGCATTTCTCCGTACTACATGGAAGCAAAGGTCGCACAGGCAAACGCCATGAAAAACGCCAAGAAGGTCATTCTGGAAGTCGGCAAGAAGTTCGGCGACATCACCGGCCGTTACTACGGCTTCTTTGAAGCATACAAGATGGAAGACGCAGAGACCGCTGTTGTTCTGATCGGTTCTTCCGCAGGCACTGCCCGCGAGACCGTAGACGAGCTGCGCGCACAGGGCCGCAAGGTCGGTATGATTAAGGTTCGTGTATTCCGTCCGTTCCCGTTTGAAGAAATCGCGCAGGCACTGTCCGGCTGCAAGGCTGTTGCTGTTCTGGACAAGGATGAGAGCTTCTCCACTGCAGGCGGTCCGCTGTTTGCAGAGACCCGCAGCGCGATGTATGATCTGGACAACCGTCCGAAGGCAATCAACTATGTATACGGTCTGGGCGGCAGAGACTTCCGCGTAGAAGACTGCACATACATTTTTGATGAGCTGGACAAGATCGTAGAGACCGGCAAGACCGGCGAGGTTTACCGCCACATCGGACAGAGGGAGTAATAGACCATGGCATATAGTTTGAAAGAACAGTTATCGAAAGAAGAGCGCTTTGTCGGCGGTCATCGTCTGTGTGCCGGCTGCGGCGCAGGCATCACCGTCCGCGCTGTCCTGCGTGCACTGGAGCCGGAGGACAAGGCAGTCATCACCAATGCAACCGGCTGTCTGGAGGTTTCCTCCTTCCTGTATCCGTACACCGCATACACGGACAGCTACATTCACTGCGCATTTGAAAACGCAGCTGCTACCTGCGGCGGCGTAGAAGCAGCATACAACGTCCTCAAGCGCAAGGGCAAGATTCAGGACAACTTCAAGTTCATCACCTTCGGCGGCGACGGCGGCACCTATGACATCGGCTTCCAGTCCCTGTCCGGCGCGATGGAGCGCGGTCATGACATGGTTTATGTCTGCTACGACAACGAAGCATACATGAACACGGGTATCCAGCGTTCTTCTTCTACTCCGCGTTTTACCGATGCGACTACCACGCCGGTCGGCAAGGTATCCTACGGCAAGAAGCAGAACAAGAAGGATCTGACCGAGATCATCGCAGCACACAACGTTCCGTATGCTGCACAGACCACGTTTCTGGGCAACTTCCGCGATCTGCACGAGAAGGCACACAAGGCCATTTACACCGAGGGTGCCTGCTTCCTCAACGTCATGAGCCCGTGTCCGCGCGGCTGGCGTTTCCAGGCGCAGGACATGGCAGAAATCTGCAAGCTTGCTGTTGAGACCTGTGCATGGCCGCTGTACGAAGTTGTCGAGGGCGAGTGGCATCTGACATACATGCCGAAGAAGAAGCTCCCGATCGAGGAATACATGTCCAAGCAGGGCCGCTTCAAGCACTGCTTCAAGCCGGGCAACGAGTGGATGATCGAAGAAGCACAGAAGTATGTAGACGAAAAATGGGAGAAGCTGCTCGCAAAGTGCAAGTAAGCCCCATTCTCATAAAACAGAGGCAGATGCGCGAGCATCTGCTTTTGTTTTTCCCATTCAAATCAATTGCAAATCGTCCAAAAATACGCTATGATAAATAAGAACACGTAATTTTTCCGACTAAAAGTAAGGTGATAGATATTATGGCAAACAAACCGATTAAAATTGCGCTGCTCGGTCTCGGAACCGTCGGCACCGGCGTTTACAAGCTGCTGTCTATGCGTGCAGACGACATGCCGCAGATTGCAGGCGCACCGATTGAAATCTCTCACATTCTCGTCCGCAATGCATCCAAACCGCGTTCCGGTGTGGAGACCGCGCTGCTGACCGATAACTGGAATGATATTATCTCCGATCCGGAGGTTTCGATTGTCGTCGAGCTGATGGGCGGCATCGAACCTGCCCACACCTATATCAAAGAAGCATTACAGGCAAACAAAAATGTCGTGACGGCAAACAAAGATCTGATTGCGGTACACGGCGGCGAGCTGCTCGACCTTGCCGAGGAACACCACTGCGATTTGCAGTTTGAGGCATCTGTTGCCGGTGCGATTCCCATTATCCATCCGCTCAAGCAGAGCTTGGCTGGCAACCGCATCACAGAAATCATGGGCATTGTCAACGGCACAACCAATTATATCCTCACGCGCATGACAGAGGACGGCATGGAGTTTTCCGAGGCGCTGGCAAAGGCTACCGAACTCGGCTACGCGGAGGCTGACCCGACCGCTGACATCGAAGGCTATGACGCAGGACGCAAGGTTGCGATTATGGCTTCTATCGCCTTTCATTCCCGCGTGACTTTTGACGATGTGTTTACCGAGGGCATCACGAATATTCAGGCGCGCGACATCCGCTACGCAAAGGAAATGGGCAAAGCCGTCAAGCTGCTCGGCGTTGCCTGCAACACCGATGAGGGCATTGAAGTCCGCGTGCATCCGATGCTGATTCCGTCATCTCACCCGCTGGCTACCGTCAACAATGCGTTTAACGCGGTGTTTGTGCACGGCGATGCGCTGGATGACGCCATGTTTATGGGCCGCGGCGCCGGTGAGTTGCCGACTGCTTCCGCGGTCACCGGTGACATTATCGACACCGCCCGCAACATCCTCATGCACTGCACCGGCCGCATTGGCTGCACGTGCTACAAAAAGCTGCCGATTAAAAAGATGGAGGACATCAAGAGCAAATATTACCTGCGTCTTGAAGTGGAAAACCGCATGGGTGTGCTCGCAGGTGTCACCGGCGTACTCGGCAACAACGGCGTGAGCATCTCGCAGGTATTGCAGAAGGCATCCGACACCGATTCCGCCGAGCTGGTTGTCATCACGGATACCGTGAGAGAGCGCCACATACGCGACGCCCTGACCATCCTCAGCAACATGAGCATGGTGCATAAAATCGCCTCGGTGATTCGGGTTTATTAAATTATGAGCATTTGAGAGTTCATCTCATGCGTATTCTGTAAATTTGTAAAAACTCCCTCGGTATTCGTATCAGATATGCAGTCCGCACCAGCTTCTCGGCTCTCCCTCTGGGAGAGCTGGCATTTGCACGGCAAATGACTGAGAGGGCAACACGCTGACAAATTCGAATTAGGGCAAATTTGAAAAGCCATGTCAGCTGGCATCAGCCCTCTCTGTCGCTGCGCGACATCTCTCCCAAAGGGAGAGACAAGTTAGATTGTGCGAGACAAAAGCCTTCCTCTCTGAGGAAGGTGGCACGGCGCAAGCCTGTATCAAACTCCCCCTGATTCATCAGGAGTGCAGTTCGTACCAGCTTCTCGGCTCTCCCTCTGGGAGAGCTGTCATTTGCATAGCAAATGACTGAGAGGGCAAAACTTTTACAAATTCGTATCCGGATAAAAAAAGAAAACCACCAAACCGTGAGGTCTGATGGTTTTTCTTTGGCGGAGAAGGAGGGATTTGAACCCTCGCGACACTTTCGCGCCCTACTCCCTTAGCAGGGGAGCCCCTTCACCACTTGGGTACTTCTCCAAAGGCTGTTGTCTCTACAAGAAAATGTGGCGGAGAGGGTGGGATTCGAACCCACGCGCCCTTTCGGACAAACGGTTTTCAAGACCGCCTCGTTATGACCACTTCGATACCTCTCCGGATCGAAAACTCTCTTGTCAAGCAAGAAGTATTATAGCACAGCTTTGCATTTCTGTCAATTGTTTTTCGGTACTTTTTCTTTGTTTGTCACAAAAAAAATTGCAAATAAATCGTTAACTTTCGCGAAAAGACGATGCATTCTATTATTCAATATGTTATACTATGTTAGAGAAAAAAGACATTTTTTGTGCATCTTGTGGTGTCATTGTCTTTACTCCGTACTTAAGCTCTATCAGGAGGGTCATTTTACATGATTTACACTGTTACATTAAATCCTTGCCTGGATTATCTCGTCGCAGTTCCTGATTTCAAATCAGGCCGCGTCAACCGCGCCGGTTATGAAAGGCTCATGCCCGGCGGCAAAGGCATCAATGTTGCATATGCTCTTCATATTTTGAAGGAACCAAGCTTGGCTCTCGGATTTGTCGCCGGATTTACCGGCTCAGAGATCGAGCGAATTATGAGCAAAGATGGAATCCCACACGATTTCCTTCCGCTCAAGACCGGATTCAGCCGCATTGACGTCCAGATGGTAGATGCCATCGAAAGCTCTATCAACGGCATCGGTCCGCTCGCGACACAGGAGGACATTGATGCACTGTGCGAAAAGCTACAGAATTTGCAGGACGGAGACACCATTGTTCTGTCCGGTTCCGTCCCGCGCGGCGCCAAGGACAATGTATACGGCGAAATTCTCCGTTCCGTATCCCACAAGGATTTGTATGTCGTTGTGGATGCCAAGCGCCCGCTGCTGCTGCACACGCTCAAATATCGTCCGTTCCTCATCAAACCAAACATGCAGGAAATGACAGATATTTTCTTTCAGGACATGTCCTCTGTATCTACAGACGACATTGTTCGCTACATGAAAACCCTGCAGAGCATGGGTGCACGCAATATTTTGGTGTCCATGGGCTCTGCCGGCGCGCTGCTTTTGACCGAGGACGGCAAAATTTATCACCACAGCGCGATGAAGGGCAAGGTTTGCAACACGGTCGGCTGCGGCGATTCCATGCTCGCAGGCTTCCTGTCCGGCTTCCATAAAAATCACGACATGATTGAGGCCTTTCATTTATCGCTGGCAGCGGCATCCGCCAACGCCTTTCACGATGGACGCGGCACATACGAGCAAATCATGCGGCTCAATTCCATTCTGCAAAACGAATCTGCCGATGTATTTACTGTCGCGGAGCAGGACGCATAAAAATTTCAGACGATGCTGCGAGGGCTGTCAGTTTGTTGCTGACAGCCCTCTTGTTCTCCATTCACCTACTTCTCTGCATTCGCATAAGATAGACCGAAAAGTCTAACTGGGTATTTTCCCACAGAAAGGGTGCAACGCAATGGAAACCAAGCCAAATGAGGCTCGTCCGGCTGTCACGCCGCAGGCGGCGCAGTCCGGTCCCGGATATGTCCTGAATTACAATCTGCTGGCACTGGCAATGGGCTTTGTCCCAGATCAGGTTTGGCAGAATATTTATCAAGAGGACGTCGCATTGGCGCGCGGCACAATCTTTGCGGATCTTGACAAGCCATTTATCGGAGAGGAGGCTGTTTCCTGTGACTGAAAAGCAAAAAGCAATGCGCGATGTACAGGAGCACGGATTTGCCGCCGTAGACGCCTCTCTGTATTTAGACAGCCATCCGGATGATGAGTCAGCTGTACAATATTTCCGCAATGTCTGCAAAAAACAGCAGCAGGCACAAGAGGTATACCAAAAGCATTTTGGACCGCTCAAACACCAAGATGCAGGCAGCACCGGCCGATGGAATTGGGCGGATGATCCGTGGCCTTGGGAGGAGGTATAAATTATGTGGGCATACGAAAAAAATCTCATGTATCCGGTGCGCATTGCCAACCCCGATCCAGCAATGGCCAAACTCATTATCACGCAGCTCGGCGGTCCGGATGGCGAGCTGGGCGCGGCGATGCGCTATCTGACCCAGCGGTTCGCGCAGCCATATGCGCAGGGCAAAGCAGTTTTGACTGACATTGGCACAGAAGAACTTGCGCACTGCGAAATGATCGGCGCAATCGTCTATCAGCTCACCCGCTGTCTGACACCGGAGCAAATCAAGCAAAGCGGATTTGACGCATATTTTGTTGACCACACCAATGGTATTTATCCGCAGGCAGCAAGCGGCACGCCGTTTTCTGCGGCAACCTTGCAATCCACCGGTGATGCGATTGCCGATTTGTTTGAAGATATGGCGGCCGAGCAAAAAGCACGCCTGACGTATGACAATCTGCTGCGTCTGATTGACGATCCCGATGTGAGAGATCCCATTAAGTTTCTGCGCGAACGTGAAATCGTGCATTTCCAGCGCTTCGGTGAAGCTCTGCGCGATGTACAGGAAAACCTCGATGCCAAAAACTATTATGCATATAATCCTTCGTTTGATGCAGGCTGCGTCAAACGGCTTAAAAAGCGCTGAACATGCAAAAACGAGCTGTCTCATGCTGGGACAGCTCGTTTCTGTTCATTTATTTTCTGCGATTACTTGTGATTGAATGCATCACGAACGGACATTGCGTACTGTACATTGGTTACGCCCTTTACATAAGAACGTGCGAGCTTTTGGAAGAAATGCATAGTTGTTACCTCTTTTTTTATAATAAATATATTGGTTTACTTGTTATCCATGTAATGACCAAAGGTCTGCGTCACAGAATTTGCATACTGTGCATGCATGACACCCTTAATATAAGACTGTGCAAGCTTCCGAAAAAAGCTGCATGATTTTTCTTTTCTCATAACCGAAACGCTGCCGGTCTGCATTTGCTTTATCATGTTGCATTCCCCTCTTCCTGCGATTATCATACTGCAAACAGCGGCAATTTGTCTATTTCTATTTTATATAATTTTGCATGGTCTTTCTCTCCACTTCTTGTACACATTCCCGTCATCGTTCACAAAAACAGTTATTCCGAATTATGCACACTATGCAGGAGTTTTTCTTGAATTTTGCCGCATTTCTGGAATTATTTGCCGTATCTCTGGTATGTTTTTCGATTTATGACCGTTATTTACAAAAAGTACTGGATATATACAAAAGGCAGATGTACAACTTGTACATCTGCCAAAATCCGGTTTATTTTTTTAATCGCGGTAACCGTTCGGGTTGTTCTTCTGCCAATTCCAAGAATCGCGGCACATCTCCAGAATACCGTTCTGCGCTTTCCAGCCCAATTCCTTCTCTGCCTTGGTCGGGTCAGAATAGCAGGTGGCAATATCACCCGCGCGGCGCGGCTTGATGGAATACGGAATCGTCAGGTTATTTGCCTTTTCGAATGCATGGACAACGTCCAAAACCGAATAGCCCTGACCGGTTCCCAAATTATAAATCGCCATACCGCATTTCTTTTCAATTGCAGCCAATGCCTTGACATGGCCATCTGCCAAGTCTACGACATGAATGTAATCCCGCACACCGGTTCCGTCCGGTGTATCATAATCGTCGCCAAAGACGCCCAGCTCCGGACGCTTGCCAACAGCTACCTGCGTGATATACGGCATCAAATTGTTCGGAATGCCGTTGGGGTCTTCACCAATTTTTCCGGACGGATGCGCACCAATTGGATTGAAGTATCGAAGCAGAACCACATTCCATTCCGGATCTGCCTTCTGCATATCCATCATGATCTGTTCAATCATGCTCTTGGTCTGGCCGTACGGATTGGTGCACTGTCCCTTCGGGCATTCCTCTGTAATCGGAATCACTGCCGGATTGCCGTAAACCGTCGCAGAGGACGAGAAAATAATATTTTTGCAGCCATGCTTGCGCATCACATCCAGCAGAACAAGCGTACCGGAGATATTGTTTTCATAATATTCCAATGGTTTCTCTACCGATTCACCGACTGCCTTGAGTCCTGCAAAATGAATGCAGCAATCAAATGCGTGGTTTTCCATCACCTTGGTCAGGCCTTCTCGGTCACGGATGTCTACCTGATAGAATGGAACCGGTTTGCCGGTGATTTCAGTTACACGCTGCAAGGATTTTTCCGAAGCATTGCTCAGATTGTCCACAACAACGACATCATGTCCCGCTTTTTGCAGTTCAATGACTGTGTGGCTGCCAATATATCCGGCACCGCCGGTAATCAAAATATTCATTGTACATTCTCCTTTTTTAAGCAATTCGCTTGACATCTTTATTATACTGCCAGATTGCTTTTCGTACAATGCCTTTTTTCGGTCGCAGCATTTGGTGCACACAATGTATTATTTTTTTAAAATGCCATATTGCTGTAAAAGTGCCGTCCGTTTTTGTCCAATCTGAATGCTCTGGACAGCTGTATGACTCTCTTTGCGATAGTGCAACAGCCGATCTCCCCACGCAAGCGGCAGCAAAAATGGTTTTTTCTGTAAATACGAATATCTTCCCTGCAAATCTTTTGCCTTCGGAAAAATAGTTCGTAAAATTTGCATTTTTTTCTGTTTTCCTTGTTTTTGTGCCGCAACCGCGTGCAGCGTCATCGTACTGCTGTGCTTTCGGCTTCCGCTCGCTCCGCCATAAATGCCGGAATCGAGCAGGTCTTCCAGCATAGCTGTTTCATCCAGCTGCATGTTCTTCCAGCACGTCGGCAGACAAGCTGTTTTATAATCCAAGGTCAAATACTCTTGTCCAATGCGAAACAGCGCCGCAGCAAAGATATCTGCATGAATATGCTGGCACTGCACGACAAGTTTACCCCACTGAATTTGTGCACCGTATGCATTGGCATACAGCACGATATCACAGACTTGCCGAATGCCAAATCCGCTGTGCATAAAATGCTTGAGCGCATGGCAAAGCAAGTAAAACAGATGATCCGTGTGCTGCATACTGCGCAGCAGCACGCCATCCACAAAGATTTCCACAGGCTGTGCATGAATCTGTGTAAAATAGTAATTCCAATCGCCATATGCATCGGAATCCGGAGAAAATAGCTGCTGATGTAGTTCAAGATATAACGGACTGTTTGTTTTTTGATACGACACTTCAAATTGTGTCTGCAAATCTGTCCGCTCAGCTGTTGGTTTCATACCATATTTTAGAAGAAACGCGTGACACGCCGCAAATTGTTCCGGCGCAACAAACAGATCTTCATCCGCAGACACGCGTTCATCCGGATTGGGATATAATTGCCGGCATAAAATGCCTTTGACAACGCACGGCGTGATACCATGCTCACGCAGTGCTGCATATAGGTGCAGAAATTCCGTTGTCTTTTGCGTTTGCACCAGCACTTGCTGCATGGTCTGCCGCTTCCACGCCCGCATCAGTTCCGGCACCCGCTTTGCCGCAGGGCAATGATATACCGCCTCATAGATCATCGGTCCCACCTTGTGCTGCTGGGCAAGCTGAAACAGCGCCCGCCAGTCGGCTGGGGAAACCGATTCCCACGACACGGTTTGATTGTTTAACGCCGCACGAAGGGCGGAGAGAAAGTAAGTTTGAAAAGTTTGCATTGTTTCTTTTGTTCCATTACTTGTTTTTTATATTCTGATGGCAAATTAGCCATGAAATGAATTCTCTTACCGCTCCTTGTCCGCCGCACATCTTGCAAACATAATCTACATTGTTCTTCACTTTCTCTACAGCATCAGCGGGACATCCCGATATCCCGCTATATTGAATGCATTCCAGATCATTCAAGTCATCTCCTATATATGCTATATTTTCTGCATGCACTTGATGTTTATCAGCAATTTCTTTTAATTTTTTCAACTTATTTCCCACACCTTGGTGAAGTTCTGCAATATGCAGTTCTTCCGCCCTTCTTTCAACAATTGCTGATTCTCTCCCTGTTATAATAGCGGGAATAATGGAATGCTCAGGAAGTATCTGCGCGATCGCATAGCCATCTTTTACATGAAATGCTTTCATCAATTCCCCTGTATCCCCTATATAAATTGCTCCATCAGTCAATGTTCCATCTACATCCATCACAAGTAGCTGTATCATCCAATAATCCCCGCTTTATAAATATCTTGCATTAAAATAGAACCAACGACACAATCCGAACTATCTAAAACTGGCATTCCAGTAATGCGAAAGTCACTCATTTTCTGTAATGCATTAACAGCCATATCCCGGCTGTTAATATACTTTGGCAATTTCGTCATGACATTGTCTACCATTTCTCGATAGACATCCACACCGTGTTCCAGCATGCGCCGAAGATCTCCATCCGTAATGATTCCTTTTAGCTTATTTTCTTGGTCAACAATTGTGACCATGCTCAGCCCTTTGCTGCTCATCTCTACAATTGCACTGCGCAAGGTGCTTCCCTGCTGGACAACGGCATTTTCATCGCCAGTATGCATAACATTCTCAACCTTAACCAACAGCTTTTTACCCAGTGCACCAGCCGGATGATGAAGCGCAAAATCATTTTTTGTATAATTACGCAATTTGGATGCCACCACTGCAATAGCATCTCCCAATACTAACAGTGCAGTAGTACTGCTAGTCGGAGCAAGGTGCATATAACATGCTTCTTCAAAATGTGGAAAATAAAAATGATATTGACATTCTTTCGCAAGAGTAGATCTTGAATTTCCAGTTATCGCCACAGTAATGCACTGAATTTCATGAAGTGTTGGAAGCAGACGAACAATCTCATCGCTTTCTCCACTATTGCTCATGAGAAGCACCACATCATTTTTTGCAACCATTCCCAGATCACCGTGCATCGCTTCTCCAGGATGCATAAAGAATGATGGTGTACCCAAACTTGCCAATGATGCAGCAATCTTTGCACCAATATGACCTGATTTTCCCATGCCACTGACAATCACTTTTCCAGTACAGTTTACTACAAGCTGCACAATGGTTTCAAAATCTTTCCCAAGACTCTTTTGGGTTTTCTGTAAGGCGGTAATTTCTGTATCAAATACCCATTGCGCTTCTTTTACAATGTCCATGTTATATCTCCGCATGCACTGCACGGTACACCAGTTTAAGCTTTTTCAGCAAGGTTTCCATTTCGTCCAACGGCACCATATTGGGACCGTCTGACTTTGCATGATCCGGATTCGGATGTGTTTCCATAAACAGCCCATCTACTCCAACTGCCACTGCCGCTTTCGCCAAATACTCTACATACTCTCGATTTCCACCGGTACTTGTTCCATTTCCACCCGGCTTTTGTACACTATGCGTTGCATCAAAAATCACAGGAACACCAAATTCTTTCATAACACGCAGTCCCGTCATATCTACAACCAATGTATTGTACCCAAAGCTCGTTCCTCGTTCGCACAACATAACATTTTGATTGCCCGATTGACGTACTTTTTCAAGGCAGTTTTTCATATCCCACGGCGCAAGAAATTGTGCTTTCTTAATGTTTACACACTTTCCCGTCTTTGCTGCAGCCACCAGTAAATCAGTCTGCCGGCATAAAAACGCGGGAATCTGCAATATGTCAGCGACGTCTGCCACCGGTTCCGCCTGCCACGGCTCATGAATATCTGTGCAGATTGGCAAACCGACTGTCGTTTTCACTTTTTTTAAAATACGCAGTCCTTCTTCTAATCCGGGGCCACGAAATCCATCAATAGACGTCCGGTTTGCCTTATCAAAGGAGGCTTTAAATGTATAGGGAATCCCTAAATGCTCGGTTATATTCTTCATCTGTTGTGCAATAGAAAGCACTTGTTCTTCCGATTCGATTACACAAGGACCTGCAATTAATTGAAACATGATTTTCTCTCCTTATGCCAAGCCATTTTCGAGCATATACCGTTCCACCTGCACACGATCTTTGGGTGTATCCACGGAAAGCGTCTTACAATGTGCATTGATATAATAACAATCCTTTCGATTTTCGATAAATCGGAAAGAGTCATTCTCTTCGATCTTCTCTACCGGTCCGCGAGGCGTGTCATGATAATATTCTAATGCTTTCTGGGTAAATGCTCCTACTCCTACAAACTTTTGGTATGCGTAGTTCATTTCTCCTTTGGGAAATGGAATCGGCGCACGAGAGATAAACAGGCAAATTCCATCTTTATTCGTGACAATTTTCAAATTTGTCGGATCAACAACCTCTACAGGATTAGAAAAGTCGGTCATCAAGTTAGACACATAGAAACCGTCTGTCGGAATGGTTTCTGGAATACATTTGACAATATCCTTTGCCAATACCAGCGGTTCGTCACCATTGACCATAACATAGAGATCCGCTTCAATCTTATGTGAAACTTCATACAGCCGTTCTGTTGCTGTTTCGCAATCTGAAGAAGTCATAATAACTTCTGCGCCAAATCCTTCTGCCACACGCCGAATTTTCTCATTGTCAGTAGCAACATAAACTTCCTCAAAGAGTTCTACTTCTTTCGAATGCTTCCACACCCAATACAGCATGGGCTTTCCGCAAATTTGCGCCAGTGGCTTCATGTGAAAGCGAGACGAGCCGCCCCGCGCTGGGATCATTCCGATGATTTTCATTGCATGTTCCTCCTACTAGATGATTTTTATTTTTTATGCCAAATATCGACTATTCTTTCAAACATCCAATAAAGTAAATAACTTTTTGTTTTTAATATTTTAATGACAATTGAGTTCTCATTTTTTCCAGAAGCATGCTTCAAACAAAATTGAAATTCTTTGCTGGACAGCACCCGCTGATTATAGAATATTTTTTTAATCCATGGAGCAGAGTTTCTCTCATCAAAAACGTTAGAAAATAAATGCAAAAACTGATATAACCAACTATCACAGTACGCAACGAGATTTTCTTCTCCAATAAATGAAATTCGTCCATAAAAAGGGAGCATATGCATTGCAAGCCAGTCTGGTTCATATGTATGCATGATACTTTCAGCTCTTTGAACATACGCATATAATTTTTGTGGTAAATATATGCAGTTATCACAATATTTTAGGTATTTCAGATTAAAGTCCACATCTTCAAAAATGTTCTCCGTCTCACAGAAACACAACTGATACTTTTTTATTTTCTCAGCAACATAAATTTTATTCCAAACGTATGCCGATAACCCCATCAAATATACTTGATAATAGTCTGTTTTTGAGGCTCTTAAAACACCTTCTTCTTGAAATTTGTATAACTCTTCAGAATCATCAATTCTGATTAAATCACAAACTATTGATGAATTCGGATTCTTTTTTATTTGCTCATACAAGCACATACACCATTGTGGACTAACATAGTCATCGCTATCACAAAAGAGAAAATACTTCCCTTGTGCAACCGCTATTCCAGCATTTCTTGCTGAAGAGATTCCGCCATTCTTTTTATGAACAACTCTGATACGGCCATCTTTTTTTGCATATTCATCACAGATGACAGGACAGTTATCAGGGCTTCCGTCATCTACAAGAATCAATTCAAAGTCTTTGAATGTCTGTGCAAGAATACTGTCCACACACCGCCGGAGATATGGCTCTACTTTATAAACGGGAACAATAACGCTAATTTCCTTCATATTTCTTGTCCTCTCTGTTTTTCTCAAAAAAGTAATATTAGATTTTTTTCATAGTTATTCATTGTGAATCTCCAGTTTAAAATGCAATACACAACTACGTAGAGCATAATCCCTATAAGTAAAACTTGAATTTTATAAAAATCAATAAATTTAGAAATAAGCAATGTAACTGTACACATCAATACCGGTATTCTATAAACACACGCTATTTGTTTCCAGAAACGTACCATATTTAGGTTTGATTTTTTATGATAATACCAGTTCATCGCAAATCCCTGACCAAGTATCAAGGCTACTCCTGTCATGAAAGCAGCTCCAACTATTCCCATATGCTGCATCAGGAACCAAGTTCCCACAACATTTACAATTGCAATTCCAAGATAAACCAAGGAGCGAAACCGATGTTTATTCTGTGCTACAATAACATTTAGACAAACACTTTGCACAAGTGGTATCATATTAGGGATCATCATTAAGATTGCAATCCAATATGCTTCCATGTAATTATTTCCAGCTAAAAACATGATGAACGGTCTACCAAAGGCTACAAAACCGGAAACAATCAGTGCCATAATATAGCCTTGGATCCGTCCAACTTGAATAGCCAAGTCCGTCAGTTCTTTATCGGATGCTCCTAAAAATACTAAACGATTTGTTTTAGGCGCCAACAGATTCGATATACCTGTGGTCAATCCAAACATCATACCGTTAAACATCCCACCAACGTTATACACTGCTACTCCCGTTGTTGCCAGCGCCGGAACCATACCAATCATCACGGTATCTGTCGCGTTATAAAGCTGACCCACTACATTTGCAACAAAGATCCAAAAAGAAAATCCAAGTATTTCTTTCATCTTATTTGTAGGTAAATTCTTCATTCTGGGTTTCATCTGCATTTTGTGCCGAACATAAATTTGATATGCTATGCGTGTTAAAATAGATGCTCCCATTGCCGCAATGGTCATACCTACAGATCCCATTCCCATAAACAATGCCACCAAATTTAAACACGGAACACCACAAGTCTGAATGATATTGATATACTGCAAAAAGACAAATTTTTCATGTGCATTTACTACAGATAAATACGGTGACTGCGAAAAATTCAGTGCCATATTTATGACCATCATAAATACCAGCAGCTGCATCCTACTCAACTCCACAGCAGTCAAAGACTTCGCATACCATAGAGGCAAACCCATCGTTAGCAGTGTACCCACAATCAGCGTTGCGACAGCAATTCCATTGAAAATCACATCAAAGAGTCCAAACATTCGCTCTTCGGCTTCTTTTCCTTCTTCTTCCCGAGACTTAATAAGATACCGAGTAATCGCCGAACCAAGCCCCATGGAAATAAGCGAAAGATAGCTTGTCACACTGCTCGCCAGTTTATATAAACCATATTCGCTCTGTCCCAATAGCGAAAGCATAATTGGAGTATAAAAAATCGGAATAAAATTTCCCAAAATCATGTTCACATAATACAGAACAATTCCAATTTTCAATTGACTTTTTTCCTGTGCCATTTATATATGTATCCTTTATTCTAAAAGAGAATCAAATCCAATCCGCGGAAAAACCTCCAGTTTACCGCCGCGAGTCGCATTATACACCACAATATTCCGAGCATCGCAATGGCGCTTCATCGCAAGATACGTCAGCGTGCTGCGCTCTGTATTGGGAATATATAATCTATCCTTATCTTCATTGTATTTATCCGTAAAATAGTCTTTTACGGAGTTGTCCACTACAATTTCACCCTTGTTGTTCTGACTGATGTGAAACTGATGATCCACTCCAATAAGAAAAATCTTTTGAAAGCCCATGTAAGCCGCAAGCTGCGCCGCTGTATACATACAGGTGCTGGAATTATACATACACTGCGAAATATTGTCAGAAAATCTAAACTGCCGCGGATCTTCTGTTTGCTGAGCGACAATATTGAAATAGATTGCATTGTCGATTGTAATATTATTCCACCATTTAAGCTGAATAGGAATAAATTTTTCTGCTCCCTGCAATTTGCTTACAATATCCGCACAGCCGGCCAGCATCTTTTCATCCTGTGAAATATAGAATGTCGGTCTCCATGGCGTCTTGTCAAAAATATTATAGATGCGGTTAAATGCAAAAGTAACTTCGCCGGCTTTGTGCAATTTTGTCAGATCTTCTGCCCGTAAACTCGGTCCGTTTCCGATCAGAAAACAACGTTTTCCTGCATACTTTCCTTTGTAAGCTGTCAACCGTTTGTCGTATTTGGTTTTGTCAAAGTGCGCCTGCTGGTACGGGATTATGTATCGCGCCTGCAAGCTGGCACACATGCGCGTTATTATATTCATATAATTAACATCCTTTTATATCATTTCTTATAATTTTTTCCAAACAGTGTTTTGCACGACATAGTTTATCAGCAAGCAATACATTGCGAAAGTTTCCAGAACTATACGCCAACCAGTAGAGCGGATGTATCGGGCAAGTTCGCATAGATAGCACTTCTTTAAATTCATCACTCCGCATAAAAGAAGTATTCCATGCAATATTTTTGCAACGTTTTTGGTCAACATTTCGCATCGTATTGTCCAAGACTCTTTCATACATGTAGAACTTGCCATTATAAAACTTCTGCATCTGTTCCGAATCTAGATCCCATTTATGAAGATATTTTATGCACACTTCATTTAACTTTCTATATATTTCCAAGAGATTATCTCGATACATAGAATCTAAGCTATTATTATTACCGCGCACATAGTTATATAGCGGTTTTGTTATAACTGCAATTTGGTCATTAGGTGAAGAATCCAAATAAGTAAGATTAAAGAGCCAATCCTCTCCGAGCGAAAAATCCTCAGAAAACTGAAGCTCAGCATTCTGAATAATCTCTCTCTTATATAACTTATTCCACGGTCCTGTATCAAGCCATAGTTCATGCAGTGTCATATATTCCCGTCTCGTATAGTACAAAATCGGTTCTATTGTTGTCAGATTAGGAACAGCATTCTCTTTTTGATATCCTGTTACTGTTTGAAAGCAGCACCAAATATGACCGCAACTTGAATTTGATCTTGCTGTTTGGATAAGAGTCTCCAGATAATCCGGCTCAAGGTAATCATCACTATCGCAAAAAGCAATGTATTCTCCAGAAGATTTATCAATCCCTGCATTTCGCGCCGACGATACACCACCATTTTTCTTGTGAATTACTCTAATACGAGAATCCTTTTTCGCATATGCATCACACAGCATATCGCTCTTATCTGTAGACCCATCATCTGCAAGAATCAATTCAAAATCGGCATAGGTTTGTCGCAAAATAGAATTGATACAATAATTTAAAGAATTTCTGCAATTGTAAACTGGAACGATAATTGAAATCATTTATCCACCTCGTTCTTTAAATGATCTTATACATATCCCTCTGTAAATTCTAACTTTCTGCGCATTTCCCGACGCTCTTTCTCCGAGGCATTTGCCCATTCATCCCAACGATACTTATCAAAATAAGGTTTTGTTTTAAGATTTCTCAGATGCTTTTCCTGAAACTCACTAAAAGAACATACAAACTTTGCAGGGCTACCTGCATAGACACTGTTAGACGGTATATCATGTGTTACTACAGATCCTGCGCCAATAATTACGTTGTCTCCGATTCTGGTATTGCAAAGAACAATGCTATCTGCCCCGATAAAAACATTGTTTCCTATTTTAACAATACCTATTTTAGTATGAGCTCCTACTTTCACAGTGCTCGCATCATGCGCAAGGATTCTCACGTTGCTCGACAATGTCACATCATTGCCAACCGAGATCAGCCATGGCCAATTCGCATCTATAGGATAGCCACTGTTATATGAGAAATTCTTTCCAGCGGTAAACCCATGAGCAAAACAATAATCCATTGTAGCTTTCTCAGGAGATGTCTCCCCCCCGAGGACAAATCTCTTTATTATGTCTTTGAATATCACTCTTCTAATCTCCTTATTATAGTCCTATACGCAGTGTGTTTCGAATCTTACATGTCTTTAACAGGTTTGTATTTGACATAGCAAGCCATACAGTTTCTTTCAAATTTCCGGTGCAGCTTGGCAGCGGCATCCTTGCTAAATTTTTTTCTAAGTACGCTATCACACGCTTCGCTGATTCACCGTCCAGATTTCGCAGCGCCATCTGTCCCTGATAAATACAAGTAAACCATAAATCTTTTGCGCTAAGATTTTCCAGCGCAGGAAAGTTTTCTTTGATATATGCATGCCGCTGTACCTTTGCTTCAATAGCATCCAGTCGTTTTAGCGAATATTCTTCCCCCATAATGCTGCCATTGCGCTGAAGATAATAATATCCAATATGATCCGAAATTGATATTTTATTTGCTCTATCAACAGCTTGATAGCTCCAAAAAACATCTTCGTGGTATTTTCCTACCGGAAATAGAATATCCTTTATCAAATTTGTTTTATAAAGTTTATACCAAACAGGTTGTTTAAGCCACGATTCTTCTATAATAGCTTGCATGGCTTCCTCTTTACTTAAAACATGATTGCCCATGCGGGTTAATATACGGGGCGGTGTTTCATCTTCCCACACCATCTGCACTCCACAAGCCGCGATATCGCTATGGTCTTCTACCATGCGCTGATAAAGGTGCTTGTACATATCAGGATCAATCCAATCATCGCTATCAACAAATGTCATTAGCTCTCCAGTTGCAACAGCCATACCTGTATTGCGTGCATCTGACAATCCACCATTTTCTTTATGAATTACCCGAATTCTTGCATCTTTTTCCGCCCATGCGTCACACATTTGCGGACACTGATCCGGCGAACCGTCATCGACCAAAATAATCTCTAGATTTGTATAAGTCTGGTTTACGATAGAAGATATGCACTTGTCAAGATATGGTTCAACCTTATAAACAGGGATGATGATGCTGATCTTCATAGCACTCATGGAATTCATTTTGTTGCCTCTAAAATGCTTTTGACAATCTTAGCTGGCTCAAAGTCATCCAGTGACACATTTTGAACAGAACCGATGTCTCCGGATTCTATCTGCCGAATTGCGCGGGTGATATCTTCCACAGTATTTTGGCAGAAAATATATCGATTAAACTTGCCAAAATAGTCTTTCAGCATAGCCTGCTCATCATCTGTGCCATCAAGGATAAATAGAATTGTTTTGTCCGTTGCAGAATACTGATATATCTTGCCCGGTATTTGGCCGCCCTGCCGATTGCAGAGAAACACAAGAACATTGGTGTTGTCCTCAATTGGTTTTAATTCTGCTAAAGGAAGGCGCGGATGGATGTGAATCTTATCTGTCGAATGGAAAAGGTTACTTGGGTTTCCACAGATATTGACCTCGACTCTTGCCTTGTCTGCCGCTGTATAAAATGGTTCTAAATCTCTTGCCGCTGGCGCATAGTCACCAAAGTAGCCGTAGATATTTCGCCCAGAGGTTTTATGTACAGGTGTAGCGTCCTTGTAGTATGCGGGCAGTGGCATCCAAAACATCTTTTCCGCCGACTCAGGAAATAGCCTCTGCTGATTATTCAGAGTTAAAGGGCTGACATAACAAATTCTTTCTGCAAAGGACAACAGTCGTTTTTCTTCGTTAAAAATATCTGTCTTTCCGTTAAATCCGTAAGCATCCGAATACCATGGATCTTCCCATATTTGAATCCAATGTGTAGCTTTGATATGCCCCGTTTTCAGGAGATTATAAGTAAGGAGGTGGCTCGTAACGGGCGTAGAAATTGAGATAACATAATCATATGCGACATCAGACCGAAATCTTTGCGCTCTGCGAACAAAAGTAGCATATATTCCATGGACGCCATAGCAAGTCAATACAGCAGACTTTAATCGCTGCATGATCCCGCCATTCGCCTCGGAATCTTGGACGCTTCTTATCTCCGTCTTAACGAATTTGGAAATTCTCTCTCTTTTTTTTAGTGAAATTCTTTCATAAAAGGAAGTGCCATAAATTGTATAATGTTTGACACCCGCAGGAATCGCCATGGCTGGATCTGTTTTATAGTCCCTTCCGTCTGCGCTCAAGAGACTCACTTCATGACCAGCATCTAACAATCCACAGATATAAGCAAGATGGCAAAGGTTGGCAGACGTATTTGTTTGGATGCAATCGCCGTTTATCACAAGAATTTTCATCTCTCAGCCTCTCTAATATCAATTATATTTTTTAAAAGCATTGCAGATTTTGTGGAAATTCTATCGCAGAACGTCCAAACCACGTGGTTATTCTCCAGCTTTCCAAGTATCTTACGCCGCAATGCATCAATTGCTATACAAACTATAAAAATTACAACCACACACATCAACTGCAACAGCGGAAAACATGTATACTCCATATACTGAGGTAAATTAAGCGTTTCCCATAACCAAGGAGATACATCTGCATGAGCATGAATTAGATAAACTCCAAGCGTAAGAGGTGCGACAGCACATATTATTTTTTTCATGTAGCTATTCTCTATACGTATGTTCAAAAATGCAGCAAATAAGGCGAATGTCATCAAATAAACCGGCACTGAGTCGTATCGATACCAATTGCTTATAATACATTGAAAAATATCTATCCCCGCCGCCCTAGCACCAATCTGACTTGCCGACATGATGAGCGGTATACAAACAAACACCGCTACTAACACTGCGGGTTTATTCTTGGGAGTATAATACAATCTTAACCATGACGACAAAAGATATAGCACCACAAACCAAGCGATTCCCCAGCCACCGCCAGAATTCATACCCATAAAAGAAGGATAAATTGATATGCTCAAGCTAAATAGAACAAATAGACAAATATTCATCAATGTGTGTTCTTTCTTATTCATCGCCCAAACAAGCTTATTCAAAAATGGAAATAGTAAATACAATCCCACATAAATTGTAACAAACCAATACCGTCCAGTTAGCACGGGCACAAAACAACTTAAAAGAGAAACAATTGAAAACGCATGCCGACCCATTATCATAAACAGTACTCTCAGTACAAAGGAATAAAAAACGACCTGCATCCACAACGCAACCAGCTTATGAACATGAAACTTGGAGTTTAACAAATAATAGCCACTCAGCATAATATAACAGTTGACGCATACCTGACACAATGCATAAGTAAAGCGTACGTAGGCATATATCCCTCCTCCACACACATCCGCTTGCTCCAGAACGCCGCTATGGTCAATAGAGTGAAGAAAAATGATAAGCAGCATGGATATGATACGCAACAAGTCAAGGTTGGCATCCCGCTTATTTGATATACTCATCTTTTAAAAACCTTTCTCAATTTGTAGTATGCAGGGGCTAATATTTCCTTTGCGCGAATCAACAGCATTTTGGAACGTGCTGTTTCCGAAATCTGGCTTCCGATAACATCATTTACAATAGCAACCATTTCTGCTGCCAGAGCATAATATACCGGCTTTACATAGTGATTAAAATGGTCATAAAAACTGTTCTGATCTATTATGTACTTATTAACATCTATCAAACGCACATTGGGCTGATTTTCTGCCCATTTTCGGATCGCAGCATTAACCTGTTTATGAACAATATGTCGATCCCTATAAGCCTCAAATGTATTTTTTTCATAACAAAGTTCACCGCCAAGCATAATAACAAGAACACAACTCTCAGACAAATTACTGCGGATATACGTTAAATTTTCAACGATCTGTTGAGGAGTATTTCTTCCGATAAATTCATATTGAGCAGCAAATTTTTTTAAAATATCATCCGTAAAATGAAAATTTGCAGTCGGATATTGTCCAGCTATCAGATTCGACCAATTAGATGGATCTGTAATGGGATGAATATACTCCAGAAAAGCCAGTCGTTCACCGGTTTCCTTTCGACGATAAACGCCTAAATTACAGTCTGAAAGAATACTTAGAAACACGATCTTGTAAGGAAACTTGTAAATATTATCGTTGTACATATCGATACTGGCAAATGGAACTTCTTGGACTACTAGTTGTTTTTGTGCTTCTGTTAAACGCAAAGCCTCTACAACATGAGTAGTATGACCGGTAGATTCAACCACCAATCCTGTATTCGTAACATATGTAAATTCTGTATCAAATAGTTCCGTATCAGCAACATACGGATATATCTGAAATAAGTCGCATGGCCCTTTCACCAAGACTGAATGCTTTGAAAGGTTGTCAATCTTCATTTTTTTTGAGGTTTTATTGACCTTATTCTGATTAATCCATCCAGGAATCTCTCTGTTGGACAGATCACTGATTACCTCCCCAACGACCGTCAATTCCGGCCTGCCAAGTTTATTATAGATGTACTGTTCAACTCCCATTCCCAAGGTACGGCAGGAAAAAACAAAGTGAAGTAATTGATTTGACTTTATCGCATAAAACCCAACAATTCCATAGTCACCGAAACGATCTTTAACGGATACATAGCCACATTTCGTATCTGAGTCAGAGCACAGAGACATCAATTGTGCCTCTGTGCTCCTGATCTTCGTAAAATTAAGCTGATTAGATCGGATAATCAAATCATGGATACGTTCAAGATTTGATGCACAGTCGGTAGAAACTGTAACACAGATATTACTTTGATATAGAAATTCCTCATTGGATGTGAATATTTCCCGCGCTTTGCGCTTTTCTTCAAGAACACGATACTGCTGAAGCCGTTTATGCGAGTAATCCTTTTTATTTACCTTTTGAACGTCTGTTATTAAATCAGGAATAATCTCCGGAGTTCCTGTCATTATTTCAGGACATGAAAATGATGCTTCTCCAAGATTTGATAGACTATCATCCAAGAACAAAACATTGCTTGGGCGGAGTTTCATATCAGAAATTAACTGTTTGATTCTCTCGCCCTTTGGAAGCCAGTTTATAGATGGGAAAACAAAATAATCCGTTAGATCTTGTTCTTTTAAATAATTCATTATTTGAGACTCATCGTTTTTACTGCAAATCGAATTGACAATTCCAATGTCTGTTAAATCCTTGATTAACTCTCTATTTTTATTTGGAATTGTTACATCTCCTTCAGAAAATGTACCCTTCCAAAAAGTCTCATCTAAGTCCCAAATCACTAGCTTTAGTTTGTCAAATTGATACATGGTACTACCTCACAGTTCTAGCACTCCTCGACTGACATAAATTGTCTCTTTTCAAAAATGGGCGAATATCAAAATTTCCATCTGCCTCATTAAACCATTTTACAAAATCAAAATATTTCTCGTATTCATAATGTCCATCCAGATATGATTTACGAAGAATATTTCCAATCTCACCATCACCCTCATATTTAGGAATTTGTAAAACATACGGAATATCGGGGTATGCATGTGCTGTAAATACAACCAGTCCCCGAGCATGTATATTCCCAAGCTGCACAATGTTCTCTTTTGTCAATCCGTCTCGTTCCTCTAAAAAAACAAACATATTGTTTATGTCAATTCTCTTTGAGCGCTCATACCATGCGTGTGCTGCTGCTTTCTCGCTTTGATAGTGTGTAAAATGGACTGTTATATCTCCCAAATGTGCGCAGGGGAACTTATATTCCGGATGTTCAAAAAAATACAGTTCCCGACTTAGATAATCATCCATATGCAAAACAAACTTCAAAAAATCAGTTTGATACATCATTAGATTGACTGTTGGCGATCTAAACTGCAACCCCAAATCATGAAAAAGTAATCCACCAATACAATTTGGACAAAAAAACGTCGGCGTTTTATTTGTAAGTTTATTGCGCATATTTGTCCTCCGCTGAATTACAAGCGGGTTATTTTCGGACAGAAAACGTTTAATCAACTGCTTTGTATTCAAATCATTGACCTCCTAAAGAAATTAACATTACCTCTACCACACGAACTGTTTTTTCCGTACTAAACATCTTTCCCCGTTCCTCGGCTTTCTTTTTGTAATGTTTTAAGAGTTCCGGAGCGTCCAGCAGTTTTTTAATTCCCTGATAGAGCGCTTCTTCATTATTTTCTACTACCAATCCATACTCATTATTTTCACCCAGCATTTCCTTCATGCCGGATACTTCGACAGTGCAAACCGGTGTTCCAACAATCAACGCTTCCGTTGCAGCGGTGGAGAATCCTTCAGCATAGCTTGCGCATACAAACAAATCACACTTTGCGACATATTTGTAAGGGTTTGTCTGGTAGCCGAGCAGGGTAACAGCTCCTTGCAGGTTATTTGTTTGAATATAGCGTTCCATTTCCGGCTGAAGCGGGCCAATACCTAGAATATAGAGATGTACAGGATAGTTTTTATCCTGCAGGCGCTTAATGATGGACAGCAGCCGCATATATCCCTTGGACTCCTTCAACGTTCCGACTGCCATAAGCCGTATTTTTCCGTCATTCATCAGTTCCGATACAGCATCATTTGCTTTAGCCAATATTTTCTCGGACTCCACCGTATTGTATAGTACACGGCATGGTTTCTGAAAATTAAGAATACGGCAGAAGTCATCATAGACATACTGTGAGACGCACACAGTCTGGTCAAAGCGATTATAGCACTCACGTGCCTCTCTTTGATTACGGAATGAACCTGCCAGACGCTCTATTGTGTGCTGTTCCACATGAATCCAAGATACGAGTTTGGTGGTTGCGCCCTGACAACCACTAATAATACGTGCAGACGGACCTTCCAGATAGGAGACCTCAATATCGTAATGCTCCTTCACGCACATTCGGTGCAGCTGCGTTGGTGTCAGCAGCTTCATTAGCTTGCTGTTACCCGGCACTTCTTTTGGGAACACTGCGCGAAAGTGGATGTCTGGCGCAAGGAACTGCTCGTTCACACCGCCGCCAAAAAGTACTGTCACAGAAATATCAAATTTCGACCGATCCATGTTGTTGACTAAGTTAACTAATACCTTTTCAGCGCCACCCTGACCAAGGTCGTGGATGAGAAATAATACTTTTTTCATAGTTGGTTTCAAACGATCACCTACTTAATAGGCTACTACACTTGACGATCATTTTCCAGATTACAAATACATGCGCGCAACTCCATACAGCACACCTTACATGGACTCCATATGTTTCTCTGTCATGACAGAGCAGAGAAGATGCAGCATAAATTATCCTTTTGGCTTCTTTTACAAAATCGCTATATATTTCTTCCTCTCCGAATAAGTAAACACGCCAAAGTGCACCATGTGCCGTATAAGCAGCACGTGCTTGCAGATAATTATGAAGAGTCTTACTAATGCCTTCCGCATTTTGCGCAATATAAGCCCAGAGTTTAGCATTTGCCACACCATTAGCAGATGAACTTTTTTTCTTTCTGTAAACACCAGTTATGCTCCCATCATGCAGTCTGTAGAAATACAAGCCCTCCATCACAACTACCATCTTATTACTCGACTTTATATAGTCATAATTAAATCGTAAATCCTCGCACATTAGACATTCTTTTTTGAACAGCTCTGTAATTCTATCTGATTTATAGAGCTTATTCCATACGTAGGGGCCAGTCCACGTTATACTACGAATAGATGGTGCACATGTCAGTACCGAAAGCTGCTCCTCGAATGTTTGAAGTACTGCGCTATTGCATAATTTTGAACTTTGATTTAAAGAAATGTCTTCAAGTTTGTTTCTGTATTCACATGCAGCAATATCGGCATCTTTACTTTCTATTGCTGCAACCATTTTTGCATAAAACTCCGGGGCAATTTGATCATCTGCGTCTACAAAGCTTATGTAATCTCCAGAAGCCGCACCGATTCCCGCATTACGCGCAGCTACAAGCCCAGAATTACGCTGGTGGATAACAACAATTCTGCTGTCACTCGCCGCAAATTTGTCGCAAATCGCAGCAGATGAATCCGTTGAGCCATCATCAATCAATATAATCTGCAAGTTGCGATATGTATTGTTGATTATACTGTCGATGCACGATTCCAAATAGCATGCAGCATTATAAATCGGCACTATTACACTTACCATCTTCATGCAATCCTCCAAAAGTGCAGTTACCACTTACGCTCGCTTTTCTTATGAAATTTCATATACAACCGTCCTGGCATAATCCCCTTAATAAAATGCTTCAAAAAATCAATGACGACGTATCCATACATATACCATGGAAACTGAAACAGCTTAAAACCAACATAGGTCACATATACTCCATTCATACGAGATTTTAGACTTCTACGGTTTGCAGCGGCATGATCATCCCGCATCTTGTAAAGCGGCTCATCCAAATTATAACCGACATATCCCTTAGCGTAGAGCTTATACCAAAGGTTTACATCTTCAAAGCGGAGCATTTGTCTATTTTCCGTATACCCATCTACTGCTAAATACGCTTTTCTTCGTATCATACAGGGCGCGTGGCAATGAACTGGGCTATGCTTGATAAAGTCGCGTTTTGTAGGCTTTTCAATGGCATAGCTTCGCCCCCAATCACCACTTTCATCAAAAAAGATCATCGGAGTACTGACAATGGCATATTCAGGATGTGCATCTAAAAATGCAACTTCTTTTTCAAGTCGGGTCGGAAGAGAAACATCATCTCCGTCCATCCGTGCTACATACTCGCCGGTAGCAACTTGCAGGCAACGATTAAGTGTGTGATTCAGCCCCATATTTTCTTCATTTTTAAGAAGAATGATTTTGTCGGGCAACCTTTCCCGATATGCCTTTGCCACAACATATGTGCCATCCTTTGAACCGTCATCACACAAAATAAGCTGCCAATCTGAATAAGTCTGCGCGAAAATAGAGTCAATGGCCTCTGGTAGTGTCGTGGCACAGTTATAAACGCCCATAATAATTGAAACTTTTACCATAATACACTCCCTTAGTTAGCCAACCGTGGCCGCAGATAATTCATAATTTGCAGCAGTACCGCCAGCAAAAATGTCCAACGCTTCTTACATAGCAAAAAAAATAGCTTCCATTTTGCATCGCAATATGAGGTATCAAACTGTAAAAACGCCTCTCTGTATAATGGCTTATCCAATATCTCTTTAAGATGTCGTGACTTTTTATGCATACTCTCTGAACTGCCAATTTCATTCAATCCAAGACCAATCATGCCACAAGCAACGCGGTTCAGAAAAGGCGTACGATATTCATCCTTCCGACCAGAGCCATCTATATACTCCTGCATGACGTCATACATAACATCCCATTTTTCCGCGAGATCCGGTTTGTGCTGTGTCGTAATAGACTGCGCATTAGACTTGCGGTAATGATAAAAACATTTGTTGATGTAGCTAACCTTGCACCCGTCAAGTGCATAGAGATTAAAAATTGTGTCTTCAGATGTGCCAACAATTCGTTCGCTGATAATTTTTCCTTTTCTCGCAATATCAGACCTGTATAACTTCATACAAACAGAAGAAAGGCTATCGATCTGTTGAGGGTTCCTTAATTCATTACCTATCAATCCAACAACTCTACGATGAATCTTTTCTTCTGAAGCAGGTAGTTCATAAGAAAAGTTAAAATCAAAGAGGGGAGATGATATACTCTTTTGTGGATATTCCCGCACATAGCCAAACATAACACAATCAGCATTGTCTATAAGTGCAATACTCAAACAGTCTGATACTGTGTTTGGTTCAAGCCAATCATCACTATCTACAACTACGATATAATTACCATTGGCGTTTTGAATTCCTGTCTCCCTAGCAGAAGATAGCCCACCGTTTTCTTTATGAATTACTCGAACGCGCTTATCCTTGGACGCGTAAGCATTGCAAAGTTGCGGACATTCATCCGGACTTCCATCATCCACCAAAATTATTTCTACGTTTCTGTAGGTCTGCGACAGAAGACTTTCTACGCACTGTTTGAGATATTTTTCTGCATTATACACGGGAACAATGATTGACACTTTTATGGATTGAGCATCTATTTCTTGCATGTTACACCCCTTACAATATCCCCCACGTCGCATGCATCTGATAATAAAAGAACACCAAATAGCATCCGCACGTCAGCGCGTACATCAATTTTTTGGATCGTTCATTGAATGCATGCTCAAAAATCCACGGCAGAAGAATATAAGAATACAATGACGTGTAAATCGGCATGCGTCCGATATAAATACCGCTGGTAAACATCGAAACAACGTACAGGCCTGCGGTTACAATCGACATATTTGCCGCCAAATTTACCACAGGGTCTCCGGATTCCTCTATATACTTAATTCCCAAGAAGGCAAAGACTGCCGGCACGGAGTATACCAGAACACGGATAAAGCTCGTGCCATCATCCGTTGTCCATATTTCATTTGTCGTCATATCGCTGTACTGTGTGTCTGTCAGCACATTTTGCAAAAGCTGCGTAAACTGATCGACACCTGTAATGATTAAGAGAATACCTGCGATAAACAGCAAGGTTTTCTTGTTCCACGCCTTGCCTTGTGCAAGAAAGATGATGAGCAGCATAAACAGCGCAGAGCCATGTATCGTTGCAGCCAGCAAAATGACAAGGATAACCGGAAGATATTTTTTTTTGAGCAGCAGCCCTGTGCAGGCAAAAATAATCGTTACCGCAAGAAATTGACGCATGCCGTTATGCATCCACGACAGATAATCGGTCGATGCAACAAACAAAAACATACTGAGCCAAAAGTTCGTAGAATACTTTCGGAATACGATGACAATACAAAGCATCTGTACAATCGCAATCAGCATGAAGAAAATTATATCGGAATTGCCAATGATGCTCTTAATCAATACAGTCAAAAAAGTGAAGCCCTTGTCTTTGGCCGTATCTGATACAGCCTGAGAAATTTGCGATAACGAGGATGCGGATTCTCGAAATGTTTTCCGATAGGTCTCTGTATCGCCGATATTTTTTCGATAACCAGCCCAAATAATATATGGCAGTACAAAAATGACAGCGGATGACATGGTCCAGCGATATTCTCGTTTTCCCATCACCATAACCGGCTGTTTTGGCAGAGCCCACGCTATGATTCCGCCAGCTGCAAACATCCAGATCAGCAGCCACCAGTAATTTGTCAGTGTCATCTTTCTTTCTCCCCAAATCTTACATCAGTGCGTTCTTTGTCTCCCGCACAACCTGTTCTTTTCCAAATTGCTGTTCTATCCATTTGCGTCCGGCAAGTCCCATTTGTTCTCTCTGTGCTCTGTCGATGGACAGCATGTGTTTCATCGCCCGATACAGCGCCTGCGCATCACCCTTCGGCACCAAAAAACCGCTTTTTTGATCGACGACCGCTTCCCTGCATCCGGGAATATCCGATGTGATCACCGGGCGTCCTGTCGCGGCTGCTTCCAAAAGGACATTGCTCATGCCCTCATGATAAGACGGCAGCACCACACAGTCGCACGCAGCATAGAACGGGCGCGGTTCTTGCTGAAATCCATGAAATACAACGATGCCTTGCGCAGACAGTTGATTGATTCGCTGTTTATATGCATCTTCAAAGAATCCAACAAGGTCTAATACAAAGGAATAGCCTTCCTCATGCAGCTGCTCGCAGGCATCCAGCAATTCATCCATTCCTTTTTCCTTCATAATGCGCCCCAGATATAAAAAATGAACGCATGCATTTTCCGGATATGCTTGATAGAAATACGCCTGTACGTCAACGCCTGCGCCGTGCAGCACGGTTATTTTCTCTTGTGAGACAATCTTTCGATTGATAAATTCCTGCGCATTGGCTGTATTTTCAAAAAATACGGTTTTCACGCCGCGAAATGCTTCCCGATATAAAATCGTAACCGCTTTGGCCAATCTCGGCTTTTGAAACGCCGTTCCCAGCCCCTGTACATTGGCGCAAAACGGAATGTGCAGAGCACGGCAGCACAAGCCCGCGTAAATATTGGGCTTGATGGAGTATGTAATGACCAGATTCGGTTTTTCCTGTTTGAGCAGCTGATAATATGTATGAATCAATTTGGCATCTGTGGCGGGATTGATTCCGCGGCGGTCAACGTCTATATTGACGCACCGCATTCCCAATGCCATAAAATCTTGTTCATGACCGACAAACGGCATTCCCAAAACCACTTCGTGTTCTTTCGCCAAATCTTCTATCAATTCTCGGCGAAACCTCCACAGCATATAGGAATGATTGGTCAAGATGACAATCTTTTTTCTTTGCTGACCGTTTCCCGTTCCGCCTTCCACAACGCCCTCATGTTTGAGAACAGAAGCGATGGTTCCAAAAAAGCATTTTACATCAAAGGAAAAGCTCTCTTTTTGCACATATTCCCCGTCATAGCGCGCCTTTTCTGCGATTTCCAGCTCATCTCTGCCGTTAATTTGCGCCCAGCCGGTGAGTCCCGGCCGAATATCATTGGCGCCGCATGCATCGCGCGCAGCGATCAAATCTTCCTGATTCCACAGCGCGGGCCGCGGGCCGATGATGCTCATATTTCCCACAAAGATATCCCAAATCTGCGGCAATTCATCCAGGCTGTATTTTCGCAAAAATCGCCCGACACGGGTGAGATATTGCTCCGGATCCTGCAGCAAATGCGTCGGCATATCATGCGGCGTATCCATTTTCATGCTGCGAAATTTATGCAGCGGAAAATATGCTTTATTTTTTCCCACGCGCTTTTGTGTGAACAAAACAGGTCCCGGATCATCCAGATATACGGCAGCGGAAATCACAGCATAAACCGGCGCCAATGCAATCAGCCCGCCAAAAGACAAGGTTTTGTCTGCAATGCGTTTCCATGTTGCATCATATGCAGATACATGCTTTGGAGTGGCGCATTTTTCCTGCTGCTCTTGCGCAGACCCATATTCCTGTTCCTGCTGTTTGCGCTGCGCTTTCGCGGCAGCAGACAGTCCAAGATATGCCATTCCCAGCGCAGCAGCGGCAACGCCCGCCGCAAGCCATCGTTTTTTCCGTTTACTCTGCATATCTTTACGCGCCATGTCCTTCCTTATCCATTCTTTGAAGAATGTTTCTCCTGTTTTTCGCCATAGCCATAGCCGTAGCCATACCCATAACCATAACCATACTTTCTGCCATATCCATACCGGCCATAATATCCGTAGCCATAGCCGTAGCCATAGCCTGTGATACCGGCTTCGATTCCGTTGATGGTATAGCCAATCAGTGTTGTTCCCGTTTCTGCCAGCAGTTCCGCCGCTGACAAAATCTGATCCACGCGAGTCTTATCGTGTCGTGCGACCAATACCGCATTGTGCACGCAGCGGGCGAACAGCAGGGCATCCGCCAATTCGCCGCACGGCGGTGTATCAATGATGATGTAGTCGAACAGGGGCTGCAGCTTGTCCAGCATCAATTCAATATTTTTCTGCTGAAATGCATCCCATTCTTCCGCTTCCAGCGGTCTGCCCGTCAACACGCGCAGACCGTCAGAGCCATATGTCTGAAAGCTGTCCGCAGCCAGCGGCGCACCTTCCAGTGCATCAATCGTACCATATGCGCCCGGTTCCAGCCCCATCGCTCCTGCCACTGCCGGCTTTCGCAGGTTGCCGTCCACCAGCACGACACGCTTGCCCTTTTGCGCCAAAGAAATTGCCAAATTGACTGCGACAGTTGTTTTGCCTTCGCCTTCTGCGGCACTGGTCACAAATACGGTGCCGCTTCTCTGTTCCTCCGCCGCTTTCATAACACGATTGCGCACCACGCGAATGCGTTCGCCCAGCATTCCAGCTTGGTTTTGTTTGTCTACCAAAATCTGTTCCTTGCTCTTATCGCTGCGCTTTTTCACCTTGATAAACGGAATACCGCCCAGATACGGCACACTGAGTACAGATTTCAAATCTTCTTCTCGGCGAACCGTCTTTCTGGTGCGCGCGTCAAACAGCAGGAACAGCAGACACAGAATCATGCCGCCACACGCGCCCTTGACCGCAGACCGCTTAAAGCTGAGCTGATTTACCGGCTGCTCCGGCACACCGCTTTCATCCATCTGCTTCAGCTCGGTGTCACCGATGATATACTCTGCAACGGACGGATAGTTCTGAATGACAGCCTGCAGCACATCATATGCTGTCTGCGCGTCTTTCGCACGAACACGAATGGTAAACAGTGCCGTGCCCTCCATCGAATCCGCTGTGATGGTTGCCGGAACCGAATCCATATCCAAGCTCTTTGCAACGACGTCGCTCAGCGCGCCGCTCGTCAAGATATACGGAAAGGTTTGGCTCAGCTGGCTGGCACTGGTCTCATTATAATAATTGGTGTATGCGGCGTTGTCGCTGTATGCCGTCTTGCTGTTGACGACGAAGGTAGAATACGCTTCATACGTCGGTGTGAATGCAATAATGACGGCAAACGCCGACACAATCGCGCAGGTTGCAACGACAACAATGCACAACAGCCAAAATCGTTTGAGACCGCGCCAAATGTCATCGACAATGGCGAGCAGGTCCATTTTTTCCAGTTCTTCTTCTCGGAGATTATTTTGCTGTTTTTCCATAATGACCTCCATATGATACATGTGCATGCTCGCTTGTCTTTGATGCACTGCTGCGCACCTTGCCGCTCATGCTGTTGTTCAGCACACAGCCGAGCACCGGTGCATCCGTCTGATTGAGAATATCAATGCAGTCATTGATTTTGCTTGCCAGCACGGCATCTTCCCGCACGACCAGAATGGTTGTATCCGCCAGTCGTGCCATTTCCTCCGTATCAGATACCAGTGCAAGCGGCGCCGTATCCAAAATAATATAATCCATCTGGGCGCGATATCTGTGAATCATCTGGCGCAGTTCGCCGGATTCCATGACCAGCTCCGCAGAATCATTCGCTTTGCTGTTAAACAGCACATACATAGCTGTTGTTTTATACGGCATGGCAACCCGTTCCGCTGTACCGCGGCGCAGTTCCTGAAGCAAATCAATGCTTTCATGCTCCGGACGCTGGAAAATTTTATACTGCGATGGTTTGCGAAAATCACAGTCAATCAGCAAAACATGCTTGCCTTCTTTTGCCAGTGCCATGGCAAGATTGGCTGCCACCGTCGATTTGCCTTCGTTTTCCGCCACACTGGTAATCAGTGCGACTTTTGCCTGCTTGCGGTCCATTCGGCTGCGCACGCGCGATGCCATCATCCGGTTGGACTCCACAAACGCAAAGCTGCGCAGCGGATTGTCCATCAGCATAGACGGATGCTCTTTGTTTTTCTGCCTGCGCACGCGCTCATGGGAAATGCTGCCGAGCAGCTTTGCATCCACCTTTTCGCGCACCTGATGCGCATTTTTGACGGTATCTCTCCGATATGACAGCACGGCGATATAGAAAATACCCAGCGCCAGCGCAAGGAAAAACGCATATGCCATCGGTTTGATCGGGCTTCGCGAATTGATCGGTGCGAGCGGGATGCTCGGCTGCTGAATCACATACATGATGACATTGCCGAGAACATAATCCGAAACCGTATTATAATTACTCATAATGGAACGAATGGTTCGATATGCATCCATCGCGGAATTTGCCGAAACATTGAGCTCCACCATGTTTGTCTTTTCAATTTGCTTTACAGAGGTCTCCGCGGTGAAGGTATCCTGTCCCAAATCCTTTGCCACGGTCTTTTTGAGCACTGTGCTGTCAAGCAGCTGTGTAAAGCGTTTTGCCAAATCCTCCGCCGAGGAAAGATCCTGATAAATCGTGTTATTGGTGCTCTTTGCCGAGACGGTAAAAATTGCTTTTGCCGTGTACTCCGGCTGATACGTCTGCACAACAGCCACGTTGGTCAGCAGGCTCACAGAGACGGCAAACAGCAGGATGGTCGCCCATTCGTGCAACACATCTCTCAGGATACTAAAAATGTCAATCTGTTTTGTCAGATTCTGTTCCATGCCCATCCCCCTTATTCTGTCACGACAACAATCAGCCGCGTCGAACCGGTTCGGCCGTTTTTGTCCTGCATGGTGTAGGTCAGCTCATAGGTTCCCGGCTTTTTTCTGTTTACGCTGCCGGAAACCGAGATGCTGCTTGCGGGCAAAGCCGTTGCCGTCTGCCCGACGGCTGCCGCCGTGCTGGGCGCCGTAAAGCTGCCGTTCTCTTGCTTGGTGTATGTGGTATCTCCAATTTCAATGTCCTTGACATAGCTCATGGGATCTATTTTCTTTCCCTTGTCAATGTATATCAGATAGTTGCTCAGACCAATCTTTGCGCTGGAATTGTAATCCGACTGCGACAGCATGGTGACGGTCGCTGTCAGGCGCGATACATCGCCGGCGCTGTTCGTCACGGTAAACTCCAGCGGATACTCGCCCTCGGTATCGTTCGGAATGCGGTACTTATCTGTGATTTTGACACTGGCAGACAAATTGCCGTCCAGCTGATCGGTCGCGCCGATGTTGTCCAAAACATCATCCGCACCGAGCGCATACTGCAGCGGGCCGTCCAGCGTAAACTGCGGCGCATGATAATCGTTGTATGTCACGCTGCGCTGCGCCTTGCTCACATTGCCGTCCGAGTCAAAGGCAACGATGGTCATGGTACGGGTATCTCCCTCCATCAGATTGCTCATATTCTCAATCATCAGGTTTTGGGAAACATCTCCATCCGTATTGTCTTGCGCCGTCACCCCTTGCAGCAGGTCTTTTTCCGAGGCCTCCGCAGACACCGTGATGCTGTCCGTATCCATAGAAATGGCCGGCCCGCTTTTGTCCGTCATCATCTGCATCACTTGTGACACGGCAAACGCCGCGGCTGCAATGACAAACAGTACAATGGTAAAAATTCGTGTTCGTCTCATTGTTTTCTCCTGCTTTCCAAGCGAACGATGCGTTTACTGCGCCGCATATACATTCGCCTTATCTTTTCGAATTGAAACTGGCTGCTGCGCCGATTGTGTTTCTGTTCTCTCCGGCGTATATTCCGGCACAAGCCGCTGTACTTCTTCCCGAATATGTTCCGATTCAGCAAATGCGTCCTGCACCAATTTGCGCACAAACCGCTGTGTGCGTTCCGCATCCACGGGAGCTGGCTGCGCCACAAAAATTTGTTTATTTTCCGTTGTTTTCAAATTGTCCAGACTAATCAGCAGTTCTTCGTACAGCTTTTCTCCCGGCCGCAGACCGGTAAACGTAATGGGAATGTCTTTTCCCGGCTCCAATCCGGAAAGCCGGATCATATTTTCCGCCAAATCCAAGATTTTGACCGGTTCGCCCATATCCAAAATGAAAATCTCGCCGCCTTCAGCCAGTGCGCCGCACTGCAGAACCAAATGCACCGCTTCCGGAATGGTCATGAAATACCGAATAATGTCCGGATGTGTGACGGTAACCGGTCCGCCGTGTGCAATCTGTTTTTGAAACAGCGGAACCACACTGCCGTTGCTGCCCAGCACATTGCCGAACCGAACCGCGGCATATTCCGTCTTGGATGTCTGCGCAAAGCTTTGCACAATTAACTCGCAGATACGTTTCGACGCTCCCATGATGTTGGTCGGACGGACTGCCTTATCCGTTGAAATCAGCACCATTTTTTTCGCATGATAGGCATCTGCGGCTTTGGCGACGTTCCATGTGCCGAGCACATTGTTTTTAATCGCTTCGTTCGGGCTGTCCTCCATCAGCGGCACATGCTTATGTGCTGCCGCATGGAACACCAATTCCGGACGATATGTAGAAAAAATTGTATTCACACGCTTTTCATTGCGAACAGAGCCTATGAGCACCTGTAAATCCAAGTCCGGATATTGGTACAATAGTTCTCCGCGAACATCATACGCGCTGTTTTCATAAATATCAAAAAGAATGAGCGTGCGCGGCGCATATCCCGCAATTTGTCGGCAAATCTCACTGCCGATGGAACCGCCGCCTCCTGTGACGAGGACGGTCTTTCCCTTGACATAGCGCATAATGGTTTCCATGCGCAAATCAACCGGCTCTCGCCCGAGCAAATCGTTGATTTCAATTTTCCGCAGCATGGAAACATGGACATCGCCGTTGATAATCTGATAAATGCCCGGCAGCGTCAGCACATTGCAGCCAACCGCGCGGCTGCAGCTTTCTAAAATTTTCTTTTTCTCTGAGCTGGACGCGGACGGAATCGCAACGATAATCTCGTTCACGCCGTATCGTTCCGCGAGCGGCGGAATTTGTTTCACGGTTCCCGCCACAGGCACGCCATGCAGATATGTCCCTATCTTTGTCCTGTCATCATCAATGATGCAGACAATTTTCCGATTGAGATGACTGCTGCCCACCAATTCTTTGAGCAGCATATTGCCGGCTTCTCCGGCGCCGACAATCATTGTGCGTATTGTATCCGGTTTTTGCTCGGTTTCCTGTGTCCGCTCCGGTAATATGCGCCAGATAAACCGGCTAAATCCCGTCAGGAAAAATAACAGCAGCAGATACAAAACCGGATAGCTGCGCGGCATAGATACATGCAGCACATGCATGCCGACCACCTGCAGGACAGCCGAACCGGTCACCGCGTACACAATATTTTTCAGTTCTATCATACCTGCGTACCGCCACAGGCTGTTGTACAGCCGAAATCCGCGGAACACCAGCAGCGTACAAACAATATTGATGCCTGCATATTTCTCCAAGGACTGCAAAAATACCGTATCAATCCCGCCAAACTGGAAATCCATGCGCACCCAAAGGGCGCCGCCCATGCTGCTCAGGATGATGCATACATCCAAGAACAATTGTACGATGGTCTGCGCCTGTATGCTGTTCTCTTTTTTTTCAATATCACAGCGCATGCTTGCCTGTTCCCCCTCTAGCTCAAACACATTGCTTATCAATATCATACCATGTTCTTTTCAAAACTGCAATCACCTTTTCTATATATTTTCTTTGCGTTTTTGCGTTTTTTCGTCTTTTTTTGCAAAATTGTATAAATTTTCCTTCAAGATTGCAATTGCTAAAAAATTGTCTGAATCTATATTCATTTTTATCCACCCACGAAAAAACAGACACAACGCAGTTGTTGTGTCTGTTTCATTACAGGTATTTTTTATTTTCTGCTTGTCTTACAGTCGCTCGTCGTCGTACAGTGCGCCCGCCTTCTCATAGTGCGTGACACGCGCAATGTGGTTGTCGTCGTCAACAAAAACAACCTTCGGCTTATGGGTCTGCGCCTCCTCCGGCGTCACATCCGCATAGGCCATAATAATCACATGGTCGCCCTCAGATGCGCAGCGTGCTGCCGCGCCGTTCAGACAGATCACGCCGCTGCCCGGCTCACCTGCGATGGTGTAAGTCTCAAAGCGATTGCCATTGTTTACGTCTACAATCTGTACTTTTTCATACTCATAAATACCAGCTGTATTCAAAAGCTCGCTGTCAACCGTGATGGAACCAACATAGTTCAGTTCTGCCTGTGTAACAACGGCGCGGTGAATTTTGCCTTTCAGCATCTGGATTGTCATGTAAATTTCGTCCTCCGTTTATATTTAGCGTTCGATGATAAAGTTATCAATCAGGCGGGTCTTGCCGATATATACGGCAACAGCAGCGAGAATCGAGCCCTCGGTGCTGCTGACCGGCTCCAGATTGTTCCAATCTACAATTTCTACGTAGTCAATGCGGCTGAGCGGCTCTGCCTCAATCTCAGCGGTGATGATTGCCTTGACCTTCTCTGCATCGGTCTCGCCAGCCTCTACGGCAGCCTTACCCTTGTTCAGACCGCGCGACAGGCACAGTGCTGCCTTGCGCTCCTCTGCGCTCAGGTAGGTGTTGCGGGAGGACTTTGCCAAACCGTCCTCTTCGCGGATAATCGGGCAGCCGACGATGGTCAGCGGCATGTTCAGGTCACGCACCATGCGGCGGATGACTGCCAGCTGCTGTGCGTCCTTCTGACCGAAGTATGCGCGATCCGGCTGTACAATGTGGAACAGCTTGCTGACAACCGTGCAGACGCCGCGGAAATGAATCGGGCGGGTTTTGCCGCACAGTCCCTTGGTCAGATGATCCATATCAACATAGGTGCAGAAATCCGGTGCGTACATTTCGTCTGCTTCCGGATGGAAGATCAGATTTGCGCCGGTGGACTCGCACAGCGCTGCATCACGCTCGATGTCGCGCGGATAGGTTGCCAGATCTTCAGTCGGTCCGAACTGAATCGGATTGACAAAGTCGGAGACAACCGTGCGGTCGTTCTCTGCAACCGAGCGGGCAATCAGGCTCTGATGGCCTTCATGCAGGTATCCCATGGTCGGAACCAGACCGACGGTCAGTCCCTCTGCGCGCCATGCCTTGACCTGTGCGCGAACTTCTTCTATTGTCTTAACGATGGTAATCATGTGAAACTCCTTTATCCGATGCCTATCTCTTAGTACAATCTGCCGATGATGTCTTCATCAATCTTATAGGTGTGCTCCTGTGCCGGGAACACGCCCTCCTTGACTTCCTGATCGAAGGTCTTGAACGCTTCGGTCATAATCTCACCGACGTTGGCAAAGTGCTTGACGAACTTCGGCTTAAAATCGGTAAACATACCGAGCATATCCTGATAAACCAGAACCTGACCGTCGCAGCCGGCGCCTGCGCCGATGCCAATGGTCGGAATGTCCAGTGTGTCGGTAATCTTCTGTGCCAGCAGTGCCGGAATGCCTTCCAAGACAACAGCAAAGGCACCTGCCTCCTGTACGCGGCGGGCGTCGTCCAACAGCTGCTGTGCCTGCTTTTCGCCCTTGCCCTGTACCTTGAAGCCGCCAAACGCATTGATAGACTGCGGAGTCAGACCAATATGTGCACAAACCGGAATGGATGCGCCGACAATCGCCTTAATCTGCTCGCATACAGAAGCGCCGCCCTCCAGCTTTACTGCGTTGGCGCGGCCTTCCTTCATCAGTCTGCCTGCATTGACAACTGCGTCATAAACAGATGCCTGATAAGACATAAACGGCATATCGCCGATGACCAGTGCATTTTTCGCACCGCGTGCAACAGCTGCCGTATGGTGAATCATATCTTCCATTGTAACGGACAGTGTGTCCTCATAGCCGAGAATGGTATTTCCCAGCGAATCTCCTACCAGAATCGAGTTGATACCTGCCGCATCGACGAGCTTCGCTGTCGAATAGTCATACGCCGTGAGCATCGAAAGACGCGTGCCTTCTTTTTTTGCCTGCTGGAATGTTAATACAGTGTTCTTCATGACAATCCCTCCAAGTACTTGGTAAGGGCGGTATCGTCTCTGTCTGGATGTTTTTTGTGCGCAATGTCACACAATCTGCGCGTCAAACGGGCGTATAGCGCCTGTTCTTCCCGCGTCAAACATGCCATGTGCGACTGAATCGTTCCCATGTCTCCGCGCTCTGCCGGACCTGTCAGAGCATTCTGCGCACCTTTGTCACAGATTGCCTGCATGTTTCCGCGCATGAGCGGAGTCAAAGCGGTCAGTGCCTGTTCCTGCGTAAAGCCGCACTGCTCCAAGAGCTGTGTGCCCCAATCCGCCAGTCCAACAACCAAATTGCTCACAACGCATGACGCCAAATGATAGCGCGCCTTGTCTGCCGCCTGAATCGTCGCATGCTGCACGCCGCAGGTGTCCAAGACCTCCTGCATACGCGGAGCGCCGTCGCCTTCCAACGTAAAAAATGCGCCGTTCAGCTTCTCCCACACGGAGAATCGGTCACTGACTGCCATCATCGGATGCACAGAACAAGTCTGTGCGCCGCACTGTGCTGCGCCCTCAAAAACCGAGCTGGGCAGTGCGCCGCTGCAATGGCATATACATTTACTTTTGATCGGCAGTGTTTTCATGTCGTTCCACATGCGTGCAACCACACCGTCCGATGTGGTCACGAACAGGGTATCGCTCGCTTGTACAATTTCTTCCAATGTATCAAAGCAATGCGTCCTTGTAAACTCTGCTGCCTCCTCGGCGTGTCTGCGGGTTCTGCTGAAGTATCCCGTGACCGAAACACCGCGCTGGGCAAATAGCTTTCCGAGCGATGTCCCGACGTTTCCCGCGCCGATAAAACCAATTTTCATACGAACCACCTCCGCGTAATGCCGGCGGCGATTCCCTGCGCATCAGTCCCACTTGCTCCTTCACAATATAGGCTGTGCCGAAAAAAAGAAAAAACATCCGGTGCAGTTTGCGGCGTGCCGCAATACCACCCATCCTGTTTAGAATAGCACAATGGTTTGGCTGAGACAAGGGATTCCCAGCAAAATATAAATTTTTCTCCGTACAGCCCAATGTTTTTACAAAACACTAGGCTGATTTTATCGGTTCTTACTGGTAATTCCGTGATATTTCATTTTTGCATTTGTTACTTTTCGTCATTCAAATGCATTCTCTCTCCCGTTTTTTGTGTACTATTCTCATTTTCCCAAACTTTTGTCCACGTGCACGCAGCACGCATATCCGATAAAATCCGCCGCCCATTTGCGGCGTCTAATCTCGCATTTAATCGTTTTTCCCGAATTTTTTATTTCTTTATGCCAATTTAAGTTTTCTTTAAAATTTTCGAAAGCCCTCTTGCAATATGTGGTTCTTTTCCGTATAATGATATTATATTGAGAGATTTGAGAAGGAATATTTGCATAAACCCGTATATTTTCCCCTTATTTACGGATATGCACAGGCAAGGAGAGATTTATTATGGTCGAATTTACAACTCAATTCTGTGACTCTGCCAGCTTCTCCCAGACTGCCCTGCGGCAGTATGGTCGGTATGAGAAGGACGCCGATTTTACGCAGCTGCCGATTTTGAACGAGCACACTGTTATCACATATATAACAGAGGGTTCCGGCAGCTTGAAGCTCGGCTCCTCAATGCATACCATCGAACCTGGCTCCATCCTCGTGATGTTTCCGGATGTCTGCGTCAATGCTTCCGCTCTGCACGGTCCGATTCAGCTCATGTGGGCAGAGATGTCCGGCGATGCGCTGCCGAAGATTCTGGCACGCGCCGGTCTGACGCCGCAAAAGCCGATTTTGTCTTTGGCGGATCTGGGCGACAACTGCAAGACAAAAAGCACGCTGGCTCAGCTGACCGCTCCGGACACCGAACTGGGCGCACTGGCAGCGTATGGTCTGGCGATGGAAATGCTGGATTATCTGGTACAGGAAAGCCCGCGCCCCTGTCAGCCGAAGGTATCCAACCTGCAGCAGTACTATGTGGAAAAGTCGATTCGTTATATTAAGACCAAATACCCGCAGGATATTTCCGTGGAGGATGTTGCGCAATACTGCGGCCTGAACAGAAGCTATCTCGGCAAGCTGTTCCGCGATGCGACCGGCATGACCACGCAGGAATATCTGATTCGTCAGCGCATGAGCGTTGCTTGTCACTATCTGGAAATCGGTGCCGCACCGATTGCAACCATTGCCCGTTCTGTCGGCTATCCGAACCAGCTGCACTTCTCCCGTGCCTTCCACAAGGTATTCGGCATCCCGCCGCGTGAGTGGCAGAAGCGCAACCGCAAAAATGCCAAGTAATAGGTAACTCTAAGGATATCGCGCCGGTTCCGAATGTTTTCGGAACCGGCGTTTTTTTGCCTTCGTCGTTGTGTTTTGCTAACTTTTATGGTATGCTATACTAGACAAAGGAGGACGACCCATGAAACACACACATTCTGCCCTGTTTTTGGTCTGTCTGGCGGCTTTTTTGCTGACAGGCTGCGGTTCCGGCAAAGCAGGCTCATCCGAAAATCCCTATGTATGTACCAAGCAGACCGCCAACACAGGCAATTATGTTACCTATGACTATGACGCAAACGGGAACTGCACCAAAGAATCCCGTTATTCTGCATCCGGAAATCTTACCGGCTGGACAGAAACAACATACAGCGAGGACAATCAGCCGACGGAAATCCTCACATACAATGAATCCGGCGATGTTCAAACTCGTGTGCAAAATAAATACAAAAACGGCAATTTAGCTGTTACCGTCAATCTGGACGGCAGCAACGGCAAAGACTACGAAGAAGCCTTCTCCTACGACAAAAACGGTCATCTCACCAAACGGGTGCACACGGAAAATCACGGCAGTGCCAGCAACAACTATTGGTGTGAAATCACGACGGATGACCAAGGCAGACAGACCAAATCCGTTCAGCACAGCGGGACGGAAGATCATCCGGCTGCGGATACCATCACCATCGAATCTCTGTACAATGAAGCGGGGCATCTCGTCAAATCCAGCACCTATACCAACGACGTGCTGGACAGCTGGGACGAAATGGACTACGATGCAGACGGTCGGCTGGTCAATACCAGCACGTATGACGCACAGGGAAATTTACAGGTCAAGTACACCAATACCTACGACAAGCACGGCAATCTGACACAGACCGACATACTCACCGCGGACAAGAATGAACCGCTCGTGACATATGACTATCTGACGCTCAAGCAGTATCTCAAAAACGCCGCATAACAGCACAAAAGACCCGCCTCCGGCAGGTCTTTTTCTTTTCCCTATTCTATATCTACCATCTATTTCCCTTAGATGAATTTATAAATCGCCTTTGCCACACCGTCATTATCATTGGTGTCTGTGACATATTTCGCCAGCTTCTTTACGGCCTCGTCACCATTTCCCATCACGACCGGCATGCCTGCGATGCGCAGCATATCCGAATCGTTGTCACTGTCGCCGATTGCCATGACTTCATCCATTGTGATGCCCATGACCTGTGTCAGCTCCTGCAAGGCAAGACCCTTATTGACGCCCTCCGGCATAATCTCAAAGTTATTTTCCGCCGAACGCGTGATATGAATGCCCGGCAGCTGGTTAATCTCCGCCAGCGCTTCCGCAAGTACCTGCACATCGCCGCGGGCGAACACCTTCGATACCGGAAATTTGTGTTCCCGAATCGTCGCTGCAACATCCGGCAGCACCACTTTGCTCGCCCAGAATCCCTCTGTGCGCTTGGTATTACATAAAATTTCGTCCGAATACGGGTTCAAATACAGTCTGTCACCTACATAAATCATAACGGTGACCGGGCGATTCTGCACGGCTTCCACGACCTTTGCGCCAATGTCCCACGGCATCGCCCATTCCTTGACGTTGCGCGCATTGCGCACATCGGAAATCGCCGCGCCGCCCGCCGAAATCAGCAGAGAAGATGCGCCGATTTCCTTCGAGAAAACAGCAGCTTCTCCTACAATTCGACCGGTACAGACGATGACCTTGACGCCCTTGCTGCGGGCATAGGCTACCGCCTCCACCGTCGATGGAAGTATATCAATACTGCTGGTCAGCACCGTTCCGTCCAGATCCAGTGCAATCAAACGATACATTTTGAATAGCTCCCCTTCCGTTTGCGAAAATCCTGTTTTATGATACTTGTTATGCAATGATTTGCGCTGCAATCGCGCCGCCGATGACGACGACCGCGGCAATGGCGCAAATAGCATCTGCTTTTCCAAATTTCAGCTGACGCATCCGCGTGCGGCCAATATCTCCGCGGTACAAGCGGCACTCCATCGCAGTTGCCAGCTCATCTGCCCGCCGGAATGCCGACACAAACAGCGGCACCAGAATCGGCACGAGCGCTTTGACGCGGTGCATCAATCCACCGGAGTCAAAATCCGCGCCGCGGGCGCGCTGTGCGCTCATAATTTTGTCGGTCTCCTCCACCAGCGTCGGAATGAACCGCAGTGCCAGCGACATCATCATCGCCAGCTCATGAATGGGCGCATGCACCTTTTTGAGCGGAGACAGCAGCTTTTCCAATCCGTCTGTGAGCTGAATCGGAGAAGTCGTATACGTCAGCAGCGACGCGCCGACAATCAGTAAAATCAGCCGCACAACAATAAGCACCGCACGGCTCACACCGCTCGATGTAATTGTCAGCATGGCGAACTTCCACAGCGTTTTTCCGCCCGGCGTCATAAACAAATTGAGCACGGCAGTAAATATGATAATAAACAGCAGCGGCTTAAGGCCGCGCAGCACCATGCGCAGGCTCAGGCGCGCCAGATAGACCATGCCGAAAATAAACAGCGCGAGCAGCAGCAGAGATGCCGGATTGCTGCACACAAATATGGCAATGATCAGCACAAAGACCAGCAAAATCTTGGTGCGCGGGTCGGCGCGGTGCAGAATGGACCGCCCCGGAAAATATTGTCCCAGTGTGATGTCCTTCAGCATCCGTTCTTCCCTCCTGCCTGTTTATATGCAAGCAGCTGTGCAACTGCCTGCTCTATGGTATAACAGCCGGTATCGACTGGAATGCCGCGTTTTTTTAATTCCAGCAAAATCTTTGTAACCTGCGGCACGGTAAGTCCCGCCTGTTCCAATTCATCTGCCCGCGCAAACACTTCCTCCGGTTTTCCGGTCAGGAAAACCCGTCCGTTTTGCATGACCACCAAGCGATCCGCCATGCGCGCCGCATCCTCCATCGAATGGGTAACGAGCACAATGGTTGTGCCGTGCAAATCGTGCAGGCGGCGAATGAGTTCGAACATTTCCCGGCGTCCTGCCGGATCCAGTCCCGCCGTCGGCTCATCGAGCACCAAAATCTCCGGCTGCATCGCCACAACGCCCGCCAGCGCGACGCGGCGTTTTTGTCCGCCGGACAGCTCAAACGGCGACTTGTCGCGCAGACTGACATCCAATCCGACATCTTCCATCGCCTGCGCAACACGCCGCTCAATCTCTGCGGCATCCAGTCCCATATTGGTTGGACCATAGGCGATATCCTTGCCAACTGTTTCTTCAAACAGCTGATATTCCGGATACTGGAACACCAGTCCGATGCGAAAGCGCACACGGCGAATATCGCAGTCTGAGGCAAAAATATTTTTTCCGTGCAAAAGCACTTGCCCGTCTGTCGGACGGAGCAGCCCGTTGAGATGCTGAATCAGGGTGGATTTTCCCGAACCGGTATGACCGATAATTGCCAAAAATTCGCCGCGCTCCACGTTTAGATTGACATGGTCGAGCGCCTTTTGCTCAAACGGTGTGCCCTTGCTGTATACATGGCTCAGGTCATGCACTTCCAAAATGGGAATATCTCGTTCGCTCATTTTTGTGCGCCCCCTTTCAGCCATGCTTCCAGCCGGTCGGCGCATTCCGTGACGGTCAATGCATCCATCGGAATCTGCTCTCCAGCGGTCTGGTTGATGCGCTCCAGCAGTTCAATGCTCTGCGGCGCTTCCAGTCCCAACGCGCGCAGCCGTTTGGTCTGTGTGAAAATCTCGCGCGGTGTGCCGTCCATGACGAGATGCCCGCCGTCTAATACTGCGACACGCTGCGCCTGCACCGCTTCATCCATGTGATGTGTAATCAAAATAATGGTAATGTGCTGCTTTTCGTGCAGTTCATGCAAAATACGCATAATGTCCGCACGTCCCTGCGGATCCAGCATAGCAGTCGGCTCATCAAGCACGATGCATTTCGGCTTCATGGCCAGCACGCCGGCAATGGCAACGCGCTGTTTTTGTCCGCCGGACAGCAAATGCGGCGCGTGCAGGTGATAGTCATACATCCCAACCATTTTGAGCGCCTGATAGACGCGGCTGCGGATTTCTTTGGGCTCTACACCCATATTTTCCGGACCAAACGCCGCATCTTCCTCTACGACGGTTGCGACAATCTGATTATCCGGATTCTGAAACACCATACTGCAGGCACGGCGAATGTCCCACAGTTGTTCTTCATCCATGGTATCCATTCCATCCACCCAGATTCTGCCGCCGGACGGCAGATTGATGGCGTTGCACATGCGGGCAAACGTGGATTTTCCCGAGCCGTTTCTACCCAAAATCGCGGTGAACTGTCCATATGGAATTGTAAGATTCACACCGTCCAGCGCCAAATGCGTTGCACGGGAAAAATCTGTATAGCGGAAAGTTAAATTTTCCGCATGAATCATGTCTGACATGGTGTACTTCCTTTATTTTTACCGGTTGGTATTCACCCAGCGTGCCGTATTGCCGCACGGCAGGGCATAGCCCGTCGATTTCACCGGCAGACCCAGCTCCTGACAATCAATATGACCGCCAAAGCGAGAGGCAATCGTTGTGCCGAGAATATATCCCATGACAGCCGGTGCGAGACCTGTCGAATAGCTGTTGACAAGCAGAAACAGCGGATCATCCGACAGCAGCTGAGAGGTCAGCTGAATAAAATCAGCAATGTCATTTTCAATCTTCCAAACCTGTCCCGTCGGTCCTCTGCCGTAGCTCGGCGGATCCATAATGATGCCGTCATACTTATGTCCGCGGCGAATTTCACGCTCGACAAACTTCTTGCAGTCATCGACAATCCAGCGAATCGGACGATCTGCCAGACCCGAAGCCGCCGCATTTTCCTTTGCCCACTGGGTCATGCCCTTGGAGGCATCGACATGGCAGACGCTGGCGCCTGCAGCAGCTGCCGCCAGTGTTGCACCGCCGGTGTACGCAAACAAATTGAGGACTCGCACCGGCTTATCCGACTTGCGAATCAGTCCGTCTACATAATCCCAGTTTGCCGCCTGCTCCGGAAACAAACCGGTATGCTTAAAGTTCATCGGCTTGATGTGAAACGTGAGTTCGCGATAATGAATGTCCCACTGAGACGGCAGCTTTTTGATGTTCCACTTGCCGCCGCCGGAAGACGAGCGATGATAAGACGCATCTGCGGTTCTCCAAGCAGAAACGTTTTTCTGCTTCGGCCAGATTGCCTGCGGGTCCGGACGAACCAGCACCTGCTTGCCCCAGCGCTCTACTTTTTCGCCATTGCCGCAGTCGAGCACTTCAAAATCTTTCCATTTATCTGCAATCCACATATGATTCTCCTGTTATCTATGTTTGGTATATTTCTTCTTTTGGTTGGATTTCTGATCTCTGCGTCCGCCGCCGGAACGATTGCTTGTGCGCGCTGCACGCCGATCTGTCGTTCTGTCCGTTCTGCGCGATGGCTGCGTATTGCGTCCGCGACCGTGCCGTTTGGACGGCTTTTCCGTGTGTAAATGTGCAAAATGTTCATTGGGACGCGGACGAATCAGGCACTCTTTGCCATAGCCGATGAGATCTTCTCGTCCCGCCTGCAGCAGCGCTTTGATGACGATTGCGCGCTTATCCGGTCTGCGCCACTGCAGCAGTGCGCGCTGCATTTCCTTTTCCTCCGGTGTCTTGGCAACATACACCGGCTTCATCGTGCGCGGATCGACGCCGGAATAGTACATCGCTGTGGACAGCGTGCCCGGTGTCGGATAAAAATCCTGCACCTGCTGCGGCATATAGCCAATCGAGTGCAGATATTCTGCCAGATGCACGGCATCGCTCAGCTCTGCGCCCGGATGCGAGGACATCAGATACGGTACCAAGTACTGTTTTTTGCCCAATTTTGCATTGATGCGCTCATACCGCTCCTTGAACCGGCGGTATACGTCAAATGACGGTTTGCCCATATAATACAGCGCATGATCGCTCATGTGCTCCGGTGCGACTTTGAGCTGACCGCTGATATGATACTTGACCAGCTCCAGGAAAAATTCATCGTTGTCATCCGCCATCATGTAATCATAGCGCAGACCCGAACGCACAAATACCTTCTTGACGCCGGGAATTTCCCGCAGCTGACGCAGCAGCTTGAGATAGTCCGAATGATCTGCGCGCAAATTGCCGCAGGCCTTCGGGAACAGACAGCGCTTATTCTGACATAAGCCCTGTGTCTCTTGCTTCTTACAAGCCGGAAAGCGGAAATTTGCCGTCGGGCCGCCGACATCATGAATATATCCCTTAAAATCCGGATGCTGAGCGATGCGCTTACCCTCTGCCACAACCGATTCATGGGAGCGCGAGGAAATATATCTGCCCTGATGGAACGCCAGCGAGCAGAAATTACAGCCGCCGAAACAGCCGCGGTTGTGAATAATCGAAAACTGCACTTCTGCAATCGCCGGAACACCGCCGACAGCCTCATAACTCGGATGATAGGTTCTCTCATACGGCAAACCGTATACCCAGTCCATTTCCTCTGTCGTTAGCGGAATGGACGGCGGATTCTGCACCAGCAGGCGATGGCCATGCTTTTGTACAATTGCTTTTCCCGTAATATGGTCTTGCTGTGCGTACTGTATCTTTACCGATTCTGCGTATTTGATTTTGTCCTCTACTGTTTCTTCCATAGACGGACACCACACAGCGGGGAACGAAATATCTTGTGCATTCTTGGTAAAATATGCCGTGCCGCGAACCTGTTTGCACACGTCCGGTCCGCGCTTTCCCGCCTTCAGATTCGCGGCGATTTCCAGCACGGATTTCTCGCCCATACCGAACATCAGACCGTCTGCTCCCGCATCCTGCAGGATGGACGGCATAATATGATCCGCCCAATAATCATAGTGCGCAAAGCGGCGCAGACTCGCTTCGAGTCCGCCGAGATAAATCGGCGTATTCGGAAACGCACGGCGCGCGAGCTTCGCATATACCGTTACCGCACGATCCGGACGCTTGCCGCCCACACCGCCGGGAGAATACGAATCGTCATGTCTCCGCTTTTTGGATGCCGTATAATGCGCCACCATGGAGTCAATATTGCCGCTGTTAATCAGCACCGCATAGCGCGGCTGTCCCATCGCCGCAAAATCCGCCTCCGAGCGAAAATCCGGCTGGGACAGAATTGCCACGCGATAGCCCGCATCCTCCAGCACACGCGAGATAACCGCCGTGCCAAACGACGGATGATCCACATACGCATCACCGGTTACCAACAGAAAATCACAGTAATACCACCCGCGCGACACCATATCTTCTTTTGAAATCGGCAAAAAGCCGCCTGTTTTCTTTGCCATATCGTCCTCTTTTGACTGATTTTAGAAATTCCTAGTTTTTCTCAGCTTTTATCATACCACAGCAGAGCGGAAGAAGAAACGGAATATTTTACGAATTTCCTGTTTTTTTACTTTTACTTTCCGACACACGCAAAAACGCCCATCCCGCCAGCGGGATGGGCGTCCAACACCCTATTCTATCAATTAGTCGTTGACGTAAGCGGCAACGATCTGACCGATATACATCTTGTGGTAGTCCGGTGCATCGTATGCGTGCTCAAAAATCGGCATATCGGTGCAGTTCTCCGGCGGCAGCTCCTGTGCGTACATCTTCTTGCACACGAGGGTGTATGCAGCTTCCTCAAAGGTCGGCACGCCGTCAATCATGGTCTTGGTCAGACCGGATTCCTTGAGCTTGTCGATGTCGCGGCCGGACTTGGAGCCAGCCAGCTTGAGTGCATCCTCATGTCCCGGCTTCAGGCAGGTCACGGTGAACACATCGTTGTTCTCCATATAGCCAAAGGTGTGACGGGAATGACGCACATAAACGGTCATTGCCGGCTTAAACCACAGTTCGCCCAGCATGCCCCAGTTGATGGTCATGAAATTGAAATCATCCTCTGTACCGGCAGCCAGCAGCATCCACTTGTTGCAGATTTCGTCAATGGCGTTGCCCGGCAGCTCAGTCGGATCAATTTTACGGAAAGACATAGTAAAAACCTCCTTGCGTATCTCTTGTTGTGTATACTGTTATCTTACTATACTCCCGCCGCAATATGCAAGCGGTTTGTGTATTTTCATGTGCTTAGAATTTTGTATCACGGCAGATCTCTTGCGCGCAGCTGCATCTGCATCCAATCATCACGCGTGATGAGCACGCGGCGCGGCTTGGAGCCTTCAAACGGGCCGACAATGCCGCGCTGCTCCATCTGATCGACCAGACGCGCGGCGCGCGCATAGCCCAATTTCAAGCGGCGCTGCAGCATGGATACCGATGCCTGTCCCGACTCGACAACAATGGTAATGGCCTGCGGCAGCAGCTCATCTTCGTCCTCGGAGGCGTCATAGCCGCCGGACGATTCGCTCTCCGCCTGCTTCTCGATGTGATCCATTACCTCCTGCGAATATTCCGCCTCGGCATTTTTCTTCACGTACTGAATGACATGCTCGATTTCTTCGGTGCTGACAAAACAGCCCTGAATGCGCAGCGGTTTATTGAGATTGATAGGAGAGTACAGCATGTCGCCCTTGCCAATCAGCTTATCCGCGCCGACAGTGTCCAAAATAATGCGTGACTCAACCTGCGATGCAACAGCAAACGCGATGCGTGACGGAATGTTCGACTTCATCAGACCGGTGATGACATCGGTGGACGGCCGCTGTGTTGCAACAACCAGATGCATACCGGCGGCACGCGCCTTCTGCGCGATGCGGCAGATAGATGTCTCAACTTCCTTTGCCGCAACCATCATCAAATCCGCCAGCTCATCAATGACAATGACGATTTGCGGCAGATGCTCCATGCGCGGATGCACCATCTGCTGTCCGTCCGCGTCCTCGGTCTGCTGCTCTTGTTCCTGCTGCTGGCGCACCAGTTCATTGTAATCGCTCAGACCGCGCACACCGGATGCAGCAAACAGCGCATAGCGCCGTTCCATCTCGCTAACCGCCCAGCTCAAAGCACCGGATGCCTTTTTCGGGTCTGTGACAACCGGAATCAGCAGGTGCGGAATGCCGTTGTAATTGCCCAGCTCGACCATTTTCGGGTCTACCATGATGAGCCGCACATCCGCCGGTGAAGATTTATACAGCAGTGAAATCAAAATCGAGTTGATGCACACGGATTTACCGGAGCCTGTTGTGCCGGCAATGAGCAAGTGCGGCATCTTTGCCAAATCAATGACCTGTGCCGTGCCAGTGATGTCCTTGCCCAGCGCAACCGACAAGCTCGCACGGGAGTTTTCAAAGTTTTTCGAGCCGATGACATCGCGCAGCGATACCATTTGTACCGTGCGGTTCGGCACCTCAATGCCAACCGCCAGTTTGTCCGGAATTGGCGCAATGCGGACGGTATCTGCGCCCAATGACAGGGCGATATCATCCGACAGCGAGGTGATGCGCGAGAATTTGACACCGCGCTCCATCTGAATTTCAAAGCGTGTGACGGACGGGCCGCGCACAATATTGATAATCTGCACATCAATGCCGAACGAGGACAGCGTATCGACCAGCCGCGCGGCGCTGTCGCGCAGCTCGGCGCGCACATCAGTATTGGAGGATTTCGGCGAACGGTTTAACAGACTGAGCGGCGGATATTGATATTCTGCCGCCGGTACGTCCAGCGCACGGGAAATTTCCTGATGCACTTGCTGCCGTTCCTCTTTGGACGAGCTTTTTTCTTCCTGCGGGACAGCGGCTTGCTGCTCTGCCGCCGCGGCGGCCTCCTCCCAAGGCGGCACATCCGGTTCGGATTTCTGGGTGTTCGCTGTCGGTGTGTGCAGCGCCTCCGTGAGATCCGGCATCACATCCGCCAACCTGCGCCGATTGTCCATTTTCTTCTCATATCGCGCCCGCGAGGCGGCTGCTGCCTCCTCGCGCGCCTGATCAAATGCTTCGTTCTCAATCATGCCGCCGGACAAATCATCGGTCTTTTGCTGTTCAGCGTCACGCTGTGCCTGTTCCTGCTGCTTCATCAGCCGAGCCTTTCGGTGATTGCCGCGCTGATTGCGCAGTCTGCCGATAAGACTGGTCTGTCCGAGTATCTGTGTGCCGTCGTCTTCGTCATCCAGCGGCTGCGTGCGCGTCTTTGCCGGCGTCACGGTCATATCGTGCTCGCGCAGCTGTTCGACGTCCTCATACAGCACGCCGCGCAGACGCATCCAGATGCGCGCCGGTGTGGTGTTGAAGATAATGAGCAGCAAAATCATCATGAGCATGACGAGCAAAATTTTTGCGCCCATGCCGGACAGCAGGAGCGCAAGCACACTTGCCAGCATACCGCCGATGACACCGCCCATATGCAGATTTTGTCCGTTGTGCCACAGCTCAATGATGGATGTGAACGATATCGTCATGCGCGGATGAATGAGGATGCTCTGTGCCAGCGCACTCCACAGCACCGGAAACAGCAAAATACTTGTCACGCGCAGGCGCACCGGCTGCAAATCGCACAGGGCGAACATGCCGCCCACGCACAAGGCAACCCAAAACATCTGCGTGCCCCAGCCAATCAGTCCGCCGACCAGATGCAGCACACCTGTGAGCAAAATACCGTCCATTTGACACAGCGCAAGCACCAGCACAACCGCCAGCATCAGAAGTCCGATGCCGACTGTGACGTTGTTCCAAACCTGATTGGTTTGCAGGATGTTCTGTGTCTGTCTTTTCGGCGCACTGCGGCGCGCGGAGCCGTTTTTTCCGGTTCCCGTGCGCTTGCGAGCCGCCGTATTGGTTGTTCTCGTGCCGCTGCTCCGAGAAGCTGTCCGCCGCGTTCCGGCGGACGTTTTTTTGTTTGACGCGGTCTTTTTTGTCCGCGTGCTTGTCTTTTTTGTATTTGCCAATGGAAAATACCACCTGTTCCTTCTATAGCGTATTGCTATCGTACCATAAAACCGGAAAAAATGCCACATTGACCGTTGCATTTTTCTTCTCAGGTCTGTATTCTATAATATAGACAGGAAGATATGCTGCCGTGCGCACGGCATGCCGGTTCGTTTGCAAACTTTTTTCTTTTCCGGCGCTGTTGTTCACACTTTTGTAATAGCCTCCTGTTATACTTTTATTCATCATAGAAAGGAATCTGTCCTTTGAATACAGCGATTATTCTCAGCTATGACGGCACTGCCTATCACGGCTGGCAGACCCAGCGCAACGCAAGCTCCGTACAGCAGACCGTGACCGAAGCGCTCGCCTCCCTTTTGGGACAGGACGTGTCGGTGTCCGGTGTCGGCCGCACGGATGCCGGTGTCCACGCGCGGCGGTATGTCGCCAATTTTCACGGCACACATACCATTCCGATGGATCGTCTGCCGTTCGCCATCAACGCCCATCTTCCGATGGACATTGCGGTATCCGGTGCAGCGCTCGTTCCGGACGATTTTGACGCCCGCTTCAACTGCACGCGCAAGGAGTATACCTATTTGATTGCTCCGGGAAAAATCCGCGATCCGTTCGCGGTGAGCCGCAGTTATTTCTATCCCTATTCTCTGGATGTCGATGCCATGCAGCAGGCGGCACAGTATTTTATCGGCAAAAAGGATTTTGCCGCCGTCCGCTCGGTAGGCACGCCGGTCAAATCCACGGTGCGCGAGATTTTCACGTGCAGCGCAGACGCTGTCGGCGCACTGGTTCGCATCCGCGTTTCCGCAGACGGCTTTTTATACAACATGGTGCGGGCAATTTCCGGCACACTGCTGTACGCCGGTCAGGGAAAATTCCGTCCGGAAGACATCGCGCGCATTCTGGCGAGCTGTGACCGCGAGCAGGCCGGCCCGACACTCCCGCCGCAGGGATTGTACATGACGCGCCTATGGTATGACACAACGCCGGAGCTTGACCAATTCCATCTGGCAGCCGACGAAGGTGTACCCGGAGGGCTTCCGATATGAAAAAAATGTCTTTGAAACGGCGGGAGGATCCGCTGTGGAACAGTCCCGATCCCGTCCTGCGCCGCGTCCACCGCGGCCGAACATATATCGGGCGGCTGCTCGTTCTCGTGACGCTGCTGTTTGTCGGCATGAATTTACAATTGTTTACACCGGCAAGCATCGGCAACATTCGTTCCTCTCTCAAAGCCGCTTCTGTGCGGTCGGCGGAGGATATGACGGTTATCTCATATCCGTCCGGTTCCAGCAAGTCCATTCTGCCGTTCGGCAACGGGCTCGCCGTTTGCTCCGACAACATGCTGTCGTTTGAGATGCCGGGCAAGTATTCGCAAATGGAAACCAATCTTTCCTATGCCAATCCGGTGATGCGTGCCTCCAACCAGTATCTGCTGATCTTTGACCGCGGGGCGTATCGCTTTACCGTCACGAACACGCTCAACGAGCTGTACTCACAGACCATGTCCTCTCCGATTACCAACGCGGACATCGCCGCAAACGGCAATGTCGCTATCGTGACCGATGAGGCGGGCTATAAAAGTGCGGTTCGCGTATACAACGTGGACAATGAGCATTTATACACCTGGTCCACCAACGACTACTATATTATGTCTGCGGCGCTCTCTTCGGACGGCCAGCGGCTGGCACTGTTCTGTTTCCGTCAGGACGGTCTCACGCTGACCTCCAAGCTGTTTTTTGCCGACATCAGTTCCGACAAAAAGCCAAACGAGGGCAATGACGGCATTGACATGAACGGCAGTCTCGTGCTCGGCATGAAATTCTTGGGAAACAACACCGTGTGCACGGTTTGCGACAGCGCAACCTATGTTGTCTCACGCGGCGGACAAATCAAGTACCAAAAGGACTATTCTTCCGATGATCTGATCGCGTTCGACTTGACAAACGACTGTCTTGCGCTGGCAACCGAAGCATATTCGCAGACCGGCCGCGCGGAAGTCGTTCTCATCAATGCACGCGGCACAGCCTCACGCAAGCCGCTGTATTTGCCGGAGCAGCCGGACGGCGTCAGCTACTGCGACGGACGCCTCGCCGTGACAACCGGCGAAACCGTCACGTTCTATTCTAAGAGTCTAAAAGAGATTGATTCTCAGACCGGACTCACCGGTCTGTCTCGTGTGTACATGCGCTCCGGCGGCTCCGCCATCGCGCTGTTTAACAGTCAGGCGCGGGTGCTGACCATCGGCAGTCCGCTCAAGGATCTGCATGCTTCCTCGGACTAAACGCGCCAAAGCACACGCTCTATTTTCTATTCCCTTGAAAGGACGGAATATTTATGACAGCTGTTGACTGGATTATTTTACTCGTTATCCTTTTATACACGCTCAATGGATTCCACAGAGGGTTCATCGGCACGATTTTTAATCTGTTCGGCTCTCTCGCCGCGCTGATCGCCGCGCTGGCATGCGCCAGCCACTTCCGCGTGCAGGTCGGTGCAAAAATTGCTCCGTATCTGAAGGAGTCGGTCAGCGCATCCATGCCGACGCTATCGACCTCTGTGTCCACATCTGCTTCCGAGCTGTGGAACAGTATTTCCGGCTATTTACAGAACATTTTATCGTCTCAGCACGTCTCGTTAGAGGTGCTGCAGGCGGCGGAGGATCCGCGCGACACCATGCTCAGCGCCATTGCGCTGTGTGTCGGCGAAGCGCTCGCCTATGTGATGATTTTCCTCGTTTCTTTTATCGTTCTGCTCGTTCTCATTCACTGGGCGGCATCCGTGTTTGACATCTTCACCCGCCTGCCGGTCATTCACTCGTGCAATGCGCTGCTCGGCGGCGCACTCGGACTGGTCTGCGGTCTGGTTTTGTGCACGGTTGTCCTGTGGGCAGTCAAGCTGGTTGCTCCGGCAGCATATTCCGATGCCGGTCTGCTGTCTCCTTCTGTGATGGAGAACTCTGCCATTGCGGGGAAGCTGGTCGGCTGGAATGACGGCGTTTCGCTGTTTGAAAGCAATCCTGCAAATACCTGAGTATTTTTTCATAACTTTTCTCATAATAAGACGGAGCAGGCCTCTCCTGCTCCGCTCTATTTCACAACGAATACATACTTCGCAAGAGTAGAAAGGAAATTACCCCTATGCATATGCCTTTATGCTCCCGCTGCCACAAAAACGTGGCGGTGGTGTTTATCTCTAAAATGGAAGAGGGCAGCACCTCCAACGAGGGCTACTGCCTGAAATGCGCCAAGGAACTGGGGCTGAAGCCGATTGACGGCTTGATGCGCCAGATGGGCATTACAGAGGACGATCTGGATCAGATCACCGACGAAATGACCAACATGCATTCGCTCATGAACACCGAAAATGACGATGCAGAGGACGAGGAAATCGATCCGGACGAGGACGACGCAGACGGTCAGGATGATTCGTTTGACTTTGGCGGCACACATACGTTCCCGTTCCTTGACAAGATGTTCTCCGGCAACGACAACACGGAAGCACCGCGCGAGGAATCCGGCACAGATGTCCGCGAGGATGACGCGCGCCGCAAGAAAAAAGAGGCAAAAAAACGCAAAAATCTGTCTGCATACTGCACCGATTTGACGTATCGCGCCCGCGAAGGACAGCTCGATGCAATCATTGGCAGAGACAGCGAGACCGAACGCGTCATTCAGATTTTGAACCGCCGTCAGAAAAACAATCCGTGTCTGATTGGTGAGCCGGGCGTCGGCAAAACCGCTGTCGCAGAAGGTCTTGCCATTCGCATTGCCAAGGGCGATGTTCCGTACAAGCTCAAAAACAAGGAAGTGCATCTGCTGGATTTGACTTCCCTCGTCGCGGGCACACAGTTCCGCGGCCAGTTTGAAGGCCGTATGAAGGGACTCATCAATGAAATCAAGTCTCTCGGCAATATCATTCTTGTCATTGACGAGGTGCACAACATTGTCGGCGCAGGCGACGCAGAGGGTTCTATGAACGCCGCAAACATCCTCAAGCCGGCTTTGTCCCGCGGTGAAATTCAGGTCATCGGCGCGACAACCTTCGCAGAATACCGCAAATATATCGAGAAAGACGCCGCCTTGGAGCGCCGTTTCCAGCCGGTGACCATTGCGGAGCCGTCCATCACGGATACCGCGGAAATCCTCAAGGGCGTGCGCGGATATTATGAAACCTTCCACGGCGTACACATTTCCGATGAAATCTGCCATCAGGCGGCGGCACTGTCCGAGCGCTATATCACGGATCGTTTCCTGCCGGACAAGGCCATTGATTTGATTGATGAAGCCTGCTCCCGCCTGAATCTGGACAGTCCGGCAACGGCAGAGATTCCGGAGCTGGGCGACAAGCTGGAAGACATTCACCGCAAGCAGGATGATTTGCTGCAGCTGCCGCAGAACAATGAGGTCTATGAGCAGATGGCAGAGCTGAAGAGTCTGGAGCTGCAGACGGAGAACAAGCTCACGGAGCTGCGCAAGATTCCGGTTCCAGAGCTGACCGCCGAGCACTTGGCCTCCGTCATCGAGCTTTGGACCGGTGTTCCGGCATCCAAGGTATGTGAACAGGAATTTTCTCGTCTCATCGGTCTGGAAGAACGCCTGCACCGCCGCGTTGTCGGTCAGGAAAAGGCAGTCTCCGCAGTGGCTCATGCGGTTCGCCGCTCCCGCGCTGGCATCAGCCCGAAGCACAAGCCGGTTTCCTTCCTGTTTGTCGGTCCGACCGGTGTCGGAAAAACCGAGCTGGTCAAGGCACTGGCAGAGGATCTGTTCGACACGCCGGAGGCGCTGATTCGTCTCGACATGTCGGAATACATGGAAAAGCACACGGTTTCCCGTCTGATCGGTTCTCCTCCGGGATATGTCGGATTCGACGAGGCAGGTCAGCTGACCGAAAAGCTGCGCCGTCGCCCGTACTCGGTGGTGTTGTTTGACGAAATTGAAAAAGCACATCCGGATGTACTCAACATCCTGCTTCAGGTGCTGGATGACGGCCGCATCACGGATGCACAGGGCCGCACAGTATCGTTTGAAAACGCCATCATCATCATGACCTCCAATGCCGGTTCCGACCGCTCCGGCGGCTCTGTCGGCTTTGGCAAGACGGTCTCCGAACAGGACGAGGCGCGCGCCGTCAAGGCTTTGGAGGAAATCATGCGTCCGGAGTTCCTCAACCGCATCGATGATATTATTTCGTTCTCCCACCTCACCAAGGAGGATTTCCGCGGCATCGCGGCGATTATGCTGGGGCAGCTGCGCGATACGCTGGCCGAGAACAATATCCGCCTGACTTGGGACGATTCCCTCGTCGATTACCTGATAGAGGACTCGTTCTCCGTCAAATTTGGCGCCCGCAATCTGCGCCGCGCCATTGAAAAGCAGGTCGAGGACGAACTCGCCAACCGCATCATTGCCGCATGGGAACACCCGCTCAGCGGTGCCCATGTCTCTGCTGCAGACGGCAAGATACTTGTTCAGACAATTTGATTCTATGATCCCCTCCGCCATGGTACAGCCATGACGGAGGGATATATGTAGGAGGTGTCCCCATGACTTGGAGACTCATTATTATCGCCGTTCTCATCGTTCTTCTCATTCCGACGATGGCGCTGCTGCGCAAGCAGGAGGCGGTAAAAAAGACCGGCGACAAAGAGCAGATTGCCGCTGTGCAAAAACAGCTCAATATTTTCTGCGGTCTGCTCATCGCGCTGTTTGTGTGTGTGCTAGCTGTCACGATGTTCAATGTGTATTCTGCGAAATTTTAGAAAAAAACAAAAGTTTTTTGCAAAAAACGCTTGACAATTCCCGTTTGGATTGGTATACTAAGTGAGCATTGTGAAAAGCCTGCGGGTGTAGTTCAATGGTAGAATGTCAGCCTTCCAAGCTGAACACGTGGGTTCGATTCCCATCACCCGCTCCATACCACACATGCAGGCACAGACGATTCTGTATGCGCCAGTAGCTCAGTTGGATAGAGCAACTGCCTTCTAAGCAGTAGGCCGGGGGTTCGAATCCCTCCTGGCGTACCATTCTAATTGAGTCCGAATGTGCGTTTCAAAATCTATATGGTGGGTGTAGCTCAGTTGGTTAGAGCGCCAGATTGTGGCTCTGGAGGCCGAGGGTTCGACTCCCTTCACTCACCCCATTTTTTCATTCTTCACGATGCGCGCCGTTGTGAAGAACATTTTTTATCGGGGGCTTTCAGCTGATTGCCTGCATACGGGGGCGTGGCCAAGTGGTTAAGGCACCAGACTTTGACTCTAGTATCGCAGGTTCAACTCCTGCCGCCCCTGCCAGTCCGGTCCATTAGCTCAGTAGGTAGAGCATCTGCCTTTTAAGCAGAGGGTCCGGGGTTCGAACCCCCGATGGGCCACCAAAAGCAGCATTTCTTTGGAAATGCTGCTTTTTTTGTTGTCAAAATCAAATGCACATACAGTTTATCCTCTAAGTTATCCACAGGCTGTTGATGAAATCTGTGCAAAGCAGAAAAACTTGCAACCGTTTCTCCCCTGCATTATACTAAAGGCAGAAGGAGATGATGATATGAATCCCGTATTACAGAATATTTTGGACAGACACTCGTGCCGCAGCTTTACGGAGCAGCCTGTGGAACCGGAAAAGCTACAGGATTTGCTGACCGCTGCTGTCTGGGCACCGTCCGGCCGCAATGAACAGAGCTGGCATTTTACGCTGCTCGCAAACACGGAAAAAATTCAGGCGCTTGCCGCCGCCGTCAGAGAGGCGGACAATCGGCCTGCCGGCTACAACTTTTTCGCACCGGCTGCCTTTCTCATCGTATCCGGCGAACGCGACAACCGCAACAGCTTTCTCGATGCCGGCGCGGCAATGGAAAATGTGCTGCTGACAGCGACCTCTCTCGGTCTCGGCACCTGCTGGATCAATCAGGTGCGTGACGTCTGCGATGTGCCCGCTGTGCGCGCCCTGCTGACGGAATACGGTGTGCCGGAAAGTCACATCGTCAATGCATCCGCTGCCATCGGCTATCCGGCAGCACAGCCGGTCATTCACGAGCGAAAAGCAAACACCACAACTTTGGTGCGGTAACACACAAAACAAGGAGGCAGTACCATGGCATTGGAACAGCAAATTCAAACGTTGCAGCACATGATTGACGAATCCAAGAAACTTGTTTTTTTCGGCGGCGCCGGTGTCTCGACGGAAAGCGGCATTCCGGATTTCCGCAGCGTTGACGGCTTATATCATCAGAAGTACAAATTTCCGCCGGAAACCATCCTCAGTCATTCCTTTTTCCAGTCTCAGCCGGAGGAGTTCTTCCGATTTTATCAGGACAAGATGCTCGCGCTGGACGCGAAGCCAAACGCCGCACACAAAAAGCTCGCAGAGCTGGAGCAGGCAGGCAAGCTGACCGCCGTTGTCACGCAAAACATAGACGGTCTGCATCAAGCTGCCGGCAGCAAGAACGTCTACGAGCTGCACGGCTCTGTGCATCGAAATTATTGCCAGCACTGCGGCAAATTCTATGATGCCCAGTACATGAAATCCTGTCACGGTGTTCCGCGATGCACCTGCGGCGGCATCATCAAGCCGGATGTTGTGCTGTATGAGGAGTCGCTCGATGAGCAGTGCCTGATGAACAGTGTACAGGCAATTGCGCAGGCGGATATGCTGATCATCGGCGGCACGTCGCTTGCCGTCTATCCCGCCGCTGGTTTGATTCAGTACTTCCGCGGCAAATATCTCGTCGTCATCAACAAGGGTCAGACGCAGCGCTCCACCGGCGCGCAATTGACCATTGATGCACCGATTGGCAAGGTTTTAGAGCAAATTCAAGTCAGATAAACGCAATATGGCGCTGCCTGCGGCAGCGCCATATTTTTTTGCGAATTGTGATTACTGCTCCATCTGATAGAACGCTTTGAACGCATTGTAAGCGGCAAACAAATCCAGCTTTGCAATGACTTCAAACGGCGCGTGCATGCTGAGCACCGGCACGCCGCAATCTACCGTGTCAATATTGCGGTTCGCCATAAACATGGCAACGGTACCGCCGCCGCCCTGATCGACCTTGCCGAGCTGACCGGTCTGCCAAATGACATGGTTCTTATGGAACTGATAGCGCATTTTTCCCATCAGCTCTGCGGTTGCATCGGAAGAACCGGACTTGCCGCGCGCACCGGTATACTTGACCAGTGCTACGCCGCAGTTGACACGCGCATCGTTGCGGCGCTCGGAAACATTCGGATAGTTCGGGTCAAACGCATTGCAAACGTCCGCAGACAGGCAGGTAGAGCGCTCGATGCACTCCTCAAACAGCGTGCCGTCTGCACGGCACAAATCTGCCACCAGCGTGTCAAAGAAGTGCGACTGCATACCGGTCACACCGTCCGAACCGATTTCTTCCTTGTCGACCAGAATGACCATAGACGTCTTTTTCGGCGTTTCTTTGAGATCCAACAGCGCCGTTGCCGCCGGATACGAGCACACGCGGTCATCGTGGCCATAGGCGCCGATAAACGAGCGGTCAAAGCCGACATCCGAGGCCTTGAACGCCGGCACGCAGGTCAGCTCTGCGGACAGGAAATCCTCCTCCGTGATACCGTATTCCTTGTTGAGGAACTCCATCACCCACAGCTTGATTTTATCTGAGGTCTCGATGTCCGACTTGGACGGCTTCGAGCCGACCAGCACGTTCATATTCTCCGCCTCGATGCCCTTCATCATGGTCTTTCCCATCTGTTCGGTTGCCAGATGAATGAGCAGATCCGTGATGACAAAGACCGGATCACCCGGCTTATCGCCAATGCGAACATCCACGGACTCCACGCCGTTTTCCGTCATGCGGCAAACGATGCCGCGCAGCTCCATCGGAATGGTTGTCCACTGATACTTTTTGATGCCGCCGTAGTAGTGCGTCTTAAACAGCGCCATGCCGTTGTCTTCATACAGCGGAACCGTGCGAATATCAATGCGCGGCGCGTCCAAATGCGCAGCCGACAGATTGATGCCGCTGTGCATGCCGTCCGAACCGACTACAAAGAGTATAATCGCTTTATTTCTATTTATTTTGTAATATTTTTCTCCCGGATGGATTTCCTTGCCGCGGGTATATGCCGCAAAGCCGTTTGCCTCTGCCATAGCCTGCAGGCGGCGAACCGCGTCACGCTCGGTCTTGGCTTCGTCCAAAAACGCCTTATATCCTTCCGCGTACTCCATCATGGCAGCCTGCTCGGCATCGCTCATGCGATCCCAGCCGGTCTTTTTGTCATAAAATAGGGTGTTTTCCATGAAACTTTCATCCTTTCTGCACCGATGCGTTTATTTGCGCACCATATCTTCATAGATCTTGCGCACCTGTGTATACAGTGTGTCCAAGTCTGCATCATTTTGTACGACATAATCGCATCTTTCGCGGTAAAATGCATCGTCTTTCTGCGCGTCAATGCGCAGCGCCGCATACTCCTCCGTAATCGCATCCCGCGCCACAATGCGCGCAATGCGCGTATTGCGCGCCGCGAGCACCGCACACGTCTTATCGCAGAGCGTCTCCATCTGACCTTCAAACAATACCGGTGCATCATAGATGCACAGCAAGCATCCCCGTTTGCTATACGCGGCGAATGCATCGCGGGCGGCCTGCCGAATATACGGATGGGTAATCGCGTTGAGCTGCTGCAGCTTCTGCGCATCGGCAAAAACGATGGCGCCGAGCTTTTTGCGGTCTAATTTCCCGTCTGTAGAAAATACATCTCCAAATACATTTTGTATTTCTTTCAGCATGGGCTCGCAGGTATCGCACAGCGTTCGATAGGTTGCGTCCGCATCAATGACGCCGCATCCCAGCCGCGCAAATGCCGTACAGGCAGCGCTTTTTCCTGTGCCGGAGCCGCCGGTCAGACCAAGAATTTTCATGCTTGTTCCTCCGTCAAGTCGATCACATGGAAACCGGCCGCCTTTTTGATGCGGTTTGCCACCGCAAGGCCGATGCCGCGGGACGGCGGGCACTGGGCAAAAATTTCCGTGCAGTCCGTATCATCAAACCGGCGCAGCGCATCGAACACTTCCCGCGCCTGCTGTGCTTCATCATCGGACGGGCCAAACGTCTCCACAACCGCTTTTCCGCAAAACAGCTGCGCACAATCGTCAAAGCACAAAACGCCGGTATGCTGTCCCAGTCTTTGCGCGATGTACTGCGCGCTGGCTTCCGGCGTGCCGAATACAACCGTTACCGGTGCTTTGGGCGCATAATGGCGATATTTCATGCCCGGCGCAGAGACTTTCTCGCTGTCGTCAATCTTTTCTTTCAACGCACGGTCAACATCCACTTCGCCAAGTACCGATTGCAGCTGTTCCAGCGAAATTCCGCCCGGACGCAGCAGCCGCGGACGTTCGCCGCACAGTGACACGACCGTCGATTCCACACCGACCGAGCACGGACCGCCATCTACAACAGCGGCAATCTTGCCGTGCAAGTCCTCCATGACATGCTGCGCTGTCGTGGTAGACGGTCTGCCGGAGATGTTGGCAGACGGAGCCGCCAGCGGAACGCCTGCCGCGCGGATAATTGCCTGTGCCATCGGATGCACCGGAAAGCGAATACCAACTGTATTTAATCCGCCAGATGTTACCATTGGTATTTTATCCTGTTTGGGCAGAATGATGGTCAGCGGACCAGGCCAAAACGCATCTGCCAGCTTCTGTGCTTCCGGCGGAAACTCCGTTGCAATCTCCCGCACCATGGAGAGATCCGCAATGTGCACGATGAGTGGATTGTCCTGCGGGCGTCCTTTCGCCTCGAAAATACGCTTGACTGCCTGCGGATTGAGCGCATCCGCCGCAAGGCCATATACCGTTTCTGTGGGAATGCCCACAACTTCTCCGGCGCGAAGCAGCGCACCGGCTTCTTCAATTGCCGCCGGTTCTTCCGACGGACGCAGCAGTTTGGTTTGCATGATTTGACCTTCTTTTATTTCTATTCGTATAATTTTAATTATTTTTGTCTATTTGTTTAATTTTCCATCTTTGCCAGCTTCTCCGCCTGATCGGTTGTAATCAGCGCGTCAAGCACTTCATCCAGATTTCCGTTGAGGAAATTGTCCAGCTTATACAGCGTCAGCTTGATGCGGTGCTCGGACACGCGGTTTTCCGGAAAGTTATACGTACGAATGCGCTCCGAGCGGTCACCGGAACCGACCTGACTGCGGCGTTCCGCAGCAATCGCGTCATCCTGTTCGCGCTGTTTGATTTCAAACAGACGGGAACGCAGTACCTTCATTGCCTTGTCTCGATTCTTGAACTGGCTTCGCTCGTCCTGACACTCGACAACCATACCGGTCGGCAAGTGCGTGATACGAATGGCGGACGAGGTCTTATTGATATGCTGTCCGCCCGCACCCGACGAACGATAGGTGTCAATTTTCAGATCCTTCGGGTCGATGGTCAGCTCCACGTCATCCACCTCCGGCAGCACCGCAACAGTTACGGTAGACGTGTGCACACGGCCCTGCGATTCGGTCTCCGGCACGCGCTGTACGCGGTGCACACCGCTCTCGTACTTGAGACGAGAAAAGGCGCCTTCGCCGTCAATGCTGAAGGTAATCTCTCGGAAGCCGCCCAATTCGGTCTCAGATTCACTGATGCGTTCGGTTTTCCAGCCTCTTGTATCCGCATACATGGTATACATGCGGTACAGCGATGCGGCAAACAACGCTGCCTCCTCGCCGCCCGCACCCGCACGAATTTCCATAATGACACTGCGCTCATCACGCGCGTCTTTTGGCAAAAGCAGAATCTTTAATTCCTGCTCCAGCTGCTCCTTTTGCTCGCGGCTGGATACCAAGGTCTCCTGCGCGAGCGCATGCATGTCTGCATCGCCGCCCGCTTCCTCCAGCAGTTCCTTTGCGTCCTGCTCATCCTGACAAGCAGTCTGGTATGCGCGGTATGTCTTGAGAATCGGCTGCAAATTTCGATGTTCCTTTGTCAGAGCCGCCGCCCGCTCCGGATCATCGTATAAATTCGGGCTGGCAAGCTGGTTTTCCAGCTCATCATACCGATCGGCAAGCCCTTCCAGCTTTTCCAGCATGAATTTCAACTCCTTGTTATTATTTCTCTTTATTATACAATTTATATTGTTTTATATTGTATAAATAAATTATTTGATTACTATTCGTTTACCCACACCCCAACGCTCATCTGCAAATCCGCTTCTCCGTTGATGGTAATGGACAGACATTGGTTTGCTTTTTTTCTTCCGAACAGGCGGTCAAGCACAAAATTTTCCATCTCAAACAAGTTTTCTTCGCAGAAATATGCGGTGCGGTCTCCAATCAATAGCGGATACGTCACTTTTCCCTCTCCGCGAATCAGTGCCCGATGCTTGACGTCGTGCAGCTCCAATGCATCTATCTTACCGCCCAGCAGTGCGCGCAGTCCGGTAATAAACTGCGGCGCCACGGTCGCTGACAGCCGAATCTCTGCGAGTTGGAAATGGTCGTTATCCGTTGCATATAAGCTGCATGGAACTGTATACCGTATCATAGGTACGCCCCCTTCTGTCCGTCTCTGTCTCTTGTTTACCAGTATCCGCTGCCAATCATTTTGACAACGGAGAAATACTCTCGGATGTACATCAAAACAGCGGATGCCGGATCTCCCGCCGGTGCAGACACCACAGACGGCGTCAGACCGACATGCCGCATAATATGCCGAATGCGGAACAAATGAAAGCTGCTCGACACAACCGTGACATGCTGCGTATCCCAGCTGCGCTCTTCACAGATTTTCATGGCATTTTCTATGTTTTGTACCGTGTTGTGCGACTGGTCTTCCAGTACGATGCGGCTGGAATCTGCGCCGTGCTGCACCATCCAGCGGCGCATGACCGTCGCTTCGGGCTCCGCTTCGTCGGCTCCCTGTCCGCCGCACACGATGACCTGTGCCTCCGGATTCTGCTTCATGACGTCCATCGCCACAACCAGCCGATTTTTGAGATTCTGCGACGGCTGGTCGCCGCGCAGACCGCCGCCGAGCACACACAGGACATCTATCGGCTGCTGTACCTCAGACCGTGTACCGGACACAATCATGCCCTCTATCCCGACAAACGAGCACAGCCAAACGAGAAACAGCACATGCCCGATGCGCACGAGCCATTTGCTGATGCGCTGTGTGACACCGGTTTGTGTATCGCGCCATGCAAGAAGCTTGCACATCAGTGCCGTACAAATGCATAACACCGCAAAGAAATACAGACCAAACCGCCATGTTGTCATAAACATAGCGCACGGAATGCATCCCACAGTGGCAATCAGACAGATCAGACACAGCGTGCGATAGAATCGTTTCATGCGTCCTGCATCTCCTCCAACTGCGCAGACAGCTGTTCCCACTGCTCCATGAGTTCCATCAGCTGGGTTTCCACTTCATCCTTCTGGTTGGAAAGCTCCATCAGCTTGCCCGGATCGCTTGCCGCAGCAGCCATCTGTTCATCCAATGCAGTGCTCTGTTCCTCACACTGAGAAATTTCGCGCTCCAGCTTGGCAATTTTCTTCTCCAACTGCTTGGTGCCGCCCTTTGGCTTGGGCTTTTCTTTTTTGGGCTTCGGCGCCACAGCAGCTGCTTTTTCCGCGGCTTTGCGCTCACGAAAGGCGAGATACTGTTCATAATTGCCGGTAAAATCAATCATTTCGCCGTCCATCAGGACGATAATGCGATTGGCAAACCGAGATACAAAATAGCGGTCATGCGATACAAACAACAGCGTGCCGGTAAAGCCTTCAATGGCCTCCTCAATCCACTCACGGGACAAAATATCCAGATGGTTGGTCGGCTCGTCGAGCACGAGCATATTGAGCGGATCGTACATCAGTTCACACAAGCGCAGACGGCTTTTTTCGCCGCCGGACAGCTTGGATACCGGCTTGAGTGCATCTTCGCCGGAGAACTGGAATCGTCCCAGACGATTGCGCGCAGTCTGCGGCGTGACGTTCTTTTCATAAATCAAGGTATCTACGAGCGTGCGGTTTTCATCCTCAAAATGAACGACCTGCGGCAAATACGCGGGCTTAAGTCCCTCGCCCTTTTTGATTGTGCCGCTGTCTGCCGCCTCACAGCCCAAAATAATGTTGAGCAGTGTCGTTTTGCCGGTGCCATTGTCGCCCAAGATTGCCACGCGTTCACCGTTCTTTATGCTGAACGTGACGTCGTGCAGGACCTGCCGACCGTCAAAGCTCTTGCAGATGCCACGCACTTTGAGCACATTTTCCGTCTCATAGTTCGGATCTCCAAACTGCATGGACATCTTTTTTTGCTGCTTCGGACGGTCTGCGACTGTCATGCGCGCGATGCGCTTATCAATGGAGAACGCACGCTTGTGCATTTTCTCAGTGCCCCACTGGTGCATCTTGCGCGATTGATCCTGTAATCGCTTGAGCTCCTCCATCTGATTTTCATGCTCTGCCATGCGCTGTGCAAAGCGCAGCTTGCGCTCCTCTGCATAGTAGCTGTACGAACCGGCATAAAAGTCCGCATGGCCTTCAAACAGTTCAATGATGCGGTCACAGCACTGGTCGAGAAAATAGCGGTCATGGGAAATCGTAACCACGGTTCCCTTATATTCAGACAGGAAATTTCCCAGCCACTCGACGGCGTCCAAATCCAGATGGTTGGTCGGCTCATCGAGCAGCAAAATGTCCGTATCCTCCAGAATAATACGCGCCAGATTCACGCGGGTCTTTTCGCCGCCGGACAGCACATCAAACGGCTGCGCCCGCATTTCCTTTGGAATTTCCAGACCGTTGCATACCTTATCTACTTCATAATCCAGTGCATAGCCGCCCATCGCTTCAAATTCCGCCTGCAGCGCGCCGTACTGCTTGAGAATCTGCGAGTCATCATTTTTCTCCATCTGCATTTCCAGCTCTGTCATGCGCTGGCGCACCTCCGCGATGCGATGAAACGCAGAGCGCAAAATTTGCTCTACGGTGTCGCCCGGCTCATAAACCGGAATCTGGTCGATGACGCCGACCGTGCGATTTTTGGCAATCGAAATTGTGCCGGTCTCATACGGCAGCTCGCCGGTAATCACGCGAAACAGTGTGGTTTTTCCCGCGCCGTTTGGGCCTACAATTGCTACTTTTTCTCCCGGAAAAATATCAAACGTGATGTCGTGCAAAATTTGATTTTCTCCAAAAAACTGATTCAGTCCTTTGATACTGATGTCTGCCAAAAGTTCTGACCTCCATTATCGTAATCTTCCTTGTGTCCCACTGAAAAAGACCGCGCACGGAGCGCGGTCTTCAGCTTGTCAGAAACAGTCCGATCAAACCTTCTCCGGCTCATCAAAGCTTTCGCCAAAGGTCTCGACGGTTACGCTCTTCATAACCTGCGGCTTGAGCGGCATATCACGGAAGTTTGTGCGCGTTGCTACGATGCGGTCACAAACATCCATACCGGTGATCACGCGGCCGAAGGCTGCATACTGATTGTCCAAATGCGGTGCATCTTCTACCATAATAAAGAACTGAGAACCGGCAGAATTCGGGTCCATTGCGCGAGCCATGGACAGAACGCCGCGGGTGTGCTTCAAATCATTGTGGAAGCCGTTCATTGCGAACTCACCTGCAATGGTGTAGCCCGGGCCGCCCATGCCGTTGCCTTCCGGATCGCCGCCCTGAATCATAAAGCCAGGGATAACGCGATGGAACGTCGTTCCGTTGTAAAAGCCCTTGGATACCAGACTTACAAAATTACGTACCGTGTTCGGCGCAGTCTCGGCGTACAGCTCGATCTGAATTTCGCCGCCATCTTCCATTTCAATGGTGACAATAGGATTTGTCATGAGAGTTAACTTCTCCTTTTTCTCTGCGGAATTTCCGCGTTTGTTGTCAACGGATATGCCGCGCTTTGCGCACATCCGCAACCGTTTTCAAATGATATACTATATAGTATTGTAGCAAATCCGTCCGCGAGTGACAAGAGCTTGCAGCGAATTTGTTCCGGATAATTGTTAATATTCCCGCACCGGCATAATGATGGCTGCCAGAATGTACAGAACGATTCCCGCGCCGCTGCATACGGCGAGTGCCACCGCAAGCAGGCGAATAATTGTCACATCCATGTTGAGATAGGCGGCAATGCCATTGCAAACGCCGAACAGCATTTTTCCCTGTTCAATTCGATATAATTTTTTCGGCTCCATGAGATGACCTCCTGTTCATTTTACTGGATTTTCTTATTTTATGATAGCGTACCGGATATCAGAAGTCAAGCCTGTGCATAACTTTCTGAGATGCGGGAAAACTACATACGTCTGATGATTACAGTCGGATATTTCGCGTCAAATTATCACAAAAAGTGAAGAAAATTTTGATTACAAAGCGTACACTGTCATTTTGACAAATAGAAAATACGGAAAACTGCCGTCCTGCACAGAGAATCTGTCGGGCATTGTCTCAGGATATCCCCGATATTTTGTGTATGACCTGCCCCTTATCCACAAATGCACAAGGTTATCCACCGATTTTCACATGCTTCTGTGGATAACTCTGTGGAAATGTGGATAACTATTCGTATAAATATCTTTTGTCAATGCGATATATGATAAAATTTTACAAACACAAGAGGTTTTTTGCATATGGCTGACACCAAAGATCAAAAACAGCAGACCGAAGCGGACACCGGCTCTGTCACAACGCATTCCTCCCACGGAAGCATTCACTGCATCACCATTATCGGAACCATTGAGGGCCATCAAGAAGCACCGGAAGCGACAAAAACCACAAAATATGAACACGTTTTGCCGCAGCTCGCCGCCATTGAGGAAACGCCGGATATTGACGGGCTGCTCATTTTGCTCAACACGGCAGGCGGCGATGTAGAAGCCGGTCTTGCCATTGCCGAATTGATTGCGGGAATGCACAAGCCGACAATTTCGCTTGTGCTCGGCGGCGGGCATTCCATTGGCATTCCGCTTGCCGTCGCGGCACAGCGCACACTGATTGCGCCGTCTGCCTCCATGATGCTGCACCCTGTTCGTATCAGCGGGACAGTCATCGGCGCGCCGCAAACCTATGAATATTTCCGGCAAATTCAGACGCGCATCACGCGCTTTATCGTGGACAATTCCTCGGTTGAGGAGTCTGAACTGAACCGCCGCATGATGGAAACCGGTGCACTGGCAACCGATGTCGGCACGGTTCTCGGCGCCCAGGAGGCTGTCGCTATGGGTTTGTGCGATGCCGTCGGCACGCTGCATGATGCCTTGGCGTGGCTGCACAGTCAAACGAAAAAATAAAAACGTCCTCCGGAAATCCGGAGGACGTCTCTCGTCTGAATACAAAATTTAACCGGCGGCAAAGGTCTTTGCCTGTATTTTTGCGAATATCTATATCTGTTTCTGTATAAACAGATTACTTAGCAGCCTGTGCTGCCTTGATGGTCTCGATCATCATCGGTACTACCTTGAACAGGTCGCCGCAGATGCCCCAGTCAGCT